>CAZWJM010000150.1:0-2919 GCA_964634435.1 uncultured Oscillospiraceae bacterium | reverse complement strand
AACAAATATGAAAATGAGTGAGGATGATTAATGTGGCTTGAAATAATAGGGCTTGTGTGATAATATATTTCAGCAAAATTGTGCCTGATTCAATAAATTAACCATTAAATACAGGAGAAACGACAGTGAAACTTTGGAGAAAGCTCAAGCGGCTTATAAAGAAAATAGTAAAAAGGCTGTTTTTCACAAAGGCGGAGTACGCAAGATTCAAAAAAACCGACACCTTTCAGCTGCTCAGAAGTATAATTATCGACAGGTATTTCATCCGCGACATAAAAAAGGGCGAGTACGCCACCGTGCGCGCGAAAAAGATGAATTACCGATTGGAAAAGAAGGACGCGCTGACAGACGCGAGGAAAGAGGCACTGCTTGCCAAGGTATTTGAAAAGCAGCACGGCTATAAGATAAACTTCCGGGATCCGCAGACGTTCAACGAAAAGCTCATGTGGATGAAGCTTTATTATCAGGAGCCGCTGATCACCAAATGTTGCGATAAATTTGCCGTCAAGGACTATGTAACGAACATGGTAGGCCCGGAATACGTTGTCCCGACGATAAAAAGCTGGACCAATGCCGGTCAGATCGATTTTGACGAGCTGCCGGAGCGCTTCGTGCTCAAGGTCAACTGGAGCAGCGGCTATCTCAAGATAGTCAAGGACAAATCCGAGCTCGACGAGGACCTCACCCGCCGGCAGTTTGCAAAATGGATAAAGCCCTACAGAAATTCGTACTATCAGACCTTCAACTGGGGCTATAAGAACATGCCGCCCATCATTTTCGCCGAGGAATACATCGAGCAGGCCGACGAGCAGGTATATGACTACAAATTCTTCTGCTTTAACGGCCGTGTGGACAGTCTGTTTATCGCAACCGACCGTCAGGACAAGACCAAGCCCACGACCTTCGATTTCTACGATGCCGACTTCAACCCCCTCGATATAACCTACGGCGGCCACGCGCATGTCGAAAAGCCGCATGAAAAGCCGAAGAATTTTGAAAAGATGAAGGAGATCGCCGCGAAGCTTTCGCAGCCCTTCCCCTTTGTCAGGGTCGACTTCTATGACCTCGGCGATAGAGTGTATGTGGGCGAGATGACCTTTTATTCCGGCGGCGGCCTGCTGTCGTTCGAGCCGTTTGAGTGGGATCAGAAGTATGGCGATATGATACGGCTTCCCGACAAGGTGATCCAGAACACCGAGGATTACTTTGACCCCCTCACGCCGAAAGAGGCTTACATGATGGAAACGCGCATCACGCCCGTGATGCAGCGCATGTACTGTATGCAGAAGGCATACGCGCAGATGGGCTATCTGCCGAATCTGGACAATCCCAGAAGCTTTAACGAGAAGATCATATGGCTTGCGCTCAACTATAAAAACCCCGACATAAAAATCGCCGCGGATAAATTCGCGGCCAAGGAATACATCGCCTCCAAGGTCGGCGCGCAGTACGTCGTGCCGCTGCTCGGCGCGTATGACGACGTTGCGCAGATCGATTTCGATGCCCTGCCTAATAAGTTCGTCGCAAAGTCCAACTGCGGCTGGGGCAGCGACCAGGTCATCCTCGTGACCAATAAGGACACCTACTGCCTTGACCATCTCAAGGTCATGATGACCACCTGGCTGTACCCGTGGTGCACTTACTATTATCAGAACATGTGCATCACCGACGAGAAGATCGAGCCCAAGATAGTCATTGAGGAGCTTTTGGAGGCCGAAGAGGGCAGCAGCGTGGACGACTATAAGTTCTACTGCTGCAACGGCGAGCCGAAGTTTGCCCTCGTCGTAAGCGACCGCAAGGCCAGAACGCAGACCCGAACCTTTGTCGATATGGACTGGAACTGCATCCCCGTCATGCGCAAGGGCAAGCAGACTGCGGCCCACCCCAAGAAGCCCAAAAAGCTCGGTGAGATCAAGAAGCTGTGCAAGATCCTCGCAAAGGATTTCCCGCTTGTGCGCATCGACTTCTACGAGGTCGACGGCAAGGTGTATGTCGGCGAGCTTACCTTCACGCCCGGCATGTTCCTCGGCTTCAGACCCATCGAAATGGACTATAAGCTCGGCGAATTCCTCGACCTGAGCGGCCTGAAATAAAAGCAGCACCACGCCCCGCCGGATATCCGCCGGGGCGTGTTCTTCTTGTGTATCATAAGTTGCGCAAAACTGCACAAAACGGCGAATAATACTTTAAATTTTTTATGCACTATGGACACGGTTAAAAAATTGTCTAAATATTTTTCGAATAAGTGTTGACATAGCGCGGATAATTGATATAATGCTAATCGTAGGACAGTGCGCGGCGATTTTCGCGCAGGTTCGACGTTTAGTAATATGCCCGCGTTTTCTTTGATGCTACAGCTTAATGACTAAATTCTCCCTTCCTATTTCCATACTCCTGCGGGCATATTCGTTACAATCCCCCTCTTCAAAGCGGCCGACATACTTTCTGTCGGCTGTGTTTTTTATGGCGCTTTAGCGCCATCCTTATACTTTTATTGCACTTGACCGACCAGAGGCTGTCAACTAAACCAGGAATCTGCCGCGTGACACAAGTGCGATGCAGAGGCTTGTAATGTCTTGCTTTGCACTAATTTAGAACATTGTAGGGAACGGGTTTACCCGTTCCGCTTCTACTGGTCTACTTCGCAAGAAATAACACACGGAACAGGTGAACCTGTTCCCTACAAATAAAGCAGTGGCGGCTTACGCCGCAGATATAATCCACCTCATCCGTCGGCGCTGGCTGATAAGTGCAAGCGGCACAATAAGTTCCCTCCTCGGAGCACAGCTCCTGCGGTCGGATGCTAAAAACATGCCACCGGCATGTTTTCTTAACGCACCGACCTCCGAGGGGAAGGCTTTTTCTGCACCAAATCAGCACAAAAACAAACCTCCGTACAGCCGATGTACGGAGGTTAAA
>CAZWJM010000149.1:0-2940 GCA_964634435.1 uncultured Oscillospiraceae bacterium | reverse complement strand
GACAGTTCAACGGCACGTCCGGATATGAGGAAGCCGCCGCTCAGGGGCTTATTGCCGGGATAAATGCAGGGCTGAAGCTCCTCGGAAAGGAGCAGATACGCCTTTCCCGCGACAGCTCCTACATAGGAACGCTTATCGACGACCTTGTGACCAAGGGGACGAACGAGCCGTACAGGATAATGACCTCACGCTCGGAATACCGTCTGCTCCTGCGTCAGGACAATGCCGAGGAGCGGCTCATTGCCTACGGCAGGCACGCGGGGCTTATACCGGACGACAGATGGGAGGATCATGTCTCCCGCGAAAAGCAGACCGACGGTGAGATAATGCGGCTTGAGAGAACGACAGTCCCTCCGACCCCGGAGCTTAATGCGATGCTGGAGAAAAACGGCACGGCACCCGTCACGACGGGGGTAAAGCTGGCTGACCTTCTCCGCCGTCCGCAGATATCGTATGAAATGCTCGCGCCATTCGATCCCGACCGCCCCGCACTTCAGAGAAAGGTGACATACGGAGCTGAGGTCAGGGTGAAATACGACGGCTACATAAAGCGTCAGCTGGGCGAAGCCGCAAAAATGGCAAAGCTCGCCGAAAAGCTCCTGCCCGCCGATATCGATTACCTGAAGATCGACGGTTTAAGGCTTGAGGCGCGGCAGAAGCTGAATAAGATCCGCCCCTCCGATATCGGTCAGGCATCAAGGATCAGCGGGGTAAGCCCGGCGGATATCTCGGTGCTGCTTATATATCTGAAGCTGAAGGGCTGATAATATCCGTAAAACGGGGGCTGTTGAGAAACTCAATCCGGGTTTTTTGACACCCCTGTTGACTTTTTATCCGGAAAACCGTATAATTATATCAGAATCACGCGAAAGGAGAAGAAATATGATCGACATTCACTGCCACATAATCCCCGGATTCGATGACGGCTCGTCCTGCGTAGAGGAATCGCTGGATATGGCTGCCCTCGCCTGCGATTCCGGCGTTACCGATATCGTCTGCACGCCTCATGTCAGGTGCGGAGAGGACGACCCGATGACGGTTGCGGAGAGCATTGAAAAGCTGTACACGGAGCTTGTTTCCGCGGTCGGCTCTGCGGGAATCCCCGTCAGGCTGAAAATGGGCGCTGAGATACTGCTTCTGCCCGACACGGCTTCGTTCATTGAAAGAAAACTGCTCCCGCCGCTTGCCGGAGGGGATTATATGCTTGTGGAATTTCCGTTCGACGCGCCGCCGGAATATATTCTTTCGCTTCTGAAAAAGACCGAAAAAGCCGGATACCGCCCGGTCGTGGCGCATCCGGAGAGATATTCGGCATCCCGGTACGCACCGGGGCTCCTTCCGGAGCTATGCGACCGCGGATATGTGCTTCAGGTCAACAAGGGCAGCATCCTCGGCGCGTTCGGAAGCCGCATCCGCGCAACGGCTCTTGAAATGCTCGACCACGGCATATGCCATGTGATCGCCTCCGACGCCCACAGTTCGCGCGCAAGGACGCCGGACATGAGAGCTCTTGTCGCCTTCCTCGACGAAAGATACGACCCGGAGTATATCGCACAGCTTCTCGACGTGAATCCGGGGAGGATACTCGAAAACAGGGAGATCGTCAGGGCGGAGGAGTGATGTCCTGCCGAGACCGACGTCTTAGGGTGTAAAAAACTCAGAGTGAGTTTTTTACACCCCGGTTTTTAATTTCACCTTTCTGACCGGTTTTTTACCCTGAACAGAATTCTTTGTTTTTTCTTCATGATCTCATCGCGTGAGAGCAGATAATCGGCATCGAACGGAGTGAATTTCATACCGTAGGCATCGAAGCCGCCCTGTCCGTCGGGAACTAGGTCGGAAAGCGATATCTCTCCGTCGAAATCCGCGTCGGTGCCGAGGACGAGCGTACCGTACTCAAGCGTGCATCTCCCCTCGTTTTCATGCCAGAACCGTCTGCACGGAACGGCGCGGAGCGGGAGCGGGAAAGCAAGACCGACGCGCGTTCCGGCATTCATTTTTATACAGGTGCAGACAAAGCATCCGTCATTCTCCGGAGTGACGGCTTTCCCGTTTACGGTGAGCAGGGGGTCGGTCGCCCATTCGGGAAGGTAGATGCGCAGCTTCACCGTCTCTCCGCCGCCGCGGAGGACCTCAAACGAAACGTCCCCGGAATGCGGGTAGCCGGTTCTGACCCTGACCTCGGTTCCGGCGTCCGGCGTTGCCGTAAAATCGAAGTAAAACGGCAGCGTTATCGTGTTTTCCCCGCAGGCAAGCGCGTGTCTTGCCGGATAGCCCAGTCCCTCGGCGCCGCGCATGGTACAGCACCAGTATGCCTCGTAAAAGTCGCCGAAAACGCCGAGAATGCCGTCGCGTCCCGTCATATCGCAGCCGAAGCCGCCGTTCTCTCTCTGCGCCCGCATAAGCGCGTTGTGCCATATGCTGTTTGCCATGTCGAGATACCCGCGTTTTCCGGTGGCATCAAAGAGCTGATTTGCCAGCATGAAGGAATCGACGATACCGCACGGCTCGGTGTGACCGGCGCCGAGGAAGTTATTTATGTTGGCATAGTGGACCGTCATGCCGTAATTCACAAAGTCCGAGAAGAACTTTTCGGCAAGGTCAAGAAGAGATCTGTCCCCGGTAATGCCGTAAATGCGCATCACGCCGCGCATACAGGTCAGAGTTGCGTGGGTCTGAAGTCCGGCATTCACATAGTCCATCCGGCGGAACCCGTCAAGAAGTGCCGAGATAAGCTGACCGATCTGCGTGTGCAGCGGCTCCTCGGTTATCATTTCCCACGCCTGACCGAGAGCGTCAAAGCACATGAAAATGCACCCCGTGTCGGAGGAAAGCCGCCACTCGCGGAAGGAGCCGGCGGTGTGTCCGATGACAGCCCTGTCGGAGGCGGTCTCGCGGTCTGCGGCGGAGCAGGGATAGTTCTTAAGATGCGGAAGTATC
>CAZWJM010000148.1:0-2944 GCA_964634435.1 uncultured Oscillospiraceae bacterium | reverse complement strand
TCTTGTCGGTGCTTTCGTACTCCACAAGCGTGTGGTCGTATTCAAGCTCCTCATAAGTGTACTCAGGGCAGAACTGCTTGATGATCGCTTCCATCTGGGTCTTTTCGCGGTCGGAAGCCTTGGGGTCGAAGACATAGATCGCATACTTCTCGGTGATCGGGAAGGTAGCGTACATCTCCTTCTTCATCTTTTCGGTCATACCCGCTTCGTTCGGGTTCTTCTCGACGTAGAAAGCCTTCAGTTTGTCCTGCTTGCTCTTTTCCGTTATGTTGGCAAGAATTTTTTCCTCGAAACGGGACTTTTCGATACGCTGGGGAACAAGAAGTCTGGACTCCTGCTTACCCATTATATACTCTACTCTGATACCGTTCTTGATCTTCTTGACCTTGATCTGCCCTCTTTTCGCAGCTTCGACGTAGCTGTATATCGTCAGCTCATTACCTTCGGTATTGGAATACTTGATAATGATCTGGGAGAGGAGCTGGTTCTTTACGTTTTCTGTCGACGCGGAGCCTGCCTTGCCTATATCATAGGGGTTGGTAAGAAGGATGTCGCCGGTCTTTGTGTTCTTGACGCCGACCTCGCCGGTGTAGGGCTCATAATAAAGCTCATAACCGTACCTTGTCAGCATCAGGGTCATGGATGCCAGCTTATCCTCCTTCGACTTGAATGCGTCGTTGAGATAATCGATAGTTTCCTTTTCGCCGCCGTTGTTATCCGCAGTGTCCGCCGCAAATACGGGGAAGAGGGAGAGCGAGGCGAGCGTACCGAATATCATACAGATGACCATAAGTGCCGATAAAAATCTGTTTTTAATGGACATTTAATCTTTCTCCAATCCTGTTTACATTCGATACGTGATTTCCGTGACGATTCCCGAAATGAAGTTGACCATCTTGACAAGAAGCGTTGAGAACAGCACTCCGCAGAACATGATGAATGCCATGCCGACAACGGTTCCAATCGAGGTCAGAACGTTTCGAAGAAGCGAATAGTCATGAGTTACCATTGTTCCGAAGAACAGCAACAGCATTACCCACGCCCAGCCTATTGAAATAAGCATATTGTAGATTGATGCTTCATTGAGAGTAAAGACATTTGTCAGTGCCGTCGCCGGGATCATGAAGAGGATCAGCGGAACCAGCGAATAGCAGGTAGCGATGAAAATGTCCCTGATGCTTCCTTCACCGTCGAACAGTGTGGTCAGACACCAGTTGGCAATGACCCACAGGATGACGGGTACAAGAAGCGAGATGCAGGTCATGAACATGCTTGAGTAGCTTGCTCTCGGATTGAAAATATAAGCCTTTCCGACCGAGTTGTAGCATACCGCAATAAGCGCAAGAACGAGGTAGAATACTGCTCCGCGCACCGAGCCGCGCTTTTCATGCTTGAGATCCCAGAATCCGTCGAACGGATGGAATATCACATGGAAAGCGTACATGACCTCCTGCTTGAAGGTTCTCTTCCCGCTTGATGTCGTGACTGACTTATTGACCTTGTGAGCGTATCCGAAGAACTTCACAATGGCGACAAGGATAACGACAACAACGATCGGGATGACAATGAAGTATTTGTTAGCCCACTGCTGACGCTGCATCTTGAATGCGTTTGAATAGTTCGCAGTCTCGTATGCGCTTTCGAACATCTTCATGGCTTCCGCATACTTGCTCTGACGGTAGTAAGCCTTACCGATTCCGATATAGGCGGCGTCGAAGTTGCTGTTTCTCTGAAGAATGTCCTGATAGTCAGTTACCGCGGCGTCATAGTTTCTGTCGATTTCGTTCTGAAGAGCCTTGATGAGGATGTCGCCGTATTCGGTTCTTGTGTAAAGGGTGATAGTCTTTGAGGTAGAGTCAAGGAGCAGTATGTTTGTTCCCTGATAAGCGATAGCGGAAACCTTCTGAATGTTTCCGAGCATCGAGCCCTTGTCTCCGAAGATGAACAGAAGCTGACCGTACTGGTCGTAGGTATAGACCTTGGAGCGCTTCTCGTCGATTATCGACCAGCTGCCTGCCGGTCCGAGTGCGACGTCGATTATCTTGGAGGCACCGGTGATGTCGCTCTTTATCGGGCTGTAATTTACCCAGACTTCACCGCCGGGGCCGTAGAAGCCGTTTCTGCCGAGGATGTCCTTACCCGCGGCGTTGTACTTCTTGACCGGAGCGTATTCGCCCTTCTTTGAGTAGATCGCGTTCTGCTGGTTCCCCTCGTCGATCGACGATGTCGTGACGTAGATGAACCCGGTGCTGTCGATCGTTATATTGTTGTACTCAGTCGGGACGTTCCTTACAGAAAGTGCTCTCTGCTTTGCCGTCTGGAACTGACGCCAGAAGATATCCCATGTACTGTAAGCGACCTTCTGCGCACCGACGTATGCCTGGAAGACACCGTTCTTGTCAAGGGAAAGGATTCCCTGATAGGTGGTGGAGGAAACGACATAAAGTCTTTCGGTTGCATCGACTGCAAGCGCGATCGGCTTGTATATCGCGTTGTCCTCGAAGATGTCAGCCTCCGGCTCGTCGAGGTGCCTTACATATTTGCCCTCAAGATCAAAGATGACAATGCGGTTCTTGTTGGTATCTGCAACATAGATGTACTTGTCGGTGACAAAGCAGCCCTTGCATCCGGAAAGTGCATCGTCAACGCCCTGACTGTTGACAAAGGACGTGATCTTGAAACGGAATTTGAAGTTGCTGTCAAGTGCGTATATGCAGTTATTTGAGGAATCTGCGATATACACATTGCCCTTGCTGTCCACAACAAGGTCATCCGGTGTGTTGAGGGTCTCGCGAACCTGCTCGCCCTTGTCGTTCACCGTCACGGGAAGATTCATTTCGGCTGAATCTATCTGTCTGTTCGGTGTGTAGGCATCGGGGGAAAGGAGCTGCGCTCCGTCTATCGAATAGGTGTACGTCTTATAGGACGCCGCCGAAACGACAAC
>CAZWJM010000147.1:0-3063 GCA_964634435.1 uncultured Oscillospiraceae bacterium | reverse complement strand
GAGACCAAGGAAGAACTGGAAGAACGCACCGCCATGCTGAGGCATGAGTATGTGCTGGAAAAGGATAGAAAGGTGACTGCGGAGCAGAACAGACTGTATGACCTGCTGACCGCCTCCACGCAGAAACAGATCGACCGCATTGCGCGGCTGATGAAGGAGTACGAGCTGGTGGACGGGGACGCGGAAAAAGGAAACGCCATTCTGTCCAAGATCGCCGTGCTCGGCGGCTATGTCAAACGTAAAAAGCACCTGACGCTTTCCATCCAGAACGGGTTTGACGTTCCCCAGGGCGAACTGAAAAACGCCATTGAGGAATCTGTCCGCTACCTGAAAGCCATGGGAGCGCACTGTGTGGTGTTTGTAGATGCGGAACGGGACTATTTGCCCGGCGAGATTGCGTCCGCCGCCTATGACTTTTTCGAGGACGCGGTGGAAGCGGCGCTGGACAGCATCACTTCCTGCACGGTATCGGTGAGTGTGGTGGAAGGCGTGCTTCGTATCCGTGTAACCGTCGGCTGCAGGGAGGATCTGAGTCCGCTCGGGAAAGAGTGGCCGGACGCTTCGGTTGCGATGTCGGACGAGAACGAGTGGGAATTGATCCTGCCTCTGAGGGGAGGTGCCGGAAGATGACCTGCTTTTGCGAACTTTCTCATTACGCACAGATGGCGGTGATTATTATCACTTGGCTTGGCGTGCTGGCACAGCTTGTTTTGCCGTTGTACCGGTTTTTCCACCGCCGGTCGGTAATACATACTGTACTGGACGGATTTCTGCTGTACGGATTACTTGTGCTGCTTTGCTTCCTTGTTCGGTATAATCAGCATGTTACCCAAAGTGATTTTCATCTGCCGGTGCCGGCTCTGATTTGTATCCTTGTCGCCGCCTTTGCATATTCCGTCATAAGTCTTATCGCGGAAATGCGGCGCAGCAAACGGGAAATCAACGAATGGTCGGTCAAGGAAGCGATTGACGATCTTCCGGTGGGACTTTTGTTTGCGGACGCAGACGGACATATCATTCTGATTAACCGGAAGATGGCAGAACTGTCCCACTTGCTGATAGATAGACTTCCCCGGACACTCAGCGACATGACGGATGCCCTATCTTCGCCCCCATCGGAAAGCCAAGTGGAGGCCATGACGGATGTAGCGGGTTGCTACCGTTTTAGGGACAACAGAACTTGGGAGGACAGGATTTACCGCTTTTGCCGCAGCGAACTCGACGGTGAAGGACTTTCAGGTTATGTCCAGCTTGCCGCCCATGACGAGACCGAGCTTTATGAAGGCAACGTTCGTCTGCGGGAGAATAACGAGGAACTGAAAAAGGTAAACCTCCGGCTACAAAAGATGTATGCGCGCATGGAGGACGAGGTGCGGGAAAAAGAAAGCCTAACTCTGAAGGTCTGGCTTCACGACACCCTCGGAAGCAGCTTACTCACCATTCAAGATGTCAAGAACAGCTCCTCTACCGAGACAAAGCAAAAGCTGAAGGATTTGCAGGAGGCTGTCGGGATGCTTTCGGCAAGCCGTTCCACTGCAAAAGGAACCTTTGAGGAAGCACAGCAGAAAGCCAAACAGCTCGGCGTCAAGGTAACGCTGGACGGCTATATTCCGCCTGACACCACGGCGGAGCAGCTCATAACGGCTGCCGTGCGGGAATGCGTCACCAACTGTATCCGTCACGCCAAGGGAGACAGAGTCAATGTCAAGATCACCGAGAAGGTCGGTTTACTGCGAGTACAGATTACAAACAACGGCGAAGTGCCGAAGGATAAAATAACGGAAGGCAGCGGCCTTTCCTCCCTGCGCAGGAGTGTAGAGGCTTCCGGCGGTGATATGAAGATTTCTCACCGACCTGCGTTTGCCCTTACTCTGTATCTTCCGAGGAAGGAGGAAGACAATCTATGATCAATATCCTGATAGTTGAGGATGACAAATACATACAGGAGCACTTTGTCAAGCTGTTTACAGCCGACGAGCGCTTTCATCTGGTCGGCGCTGTCCGGGACGCCTTTGAAGCGGAGCGGCTTTGCAATAAAGGGATTGACCTTGTGCTGATGGATGTGCAGACGCTCCACCGACATTCGGGGCTTGCCGCCGGAAAGCGGATTAAGGAGAGCTGCCCCAATACCAAGGTGGTGATTATGACTTCACTGGTTGACCCGGAGGTGCTTTCCAAGGCAAAGACAGGCTGTGCCGACGGGTTGTGCTATAAGGATCACGGGGACGATGAAGTGATGGCGGTCATTGAGCGCGTTCTCAGCGGAGAGCGCAGCTTCCCCGACGAAACGCCGCCCGTGGAGCTGGAGGATATTCTTTCCAGCGACATTAAGCCCATACAGCTTGAAATCCTGCGCCTGTATATCCGGGGCATGAGCTTCGGGGAGATCGGGCAGAAGCTGGGCATCACCGGCGATGCCGCCCGGTGGCATATCCGCGATATGGTCAGCCGGTGCGGATTTGACAGCAAGGAGGAGCTGATGGCGGCAGCAATAGAAAGCAAGCTGATTGTCACAGCTCTGAAAGACGAATAAAAAAGATACCTGTATTCCCCGGTTCATCTGATTTGCGATGAGCCGGGTATTTTTTTGCCCCTTTTTCAAAAACCTCCGTTTTCGGAGTGAAAAATGCGAAAAAAATCTTTACAATGTACTTGACAAAATGATTTTTTGTGTATCAGCCGAAAAGCACTTCGGTTTTCAGCAGGTCAGAGCATAGCTGCTTTATGCAAATAATACCGGGTAAACGGTACAAACACGCTTTAGGCAGTCTATATATAAGCGCCTTGCCTTGTGTTCATAGGCAGGTAAACTAACAAGGAAGGAGCGAATGTGAATATGCGCAAAATCTTATTGGATATGCAGAGCGGGCTTTTTGCAAAGGCGATACAGAGAACGCTATCACAGGAACTGGACGATTATCAGGTCATAATCTCTGAGCATCCGGACAAGACCGTGCAGCGCTGCAAAACCTTCAAGCCCTATGCCTTGTTAATGGAAGCGACCGGTTACACCCCATGGATGCTGGAAGAACGGCTCGCCATCCGGGACAAGGTCAAGAAAAT
>CAZWJM010000146.1:0-3071 GCA_964634435.1 uncultured Oscillospiraceae bacterium | reverse complement strand
CGCTATTGAAATGTGACGAGAATGTTAGATTTGACGGGGGAAATGTAAGACAAATCGATGGTTTTGGGCTGCGGGATAGGCTATAATGGGACCCGTAAAGAACAAACGCCCCAAGGAGGCAGCAAAATGAGCATTCTCACAGTTGAAAACCTCAGAAAATTATACAGCACGCGCTTCGGCGGCAATCAGGTCGAGGCTCTGTGCAGCGTCAACTTCAGCGTCGAAGAGGGCGAGTACGTCGCCATCATGGGCGAATCCGGCTCCGGCAAGACGACGCTTCTGAACCTGCTGGCCGCGCTCGACAAGCCCACCGGCGGCAAGGTGCTGCTCGACGGCAGAGACATAACCACCATCCGCGAGGCCGACGTTGCGACCTTCCGCCGCGACAATCTCGGCTTCGTGTTCCAGGAATTCAACCTGCTGGACACCTTCACGATACAGGACAACATACTCCTGCCGCTGGTGCTGGCCGGCAAGAGCTACGACGAGATGACCTCGCGCCTGCTGCCCGTTGCAAAGCAGCTGGGCCTGACCCCGCTGCTGAAAAAGTACCCCTACGAGGTCTCCGGCGGACAGAAGCAGCGCGCGGCCGTCGCAAGAGCGATAATCACAAACCCGCGCATCATCCTAGCCGACGAGCCGACGGGCGCGCTTGACTCCAAAAGTACCGACGAGCTCCTGCGCCTGTTCGAGGAGATAAACAGCAAGGGTCAGACCATCCTCATGGTCACGCACTCTGTCAAGGCCGCGTCCCACGCGCGGCGCATACTGTTTATAAAAGACGGCGAGGTGTTCCACCAGATCTACCGCGGCGACTGCACAGATCAGCAGCTTTACCAGAAGATATCCGACACCCTGACCATCCTTGCGACAGGCGGTGAGCTCAAATGAAGCACAGCCTGTATCCCCGACTCGCGTGGAGCGGCATGAGCAAAAACGCCCGACTTTTCGTGCCGTACATCCTCGCCGCCGCAGGCACGGCCGCGGTGTTCTACATCCTGTTTTTCCTCGCAAGCTCCGACGTGCTTAAAATGATGCGCGGCGGCACGACGACAAGACAGGTGCTGGCTTTGGGCGTTTACGTCATCGTGCTGTTTGCGCTGATGTTCCTGTTTTACTGCAACTCATTCCTCGTCAAGCGCAGATACAAGGAGTTCGGCCTGTACAGCATCCTGGGCATGAACAAGCGCAACATCTCAAAGATCCTCGCGTGGGAGACGGTATTCTGCGCGCTGGCCTCGCTCATCCTCGGCATCGTGCTGGGCATGTTGCTGTCAAAGCTTGCCGAGCTCGGCCTTGTGCGGATGATCGGCCTTGAGCCGGACTACACCATCCGCGTATCCTTCGCGGCGATAAAATACCTGGTGCTGTACTTTGGCGCGATATATGTGCTTATCTACCTCCGCAACGTGTTCCGCCTGTGCCGCTCGACGGCAACGGAGCTTATCCGCAGCGAAAGCTACGGCGAAAAGCCGCCGAAGGCAAACTACGTCCTCGGCTTTGCGGGCGTCATCGTCCTCGCCGCTGCATACTACATGGCCGTGACGATAGAGCAGCCGGTAGAGGCCGTGACGGTGTTCTTCGCGGCGGTGCTTATGGTCATCGCGGCGACCTACCTCATATTCATCGCAGGCAGCGTTCTGCTGTGCCGCCTGCTGCAGAAAAACAAGCGCTACTATTACAAAAGCGCCCACTTCGTCTCCGTCTCCTCCATGGCCTATCGCATGAAGCGCAACGGCGCGGGTCTTGCGTCGATATGCATCCTCGCGACGATGGTGCTGGTCATGATATCGTCGACGAGCTGCCTGTATTTTGGCGCGGAGGACTCACTTAAGGAGAGATACCCGCGCGATGTGATCGTGCGCTCGTACTTTGAAAGCACAGGCGATATGACCGACGAGGTCATCGGCGAGATACGCGCGAACATTATCGAGCGGCTGGGCGATACGAAGACCTCGGACGTGCTCGACTACCGCTGCTCGAATGTCGCCGGCGTGATGGAAAACGGCATCATAGACCCGACAGACGAGCTGGTCTACACCTTCGCCGACGGCTACGAGAAGGTCGTGCAGCTTTGCATCCTGCCGCTTTCGGACTATAACGCCGCGGCGGGGACGAGCGTAAGCCTTGCGCCGAACGAGGCGCTTGTCCACTCAAACCGCTCGGAGCTTAACACCGACGTCATCGGCATCAAAGGCGCTTGGACATACGACGTAAAGCAAATTCTCGACGAGATGCCGATAAAAAACGGCACGGACATGGCGTCGATTCTGACGACCGTCACCGTCGTCGTGCCCGATTTTGACGCTGCGCTCAAGGGCATCGATGAGATCCGCGACGCGCGCGGCTACGGCATCGGGGGCCCGAGCTGGTACTATTCCTTCAACGCCGGGCTTTCCGCGGACGAGGTGACTCAGCTTAGCCAAAAGCTGTCCGATGAGTTTCGCTTGGACGAGCTGGATGGCAAGGGCGCAATGGTGTACACGGTCGAGACGCTTGCGGAAAACACCGCGTCCTTTTACGAGCTGTTCGGCGGGCTGTTTTTCCTCGGCATCATGCTCAGCCTCGTGTTCACCTGCGCGGCGGTGCTGATAATCTACTACAAGCAGCTATCCGAGGGCTATGAGGACGCGCACAGGTTCGAAGTCATGCAGAAGGTCGGCATGACAAGGGCGGAGATCCGCCGCAGCATCAATTCGCAGCTTCTGACGGTGTTTTTCCTGCCGCTCGTGTTCGCGGGTCTGCACCTCGCTTTCGCCTTCCCCTTCATCAGAAAGATGCTGCTGCTTTTTAACGTAAACAACACCCCCGTCCTCATCCTCACCACCGTCGTCAGCTTCGTCGTCTTTGCTCTGCTGTACGCCATCGTCTACAAAAAAACCTCCAACAGCTACTACAAAATCGTCACCTTTTAAAGGCGAATTGACGCAGCTACGGATACATCTATTTCGGTGTCCTGGTTCGAAATTGCCGACGAAACCGGAAAACTGTCGCAAGCCAATAGAAAATCAAAATTTAACCTCCGTACTACAGTAGTGCGGAGGTTTGTTTTGTTCTGATTTAGTGCAAAA
>CAZWJM010000145.1:0-3072 GCA_964634435.1 uncultured Oscillospiraceae bacterium | reverse complement strand
CTTATGTGCATGGCAGGCCGTATCTTCCACACCACAGTAGGCTTCGGTCTCGGTTATCATCAGGCGCTTTTGGCTGCCGTCAGGCAGGGTGCGCACGAGCGTTTTGCCAATTAGTGCGGGCGCAAGGCTCAGTGCGTCCTGCCGGAAAAATTCGCGGTCTATCACTCAACAAACCTCGCGTTGTAATTGGTGCTGTTTGTGAGCGTGAACACCTCGATAAGCCCCGTTGTGCACAGCACCTCGTTGTTCTTCGTTATCATTATCATCTCAAACCCGCCGTTATCGCGCCAATATTTGAGCGCCGAGGACGAGCCGAGCACGAACATCGCCGTCGACAGGCAGTCGGCCAGCGTACCGTCGTCGCAGACTATCGTCACCGAGACGAGGTCGTTATCCGTCGGGCGGCCGGTGGAGGGGTCGATGAGGTGGTGGTACTTCATGCCGTCAGAGCCGACGAAGTAGCGCTGATAGCTGCCGGAGGTGACAATTGCCGTTTCGCCGACAGAGAGCGTTCCGACATATGCGCCCGTGTCGTTCGGGTCTTCCACGGCGACCGTCCAGTTCGTGCCGTCGGGCTTCAGGCCAAGGGTCTGAACATTGCCGCCGAGGGACACGATGCCGCTTTCAACGCCGCTTTTGCGCATAGCGTCGATGGCGTATTTCGATGCGCAGCCCTTTGCGACCGCGCCAAAGCTTATCTGCGTATCCTTGGGCATGCGCACGGAGAAGTTTGCCTCGCCCTCAAAGGAATTTATGCGCATACTGCCGAAGCCGAGGTTCTTGCGAAGCTGCTTAATCTCGTCATCCGAGGGGATGCGGCCGGTCTCGTCCTTAAATTCGCCCCATGCCTCATACAGTGGGTACACCGACAGATCCAGCGCGCCACCCGACTTTTCGTAAACGTCCAGCGCCGTCGAGAGCATTTCGCTCACCTGCGCGGATACGACAACGTCCTTGCCCTCGGCATTGTTTATAAGCGTTGTGTAGCTGCTGTCGTTATCGGGATCGAGCATATCGTCCATGGAGTTTATGACGCCAATCGCGGCATTGACACCGTCATCGGCATTGCGGCCATAGGCCGTCATGGTCATGACCGTGTCCATCGCGAATATCTGCTTTTGCGTGGGCTCCTCGCTCGTACACGCGCCCAGCGGCAAAAGCATCGCAAGGCACATCGCCGCCGCTATCAGCCGTTTGTTTAACATAATGCGCTTCATATCTCACCCTCGGGAAAATTTATTTTATATAGTATATCATATTCAAAACCAAATGAAAACCGCAAATTTCATCCCCGCGCCACAATAACTATTCGTTTAATACGGAAACAGGCACAACATGTGGTGTGCCGGAGGAAAATGCTGAATTTACAGTCAGTTCACACCGCGCTCGTCGCGCTATGTTGACATAATTCGACCTCTGTGTTACAATTTGATTACGTATTGAAATCTGCAAACGGAGAGTTTTACGATGAAAAAACGACTTATCAGCATGCTGCTCGTGGTCATGCTCTGTGTTTCGCTCCTGTGCATCCCCGCAAACGCGGCGGGCATCAGCGGTGCGAAGACCACAGCGGTACTCAACCTCAGAAGCGGCGCGGATACGACGAAATCGATCATTGCCACTATGCCCATGGGTGCCGAAGTCATCGTCGGCATGACGCAGGACGGCTGGTGCAAGATCGTGTATAACAACATGGCAGGCTACGCCTCGGCCAAGTATCTTGACGCTGTCGACAAGGTCAGCGGCAACTTCGGCACAGGCACAGTCAGCGGCAACGACGTGCGCATGAGAAGCTCGGCCAGCACCAAGGGCTCGATCGTCGCGACCTACGACAAGGGCACGAAAATGTCCGTCATCGGCGCGCAGGGCAACTGGTACGAGGTAAGCTGCGACGGCAAAACAGGCTTTGTCAGCGCAGACTATATGAAGCTGTCCGTCGGCAGCGCAGCAACTACTACACCGTCGACCACCACCACAACGACGACAACCACTACGACTACTACCCCCACCCCGTCCAATGACACCGGCCTCAAGGCCTCCGTCATCGGCACGAGCGTGCGTCTGAGAAGCCAGCCGAGCACCGACAGCGATACGCTTGGTTATTACTCCAACGGTGTAACGCTCAATGCTCTCGGTTCCGTTAAGGACTGGTACAAGCTCAGCTACAACGACAAGACCGGCTATATGGCCGCGCAGTATGTCCGCGTAACGCCCGAGACGAGCTATAATGATGCCAAGAGCGGCTCTGTCAGTGGAAACGACGTGCGTATGCGTATGGGCCCCAGCACCGATTTTGCCGCCGTCGGCAGCTTCGCCAAGGGCACGAGCGTAAAGATAAGCGGCGAGACCGGCGACTGGTATGAGATCTGCGTAAATGGCGAGTACGGCTATATGAGCAAGGACTATGTCAAGGTCAGCCAGGCCGCCGAACCCAGCACCGATAAGCTTGAGAAGATGGACAAGATCGGCATCGTCACAGGCAACGGCGTGCGTATGCGCAGCGGCGCAGGCACGAGCTATTCCACCATCGGCTACTATAATCAGGGCATCCAGGTCAGCGTCACCGGCAAGACCGGCGACTGGTACGCCGTGAGCTACAACGGTCTTTCCGGCTACATGAGCGCAGACTATGTGCGTCTGAGCAGCTCCAACGCAGTGGCAGACCAGATAGTCGCAGCGGCAAAGCAGTATCTCGGCACGCCCTATGTCTACGGCGGCTCATCGCCGCGCGGCTTCGACTGTTCGGGCTTTATGTACTACCTCTACGGTCAGTTCGGCTACACGCTGTGGCGCGGTGCGGGCGGCCAGTGGAACAATAACGGCACCCAGGTCGAAAAATCCGACCTCCAGCCCGGCGACCTCGTCTTCTTCTCCGACAGCGTCGACCCCATCGGGCACGTCGGCATGTACATCGGCGACGGCAAGTTCATCCACGCCTCCTCCGGCAAGGGCTGTGTCGTCATAACCGAGCTGAGCGCAAGCTATTACACCAACCACTACACCGGCGCAAAACGCATCCTGCAATAGAGAACATAACAATCCCGCACCAATTCGGTGCGGGATAATTTTTAT
>CAZWJM010000144.1:0-3075 GCA_964634435.1 uncultured Oscillospiraceae bacterium | reverse complement strand
ATAGCGTCGCTTTTGCTTAAAGCCCTTGCAAATACGTCAAGTATTCGCTGCGGTCTTTGCCTCGTCTGAACGAAAATCTGCTCCTGAAAAACTGCGCAGCACCTGTCGGCCGGCAATTATCGAGTGATTTTTGGTTTTTGAGGCGCAGATGGGCTGGCGCCCATCAAGACGAAAAGGGCAAAAAGCGCCGATAAGGGACGCCGTCAGGCGACAGGGGTTCGACTCCCGTCAGCTTTATTATTTTGCTACACAATACACGTCCTCGCGCAGGTGCAGGAAGGTCGGAAGCTGGCGGCGCACAGAGTCGACCTCGTTTAAGTCAACGTCGCAATAGAGTATCTGCTCTTTCTCATCGCAGCTTGCTTCGACCATGCCGAACGGGCCTGCCACCGTTGAGTGGCCCCAGCATTCATAGTCAAAGCCCTCGTATCTCGCGGCCGACGCACCGACGAAGTAGACCTCGTTATCCATCGCGCGGGCGCGGATGCTGAGCTCCCAATGCCGCGGGCCTGTTGTCATATTAAACTGCGCGGGGCAGAATATGACCTCCGCTCCCCTTTTGGCCGCTGCACGCGACAGCTCCGGGAATCGGATATCAAAGCAGACAATGACGCCCATTTTGCCAAAGCGCGTGTCAAACACCGTGACCTCATGCCCCGGTGCAAAGCTGTTGGACTCCTTAAAGCGTATGCCGCCCTCGATATCGACGTCAAACAGGTGCACCTTGCGGTGGCGAGCTATCTGCCTGCCCTGCTCGTCGAACACAAAGCAGGTGTTGTAAAGCTCGTCGCCGTCCTTTTCGGGAACAGATCCGCCGACGAGGATGACGCCGTTTTCCCGCGCCCAGCGGGATATTTCCGCAACGCTTCCGCCGTTTTCGGCATCGGCAAAGGCGTGGAAATACTTTTTGGAATACGGGCAGCTCCACATCTCGGGCAGAACCACTATCTCCGCACCGTTTGACGCAGCCTCGGCTATCATGCGCTCGGCCTTGAGCATGGTCGCGGCTTTATCGGTCTCCGTGCGGAGCTGTACAACGGCAAGCTTGAATTTCGGCTTCATACTGTCACCTCACAGGCAGTTTTCAAGATACGACACTATGTCAAATTCCTCAGTCGGCGCGTCCTTGCGCAGATACAGCGGATGATGAGGGTGACCCTTGACGGACTTTTTTCCCGCGCTGTACCACTTGGCGCCGTATTGCCGCCCAAGGCGCACCATATCGAGCACGCAGTCCTTGAGATACGGGCGCTTTTCGATTATCGTGCCCCACGCGGCCCACACAGCGGGGCTTACGCCCGCGCCGACGTTTTTCAATATGTACTCGAACGCGCGCATATTCTCGCGGTGGAGGTCGAGGTTGAGCTGTGCGTCCATATCGTCGGGATTCGTCGCGCGCTGGGCATAGACGTTGAACATTATCCAGCTGTCATAGCCGTTGTTGGCCGCGATGCGGGAGACGCTCTTTAGCGTATTGTCAAGGTCATCGGGCGCGGCGGTCGAGGGATTGATGCCGATGCAGATAAGCGGATCGCTCCCCCGCGTGCCGAGGATGTATCGATAATCCGTGTAATAATCGGGGACGTACAGCCATTTACCTGCGTCATAGTCCCCCCTGCCGCCGGAGCTTGCGAGGGCTTCGTCGAAGCTCACGATATCCAGCAGGCTGCTTTCACAGCTCGGTATATGCATTACTTGACAGCCTCAAGCAGTGCGTCGACCCTGTCGGTATCCTCCCAGCGGACGCCGAGGTCGGTGCGGCCCATGTGACCGTAAGCGGCGAGCTTTCTGTAAATGGGCTTGTTGAGCTCAAGATCGCGGATGATGGCCGTCGGGCGCAAGTCAAACACAGCGTTTACTGCCTCGGCGAGCTTTTCATCGGATACCTTGCCGGTGCCATAGGTTTCGACCATGATGGAAACGGGGCGTGCAATGCCGATAGCGTAGGCAAGCTGAACAAGGCACTTGTCTGCAAGGCCGGCTGCAACGACATTCTTTGCCGCATAGCGGGCTGCGTATGCTGCACTGCGGTCGACCTTGGTGGGGTCTTTGCCGGAGAATGCGCCGCCGCCGTGGGGTGCGCTGCCGCCATAGGTGTCAACGATTATCTTTCTGCCGGTAAGGCCGGAGTCGCCCTGCGGGCCGCCGATGACGAAGCGGCCGGTCGGGTTTACATAATATTTCGTATTCTCGTCGATAAGCTCTGCGGGAACGCTGGGCTTTATGACGAGCTCGACCATGTCATGGCGTATAGTCTCGAGGCTGACCTCGGGAGAATGCTGGGTCGAGAGCACGACCGTGTCAACGCGCACGGGCTTGCCCGCGTCGTCATACTCGACAGTGACCTGAGTTTTGCCGTCGGGACGCAGATAGTCAACAAGGCCCTGCTTCCTGACCTCGGTCAGGCGCTTTGCCATCTTGTGCGACAGGCTTATGGCAAGAGGCATGAGCTCCTCAGTCTCGCGGCAGGCGTAGCCGAACATCATGCCCTGGTCGCCCGCGCCGTTATCGAGGGCCTCGTCGCCGCTTTCCTTGGCTTCAAGCGATTTGTCAACACCAAGGGCTATATCCGCCGACTGCTCGTCGATGTTGGAGATTATGCCGCAGGTGTCGCAGTCAAAGCCGTACTTTGCTCTGTCATAGCCGATCTCGCGGATAACGTCGCGCGCGATCTTGGGGATGTCTATATAGCACTCGGTGCTTATTTCGCCCATGATGTGGACAAGGCCGGTGGAAACGGTCGTCTCGCATGCGACGCGGCCGTTGGGGTCCTTTTCAAGGATGGCGTCGAGGATAGCGTCCGATATCTGGTCGCAGATCTTATCGGGATGTCCCTCGGTTACAGATTCAGATGTAAACAGTCTTTTGCTCATTTTCTTTTCCTCCGAAATATAATATATTTCCGAACACGCAGTCAGGCAATTAAAAAAACTCCGTCATACCGACGGAGAGCAAATTTGGTCATAAGCCTCATCTTTCGATAATCACCGCCGGATTTAGCACCTTGCACATGCAGGTTGCCGGGCTTCACAGGGCCGTTCCCTCCACCACTCTTGATAAGGTGTTCAGTTTTCG
>CAZWJM010000143.1:0-3093 GCA_964634435.1 uncultured Oscillospiraceae bacterium | reverse complement strand
GGCATAATTATACCTCCGCAGTACATCCCGTACTACGGAGGTTTTTTTATCAGCGGAAATCGTGTGCGTTTTGCAGCACCATTTCCTTGACCTTGAGAAGGCGGACCTTGGTGGAGTTCTCGTTCTCCTCAAGCTTCATGGATATGTACTTGATATTGCTCTCAAGCTCCGGGATCATGACGTACTCCAGCGCGTTTACGCGGCGGCGGGTCTTTTCGATCTCCTCGGCCAGAAGCTGCATGGTCTTTTCGACCTGTGCAAGCTCGAGCATATCCTCGAACACCTTGGCGAGCGCGGCCAGCGCATCGTCCAATTCGCCCGAGGTCTGCGCAAAGCCGTAGGGGTAGATCTCCGATGGATCGTTATTGCGCGTGTGGAAGGAGTACTGCGGGACGTTGACGCTCATGATGTTCTTAAACTCGACATCCAGCTCGACGCTCTGCCGCGGATACAGCAGCGCCTGCTCGAGCATTTCGGGGCTCATGATTGCGCTTGCGACCTGAAGGGCGGCGAAGGCGTCGTTGAGGCCCTGCTCGACGCGCTCGCGGAGCTCCTTATTCTTGCGCACGACGTCCATGAACTGACGCATAAGCTCGTCTCGCTTATCCTTCATCAGCTTATGGCCGCGCCGCGCGGTCTTCAGGCGCCCCTTGAGCTGCTTGAGCATCATTCTTGTAGGGGTTATTGTGGTGCCTGCCATAAAGACACCCCCTTACTTCATGTATTTCTCGATCATCTCGGGCTTTACGCGCTTGAGCTCCGCTCTGGGCAGGATGCTCAGCAGCTTCCAGCCGAGGTCAAGGGTCTCTTCAATGCTGCGGTTCGTGCTGTTGCCCTGATTGACGTAGGTTTTCTCAAACTCGTCGGCAAAGGCGGCAAACAGCTTATCATCGTCGGAAAGCGCGGCCTCGCCGAGGATGGTCATGAGCTCCTTTGCGTCCTTGCCGCGGGAGTAGGCGGCGAAGAGCTGGTTCATGGTGCCGGCATGGTCCTCGCGGGTCTTGCCCTCGCCGATGCCCTTATCCTTGAGTCGGCTCAGCGACGGCAGAACGTCGACAGGCGGGACGATGCCCTTGCGGTGCAGGTCACGGCTGAGGATTATCTGACCCTCGGTGATATAGCCGGTCAGGTCGGGGATGGGGTGGGTCTTGTCGTCCTCGGGCATGGTGAGGATGGGGATCATGGTGATGGAGCCCTTGCTGCCTATGCGGCGGCCGGCGCGCTCGTACATCGTTGCGAGGTCTGTGTACAGATAGCCGGGGTAGCCGCGGCGGCCGGGGACTTCCTTCTTTGCAGCCGAGACTTCACGCAGAGCTTCGGCGTAGTTTGTGATATCGGTGATGATGACAAGAACGTGCATGTCCTTCTCAAACGCGAGGTACTCGGCCGCAGTCAGCGCCATGCGCGGGGTCGCGATACGCTCGACGGCGGGGTCGTTTGCGAGGTTTGAGAATACGACGGTGCGGTCGATGGCGCCGGTGCGCTTAAAGTCCTCGATGAAGTACTCCGACTCCTCGAAGGTGATGCCGACCGCTGCGAACACGACGGCGAAGTTTTCGCCATCGCCGAGAACGCGCGCCTGACGCGCTATCTGCGCCGCGAGAGCGGCATGCGGAAGGCCGGAGGCGGAGAATATGGGCAGCTTCTGTCCGCGGACGAGGGTGTTCAGGCCGTCGATGGTGCTGACTCCTGTCTGGATAAACTCTGCCGGATACGCGCGCGCGGCGGGGTTCATGGGCATGCCGTTAATGTCGCGGTGAGCCTCGGCAAGAAGCTCGGGGCCGCCGTCGATGGGCTGACCCATGCCGTTAAATACGCGGCCGAGCATATCCTCGGACACGGCAAGCTCCAGCGGGTGGCCGAGGAATCTTACCTTGGTCTGCGCAAGGTTAATGCCCTGCGCGGAGTCGAAAAGCTGAACGACGGCTCTGTCGCCCTCAACCTCGAGGACCTTGCCGCGGCGCATTTCGCCGTTGGGAAGCTCAATTTCGCACAGCTCGTCGTAGGTGACGCCCTCGACCTGCTCGACGATCATCAGCGGGTTTGCTATCTGTCGTATGGTCTTATAATCTTTAATCATGCGTCCTCACCTCCTGCGATGACGGCTTCGATCTGAGCCTTCATTTCCTCAACTATCGAAGCATACTCCTGCTTGTAGCTGTCGGGAGAAACCATCTTTGCACGGCCTATGCGCTCCTTTGCGCCGATGGCAAACAGCGCCTTCATATCCGCGCCCTTGCCCAGCGCCTCGCGGCCGAGTGCATCGAAGGTAAGTATCATCTTCATAAGCTCAAACTGCTTATCGTAGGACGAATATGCGTCCTCATCGACGAAGGCGTTCTGCTGCAGGAAGTCCTCGCGCAGCATCTTTGCCGTCTCCATCGTCAGGCGGTCGGCGGCGCTCAGTGCGTCCTGACCGACGAGGCGGACGATCTCCTGAAGCTCGTTCTCCTCCTGGAGGATGTGCATTGCCTTGTCGCGATTGGCCATGTATTCCGGGCCGAACTGCTCGTTATACCACTTTGCGAGGGTGTCGACATACAGCGAATAAGAGGTCAGCCAGTTTATTGCGGGGAAGTGGCGGGCGTAGGCCAGGGACGAGTCGAGCGCCCAGAAGACCTTGACGATACGCATCGTCGCCTGAGAGACAGGCTCGGAGATATCGCCGCCCGGAGGGGAGACAGCGCCGATGGCGGTGACAGAGCCGCGGCGGTCATCCGAGCCGAGGCAGTCGACAACGCCGGCGCGCTCGTAAAACTGTGCGATACGCGAGGCCAGATACGCCGGGTAGCCCTCTTCGCCGGGCATCTCCTCAAGTCGGCCGGACATCTCACGCAGAGCCTCGGCCCAGCGGGAGGTGGAGTCGGCCAAAACAGCCACGTCATAGCCCATGTCGCGGAAATACTCGGCGATGGTTATGCCGGTGTAGATAGACGCCTCACGCGCGGCGACGGGCATGTCGGAGGTGTTTGCGATAAGCACCGTTCTCTTCATCAGAGGCTCGCCGTTGCGGGGGTCTGTAAGCTCGGGGAACTCCATGAGAACGTCGGTCATCTCGTTGCCGCGCTCGCCGCAGCCGATGTAGATGACGAT
>CAZWJM010000142.1:0-3146 GCA_964634435.1 uncultured Oscillospiraceae bacterium | reverse complement strand
GGGGCGTTTTTATGTTATTGACGAAACAACATCACTGACGCCGATGCCGAAATCGGTAAAAACCTCGCCGGTACAGAGCGGACTGTCGAAAATGTCGTCGATCGCAAGGTGAGTGTACCGACAGCCGGAAGGAAGATCAAGCATATCTCCGATGACCATCCCCGCACCGCCGTTTTTCATACCCTCCTCAAGGAACACGACGTTTTCCGTCCCGTCGGTGATGAAGCGCATTATACCGTCCGCGACCGGGCGGCAGGGCTTCAGCGACTCAAGAAGCACGATCCCGCAGCCGGCTTTACCGGAAAGAAGCCTTTCAGCCTCAAGCGCGGTCCTTACCGACCTGCCGTAGGTGATTATCAGATTCTCCGGCGGGTTGTCCGGCTGAAAATCGGTCCTCACCGTGTCATACGGGGTGAAAAGATTGTTTACCTCCGGAATATCGCCGGAATCCGGGTATCTTATCGCGACAGGGCTGTCGGCAGTACGCGCCGACTCCATCGCCCGCTTCAGCGAGTCGAAGCAGGACGGCGTGAATATCCGGAACTGCGGTATGCCGAGAAGGAACGGCACATCGAAAATTCCGTGATGCGTCGGACCGTCACCGAAGCTCAGCCCCGCTCTGTCCACAAGCACCGTTACCGGCAGCTTCTGAAGCGCAATGTCGTGTATGAGATTGTCATAGCCTCTCTGCAGAAACGACGAATATACGGCAAAATACGGTCTCATGCCGTCCGCCGCAAGCCCAGCGGAGAAGGTCAGCGCGTGCTCCTCGGCAATCCCCACGTCAAAGAACCGCTCCGGGATCGCGCCGCGGAAGCCCTCAAGCCCGGTCCCCGCCGCCATTGCCGCGGTAACTGCGCAGATGCGGCTGTCGGCTTTCGCCATCCCGGTGAGGATATCGCCGGCTTCAAGCGAGAAATTTCTCTCCCTCTCCTGTCCGGCGGGGCGGACGCTGTGATATTTTCCGGGATTCTCCTCGGCGGGAGCGTAACCCTTGCCCTTCACGGTCTTTATGTGAACAACCGTGCTCTGCCGCGCCGCCTTTGCCTCACGTAAAAGCCGTTCGACCCTCACGCGGTCGTTGCCGTCAACCGGTCCGAGATAGTAAAGCCCAAGATCCTCGAAATAATTGCTTCCGAACACCCTGTCCTTCACCGACTTTTTGATCCCCCGGATGAGGCGGAACAGCTTTCTGCCGACAAACGGTATCTTCAGCACAAACCGCACGGTGCGCCGCTTGGTGTTGTAGTACCCTTCCGAAGCGCGTATCTTTGCGATAAGATCGGCAAACGCGCCGGTGTTCTTTGATATCGACATCTCGTTTTCGTTGAGGATTATTATCAGCCGCAGATCGGGGCGGCAGTTGTTCAGCGCCTCGTGAACCATTCCGCCGGTAAAAGCGCCGTCGCCGAGAACCGCGACCGTGTATGCATCGGAGCCTTTCAGCCGCTCGGCCTCGGCAAACCCGATCGCCGCCGATACCGAGGTGCTGCTGTGCCCGGCGCCGAAGCAGTCGTATTCGCTTTCCGACATTTTCGTAAAACCGGAAATACCCCCGCGCTTTCTCAGACCGGAAAAGCCCTCCCGTCTGCCGGTTATCAGCTTGTGCGTGTAGCACTGATGCCCGACGTCGAATATAAGATGGTCGGTCGGGAAGCCGAAAACCCGGTGAAGCGCAAGCGTAAGCTCCACCGTGCCGAGATTCGATGCAAGATGCCCGCCTGTCACCGGAATATTCGTAATAAGGAAATCCCGTATCTCCTCCGCAAGAAGATCCGCCTCCTGCGGCGTCAGATTCTTCACGTCAGCGGGACTGTTTATCCTGTCAAGTATGACGTATCGGTTCATTGATGTTCATTTCTTTCTGTTTTTTCATGCAAGCTATATTATACCCTCAAAACCGCCGTCTGTCAAGAAGCAGAAGCGCGTATTTTTGACTTTTAATAAAAAAATATCGTTTTTCGATAAATAATTCTTGACAAACGACTCATAATGTGATATGATAGCATCATGAAATCCGAAAGGACACTGAATTTTATGATGAAGATCTCAAAAACCCTCTCTGTCGGGATATCCTTCGTTCTGTCGCTGATCTTTGCACTTGCGCTTCTTGTGATCGGGGCTGTTGCGTGGAATTACACTGCGGTACTGTTTCCGGGTTCCGGACTTCAGCCGCTTCCGGCTGTTGTCATGGCAACATACCCGGAAATAATCGTCGCGCTTGTCGCCGACGCAATGCTGATAAAGCTGCTGCACAACGTCAGCCGCGAATCGGTCTTTATTCCGGAAAACGTCGCCTGCATACGAACCATCTCATGGATGTGCTTTGCCGAGGCACTTCTGTTTACCGGAGAGGGTGTCGCCTCTCTTATGTCGGAGCAGACTGCCGCCGGACAGAACCGCTTTCCTTTTGCCGTCTTTCTGATAATTGCCTTTGCCTGTGCCTTCATGGGGCTTATCGTCCGCGTCGTGAAGAACATAATCGAACAGGCAACCGCCATAAAAGCCGAGAATGACTTCACCGTCTGACCGGAAGGAGGACATTATATGCCTATAACCGTAAATCTCGATGTAATGATGGCGAAGCGCAAGGTGTCCCTCGGCGAGCTTTCCGAGCGGATAGGGATAACCCCGGCGAACCTTTCAATTCTGAAGACCGGAAAGGCGCGGGCAATACGCTTCTCCACTCTTGACGCAATCTGCCGCGAGCTTGACTGCCAGCCGCAGGACATCCTTGAATATGTACCGCCAAAGGAGGAAAAATAATGGATCCCGATTACGCATCCCCGGTCTCTGCCGGAAAAAAGACGGAGTACCGTCCGTTCCATGCCGCCGCGGCAATTATCGCACTCGTGACCGGATATCTGTTCATCAGATGGTTCGTCCTTCCCGCGCAGGCGCTTGCCGCGTTTATCTTCGCGGAGGGTTTCGGGCTTCTTTCGCTTGCTGTTATGATATCACGGTACGTGCCGGTCAGAAAAGCTCCGTCCTTCCCCGCCTGCCTGCTGATTGCCGCCGATATTGCACTTCCGGCGGTGTACCTTATGGCTGGGGAAAAGGCGGTTTCCCTGCTTGTCTCGGCATTTCTGATATTCTCGTACCCGCTGTTTTATCTGCTTGCCTTCGGCTCGGAGGACGGGAGGGTC
>CAZWJM010000141.1:0-3147 GCA_964634435.1 uncultured Oscillospiraceae bacterium | reverse complement strand
TCACAAAGCCATAGAACAGCGGGTGAGGGCGGTTGGGACGGCTTTTGAACTCGGGGTGGAACTGGGAGGCGACGAAGAAGCGGCAGGAGGGGTTCTCCACAAGCTCGACGAGCTGCCCGTCGGGGCTCGTGCCGACGGGGCGCAGGCCGCGCGCGGCGAGGTCTTCGCGGAAGTCGTTATTTAGCTCGTAGCGATGGCGGTGCCGCTCGAAGATGAGCTCCTCGCCGTAGCATTTCGCGGCAAGGCTGTCGGGCGCAAGGACGCAGGGGTATTTGCCCAGACGCATCGTGCCGCCCTTGGCAACGACGCCCTGCTGCTCGGGCATGAGCGCAATGACCGGGTGGGCGGTGGTGCCCGAAAATTCGGCCGAGCTTGCGTCGCTCCAGCCGAGCACGCTGCGCGCATACTCGATGACCGCTATCTGCATGCCAAGGCATATGCCGAGGTACGGAACGTCGTGCTCGCGGGCGTATTTCGCGGCGAGGATCATGCCCTCGATGCCGCGGTCGCCAAAGCCGCCGGGGACGAGGATGCCGTCGGCACTGCCGAGGACGGAGCCGATGTTTTCGTCGCTCAGCGTTTCCGAGTCGACCCATTGTATATCCGCAACGGCGCCGCACGCGGCCGCCGCGTGACCTATAGCCTCGGCGACGGATAAGTACGCGTCGTGAAGCTGAACGTATTTGCCGACAAGTGCTATGCGAACCGATGTCTTGGCGCTTTTTATTTTCTCCACCATGGCTGACCACTCGCGCAGGTCGGGCCTCCGGCACTCAAGCCCGAGGCGGGAGCAGACGACATCGCCCAGCCCCTCGCGCTCTAACAGCAGCGGCGCTTCGTACAGGGTGGAGGCCGTCGTGTTTTGGATGACGCACTCCGGGCCTACGTTGCAGAAAAGTGCAATTTTGCGCCGGATATCGTCGGAAATGGGCGCGTCGGTGCGGCAAACGAGCACGTCCGGCTGGATGCCGACGCTCAGAAGCTCCTTTACCGAGTGCTGCGTGGGCTTACTTTTGGGCTCGCCCGAGCCGGGGATCTGCACGATGAGCGGGACGTGGATAAACAGCACGTTCTGCCGCCCCTTTTCGACGGCGACCTGGCGTATCGCCTCCAAAAAAGGCTGGCTTTCGATATCGCCGACCGTGCCGCCGATTTCGCAGATGAGCACGTCCGTTTCGCCGTCCTCCATGGCGTAGATGCAACGCTTTATCTCATCCGTCACATGCGGGATTATCTGCACCGTGCCGCCGAGGTACGCGCCCTGCCGCTCGCGGTTTAATACGTTCCAGTATATCCGCCCGGCCGAGACGGAGGAGGCTCCGCTGAGGCTTTCGTCGACGAAGCGCTCGTAGTGGCCGAGGTCGAGGTCTGTCTCCGCGCCGTCGTCGGTGACGAACACCTCGCCGTGCTGGTATGGGCTCATCGTGCCGGGGTCGACGTTGAGATATGGGTCGAATTTCTGATTTTTCACGCGCAGCGAGCGCTGCTTTAAAAGTCTGCCCAGCGACGCTGCGCATATGCCCTTGCCGAGGCCGGACACGACCCCGCCTGTTACGAATACATATTTCATCCTTTGCCCTCCTATATTAAAGCGTTTCGAGCATATGAGCTGCTTGTCTCCGTCATAGCATTTGCCGCATAAAATTTTCTGCCCATAAAAAACTAAACTCTGCCGTGTAAAAAACACGGCAGAACTTAAGCTGACGAGAGCCGAACCCCTGCCGGTTTAGACGGGCTGATTTCCGCTCATGCTTCGTTAAAACCCTTGGCAATACATAAAGTATTACCTGCGGGCTCTGCCTTGCTTGAGCAAAAATCAGCTCCGCCTAAACTGCGTGGCACCTGACGGTCGGCAATTATCGAGTGATTTTGGGCTTTTGAGGTGCAGGTGGGCTGACGCCCATCAAGACGAAAAGGGCCAAAAGCGCCGATAAGGGACACCGTCAGGCGACAGGGGTTCGACTCCCGCCAGCTTTGTTAACAGATGAGAGAGCAAATGATTAAAACGAATAAGTCAAAGGCTGTGCTTTGCCTTACGAGCGTTATATTAGCACATATGGCTTGATAAATAAAATACATATACCATTGAGGTTGCCATACGCGAAAAGTATGGTATAATACTTCGTCGGAGGCGAAGAATATGGACCTTAGAACGCTGAAATACTTCACAGTCGTGGCCGAGGAGCTAAATATAACGCACGCGGCAGAGCGGCTTTGCATGAGCCAGCCGCCGCTGAGCAATCAGATGAAGCTGCTGGAGGAGGAGCTTGGCACGAAGCTGTTTATCCGCGGCAAGCGCCAGCTTCAGCTCACCGAGGCGGGAAGACTGCTGCTTCGACGTGCGCGGCAGATACTCAACATGGCCGATAAAACGCGGCACGAGGTGATGAGCCTTGACGGCGGCATGAGCGGGACGATAAACCTCGGCATGGTCGAGGGACGTGCGCCGTTTCTCGCCGCGCGCTGGATAAGCGGCTTCAAGGAGGAGTTCCCGAACGTAAGCTACAGCCTGTGGAACGGCAGCTCCGACGATGTGCTCGAGCGTATGCGCCAGGGGCTTCTGGACCTTGCCATCATCGCCGCGCCGTATGATACCGAGCATCTTGCGGGGCTTCCCGTCGGGCGCGGGCCGTGGGTCGCCATCATGTCGCGCTCAAATCCGCTGGCCGCGGGAGGGGACAGCATCGCGCTTAAAAGTCTCGACTCACAGCCGCTCATCGTGCCCAGCCGCCCCTCGCGCATCGACGCTATCCGCGCGTGGTTTGCCGAGGCGGGAGCCGAGCCGAATATCCTGTGCACGATGTCAAACTACCTCGACGCCATCGCGCTTGCCGAGCTTGACGCCGGCATCGTCATCTTCCCGCGCACGACCTACACGCCCAATGACCTTTTGGTCACAAAGCGCATTGTCGAGCCCGCGCGGCAGATAGAATATGTCCTCGTCCGCATGAAAAACCGCGAGCCCTCGGCGCTCATCACGGAGTTTATAAACTTCGTGCGCGACACGGAGGACACCACCGCCGATACCCCCGAGTTCGGAGAGATACTCAAAAACGTCTACGTCCCCCCGGAGGATACCCCGTATTTGTAATGCGCCGCTGCATAGATATAAAAAACCTGCCGTGTTTTCAGCACGGCAGGCTTTTG
>CAZWJM010000140.1:0-3159 GCA_964634435.1 uncultured Oscillospiraceae bacterium | reverse complement strand
CGGAAACTACCGACAAAACCGGGCGCTTGTCGAGCAACGTAGTCGATTAATAAATAAAACCTGCTGTGCAGAAATGCACAGCAGGTTTTTTGCTATATCACAAATGGCGCGTCGTATGTATTTTGAACGATCAGCACCTTGTTATATTGCTGCTTGTAACTCTTTATAAGGCCGCGCTCGTTCTCGTTTTGGGCATCCGCTTCTGAAGCCTCTGCAAGCTTGCGCTCGTTCTCCCGCCGCAGTTCGGTAAGCTGTTTTGATTCGAGGGAGAACTTTTCGGGTACTTTGCCCTTGTCAAAATAATCGTCTATGTCTTTTAGCACTACAGATGAATGCGTATACCTCGGATATTCGACACTTGCGACAATATCTCCGTTGGCCTCGTCAATATCAAGAACGACTTCTCCGCGAAAACTTGAAATATATCGGTCAAGAGTGCTTCTTTGAGCCTTGTTCGGCGCAACGGATAAGTTTATGCCTCCCATTTCGGGAGAAACGCGAATGTTGCCCTCACTCATAAACTGAACCATACCGCCGCTGTAATCATCGCCGCCGTATTCCTCGCCTAATGCATCTGTAATATCACGATGGTCGACCGTCCTGTAGCCGCCGGGTGCGCCCTCATGTCTGCCTGAAAAGTCAAGCATCCTGCCGTCAGTTGTGATATATCCGGCTTCCTTGATTTTGTAAGTTGTACCGAAATACTCTTCTGCGCGTTTGACATTAGCTCCTGCATCCCTCGGCTCTAAGGAATATTTGGTCTTGACATTTTTGTCTGCGAATGATACACTGCGAATGAAGCCAAACTTGGTTTCCCCGACCGGCGTAGAGCGCCCTAAGGCATTGAACCAAGCATTGGTTTCTTTTTTGTTCTTACCCAGATAGAGAATATTGTCATCTTTAAGCAACTTATCTAAATCGTGAGAACGTGAGCCAACACTTCTGATTTTATTCACAAGCGTAATATTGTTTCGGCGTTTAGTTGAATTGATGCGCAAAGCAACAACTATCGGATTCCTATTTTCGTCAAACACCTGCCCAAACACCATAACTGTATTATCATACGATTCAGCTATAACTATTGGTTCACTCAATATCTGCGGTATTTGCTTTATAACTTCTTTGGTTATTTCTCTTTTTTCAAGCAACTGTTTTGCCGCCTTGCTTTGGTCAAACCAAATATCAACGTTAGGTATACCAACTTCAAGCAATGGTTTCGAAACTTTTCCTACTCTAAAAGCTCCGCCATGGTCTTTTCCATCCCATCGGTCAATTTGACTTGCGAAATACTTATCCACAGTTTCTATGCTATACTTCACGCCCTTATTCTTCGGCGGTGCGCGGCCTTGGTTGGCCTGACGCTCTGCCGATTTTTTTGCGGAGGTAAGCAGCTGACTGTAACGCGCGTCGTCCACTCTGCCCGTTCCGGCAAAGACGTTCATGTCGCCGAGCGCGTCGCTTATATATTAATGTACGCACCCGCGTCACGCGGCAGGCTCCCAGTCTTGCCGGCAGCCTCCGGTCGGGCTGCCGCAATATGCGTATCCGTAGCTGCGTCAAGGCGCTATTGAAAAAAAGAATTCAAAAATTCTTTCTTATTTGTTCATGCCTTTGTCATAAACATGGTGTATTATAATGCCACGAAAACGAAGCGAGCAGCGCGGAGGCTGTCCCCATGGGCGACTACAGAGATAGAAAAACTGAAGACCTTCCCGAGGGCGGCATCGACGGCGAGTATCACTTCGTCAGACCCGAGCAGCGCCTGTTCGAGGACGCGGAGTTCGTCCCGCAGGACGAGGCGACCGAGATCCCAAACTACTATTCTCCCGAGGAGAAAAAGCCGCGCGAGAAAACGCACGATGTCCAGCGGAGCAATACGCTGCGCATGGCCTGCATGTGCCTTGTGTGCGCGCTGGTGGGCGGCCTGGTCGGCGGCTTCATGTCGTGGAACGCGATAAAAAGCACGCTGACGACGCAGGGCGACGCCGCGCCGCTGTCGACGAAGCCGGTCACGACGGCTGTCGAGGGCACGAAGGTCAGCACGGCCGCGGCTGCCACGGCAAACGAGATATATAACCTCGGCTGCAAGCAGACGGTCGGCGTCTCGCTTGAGAGCACATCGGCCAACATTTTCGGCCAGCAGACCTCGAGCGCGGTCGCAGGCACGGGCTTTGTCATCACCTCCGACGGCTACGTCATGACAAACTACCATGTTGTTGAATCCGCTCAAAAGAGCAATTATAAGATAAACGTCCTGTTCAAGGACGGGTCGAGCTTCGAAGCGCGCATCGCGGGATACGACGAGGATAACGACGTCGCAGTGCTGAAAATCGACGCCGGCGCCCTCGAGCCTGCCTCGCTTGGCAACAGCGACGATATCGCTGTCGGCGACAGCGTGTATGCCATCGGAAATCCCCTTGGCGAGCTGGACTTTTCCATGACCACCGGGCGCGTCAGCGCGCTTGACCGCTCCATCACGACCGACCGCAACAGCGCCGCGATAAATATGTTCCAGTTCGACGCGGCCATCAATTCCGGCAACTCCGGCGGCCCTGTGTATAACGAAAGCGGCGAAGTCATCGGCATCGCGACGGCGAAGGTCGGCTCCTCCGGCGTGGAGGGCTTGGGCTTTGCCATCCCGATAAACGACGCGGCGGAGATCGCAAACGAGCTCATCACCAAGGGCTACGTCAGCGGCAAGGCCTACCTCGGCGTGAATATCGACAATCGCTATACCTCGGTTTACGCGCAGTACTATAACATGCCCGAAGGCGCATATGTATATAATGTAGAGACGGGCGGCTGTGCGGAAGCGGCGGGGCTTGCCGCGGGCGATATCATCACCGTCGTCGGCAGCGAGCAGATAGGCGGCTACGCTGACTTAAATGCCGCTGTCAAGGGCTTCAAAGCCGGTGACAGCGCGGATATCGTGGTGTATCGCGGCGGCGATTATCAGACCCTGCGCATCACCTTTGACGAAGCCAAGCCCGAAGCGGGCGCAAACGGCGTCGGTGAGTTCGGCGTCTCGGCGATCCCGGCGAATTAAATTTGATATGTTTCTTCTCCTTTCATCGGGAGTTAACTCTCTCTTTCTCCCGATATATATCCTCTCTATTTCTCCAAAACAAAAGGCCGCAGCCCGTGCTGCGGTCTTTTGTT
>CAZWJM010000139.1:0-3201 GCA_964634435.1 uncultured Oscillospiraceae bacterium | reverse complement strand
GAATTGTCGAAATTGTGCAGTATGCGTGCAAAATTGCGTGCGGATTTGTATGGTTTGACAATTGACTTTTGCGTTTTAAAGCGCTATCATTTGTGCATAAAGTTCGGTGGACATCGCCGGATGGAACTTTCGAAAGGAGACGCGGCAATGAGCATCTGCAAAGCTGACAACATGATGAGAACCGGCAGACGTGAAGTGTCTGCTTCCTCCTATTTCGTCTTTAGCACGGTCTGCTATGCAGGCCGATATTTTGCTGCGTTGTATCCATCCGACCGGTGTGACTGACCCGAGCTGTTACTTTCGTAAATCTCAGGGCGCTGCCAACCGGCGGCGTCCTGTTTTTTAATTAATTCTTCGCCCATTTAAAGCGCAAAAGGAGAAATAACTATGAAAAAGAAAATCACAGCACTTATGATGGCTCTTGCAATGTGCCTGAGCCTTGCCGCCTGCGGCGACAGCAGCAACTCCGGCGATGACGCCGCCGATAAATACGTCGTTGGCATTTGCCAGCTTGTCCAGCACGACGCGCTCGACGCCGCGACCCAGGGCTTCAAGGACGCGCTCGTAGCCGAGCTCGGCGAGGACAAGGTCGAGTTCCTTGAGCAGAACGCCTCCAACGACATCCCCACCTGCTCGACCATCTGCAACGGCTTTGCCGCCGACGGCGTTGACCTCATCCTTGCAAACGCCACCCCGGCACTGCAGGCCGCCGTTTCCGCAACGCAGACCATCCCCATCCTCGGCACCGCCGTCACCGAATACGGCGTCGCGCTGGACATTGAAAACTTCAGCGGCACCGTCGGCGGCAACGTCTCCGGCACCTCCGACCTTGCTCCCCTCGATCAGCAGGCGGCAATGGTGACAGAGCTTGTGCCCGATGCCAAGACCGTCGGCATCCTCTACTGCTCTGCCGAGGCAAACTCCGTATACCAGGCCGAGGTCGTAAAGGCCGCGCTTGAAGCCAAAGACCTCACCGTAAACATCTACACCTTCTCCGACTCCAACGATGTTGCTACCGTCACCGCGACCGCCTGCGACGAGTGCGACGTGCTCTACATCCCCACCGATAACACCGCCGCATCCTGCGCCGAAGCGATAAACAACGTCGCTCTGCCCGCCAAGACCCCCATCATCGCCGGCGAAGAGGGCATCTGCTCCGGCTGCGGCATCGCAACGCTCTCCATCGACTACTACGAGCTGGGCGTCACCACCGGCAAGATGGCCGCCAAGATCCTCACGGGCGAGGCCGACATCTCCGACATGCCCATTGAGTACTACCAGAACCCCGTCAAGAAGTTCAACGCCGACCTGTGCGACGCACTCGGCATCACCGCTCCCGCCGATTACACCGCTATCGGCTGATAAAACAAACAAACCCGAAATGAGGTCTGAAACATGACAATGTCCGTTTACCTGTCCTCCCTGAGCGTTATGAATCTCTTCTCCCGTATGCCGGCTGCCGTCGCGCAGGGCATCATATGGGGACTTATGGCGCTCGGCGTGTTCATAACCTTCCGTCTGCTGGATATAGCCGACCTGACCGTTGACGGCTCGTTCGCAACCGGCGGCGCTGTGACGGTAATGCTCCTGCTTGCCGGAACTCCGGCCTGGGCAGCGCTGCTTATCGCGCTCCTCGTCGGCGTGCTCACCGGTCTGTGCACCGGATGGCTGCACACGAAGCTCGGTATCCCCGCCATTCTCGCCGGTATTCTCACGCAGTTTGCGCTGTATTCGATAAATCTGCGCATCATGACGAAGGCAAACCAAACCGCCAGCGTGCAGAAGTTCGGCATGTTCTGGGAGGATGGTAACGGCGGCGGCTTCCTGCTGTCCTCGCTGCACATTCCGCAGGCCATCCTCGCGGGCGTCGTCATCGCGGGCATCGTCGTTGCGCTGTGCTACTGGTACTTCGGCACCGAGCAGGGCAGCGCGCTGCGTGCAACGGGCGCAAACCCCGCAATGAGCCGTGCGCAGGGCATACATGTTGACACGATGAAGGTCATCGGCCTTGGACTTTCAAACGGCATCGTCGCCCTCGCGGGCGGGCTTATGACCCAGTTCCAGGGCACGGCCGACGTCAGCATGGGCCGCGGCGCGATAGTCATCGGCCTTGCCGCCATCGTCATCGGCGAAATTTTGTGCGACGCAATCTTCAGCAAGGGCTGCAACTTTGCTATCCGCCTCAGCTTCGTCATCGTCGGCGGCATCATCTACTACGCTGTCATGGTCGTCATCCTGTGGCTGAAGCTCGACCCGAACGATCTGAAGCTGTTCACGGCCATCATCGTCGCCGTATTCCTTGCGATACCGCAGCTCAAGGCGCGCTCGAAAAGCTCATTTTCACGCGTCAAAAAGGAAAGGAGCCGGGCATAATGCTTGAAGTTAAGAACATTTCAAAGACCTTCAATCCGGGAACGATAAACGAAAAACGCGCACTGAGCGACCTGAGCATAACGCTCTCCGACGGCGATTTTGTCACCGTCATCGGCGGCAACGGCGCGGGAAAATCGACGCTTCTGAACGCTGTTGCGGGCGTGTGGCCGGTCGATACGGGCTCAATACTCATCGACGGCGAGGACGTCACCGGCATGCCCGAGCATAAGCGCGCAAAATACATCGGCCGTGTGTTCCAGGACCCCATGATGGGCACGGCGCCCAACATGCAGATCGAGGAAAACCTCGCCCTTGCAAACCGCCGCGGCAAAAAACGCGGCCTGCGCTGGGGCGTGACGAACGCCGAGCGCGAGCTTTATCGCGAGAAGCTTGCGACGCTCGGACTCGGGCTTGAGGACAGGCTCACGTCCAAGGTCGGCCTTCTCTCCGGCGGTCAGAGGCAGGCCCTGACGCTTCTGATGGCGTCGCTTCAAACGCCCAAGCTTCTGCTTTTGGATGAGCACACGGCCGCGCTTGACCCCGCCACGGCGCAGAAGGTGCTGGAGCTTTCCGACCGCATCATCAGCGACAATAAGCTCACCGCCCTCATGATAACGCACAACATGACCGACGCCATACGCCACGGAAACCGCCTTATCATGATGGACCGAGGGCGCATCGTGCTGGATATCTCCGGCGAGGAGAAGCAGCGGCTTACCAAGGCAGACCTTCTTGCCCGCTTCGCCGAAAAAGCCGGCGTCCAGGAGGAGACAGACTCCGTCCTGCTCTCATAAAACCACACACCCTCCTGCGGCATCCGCGGGAGGG
>CAZWJM010000138.1:0-3210 GCA_964634435.1 uncultured Oscillospiraceae bacterium | reverse complement strand
GTTGCGAAAAATCGTTTTAAAAATACTTGACAGATGAAAATGAGATGCTATAATTACAGCATCAAACCTGTGACGAAGAGTAGTAGTCCTGGTAAACCGACGTTAAGAGAACCGTGGGTGGTGTGATCACGGTCGCTGGTGCAGGATGAATGGACTTCGGAGGGCGGCTTGAACGGGCGATGGCCCAAGTAGATGCCGACGGGATCCCTCCCGTTATCAATCGGGATGCGTATGATGGTACGCATAAGCGAGCGGACGGCTTGGCCGTCAATTTGGGTGGTATCGCAGGAGCGCAGCTCTTGTCCCATGGTAGGGACAGGTGGCTGCTTTTTTTATTGCTCCCCTCCATCTGCACCCAAGAACAAAAAACTTTTGGAGGTAAAACACAATGAAGAAGCTCATCAAAAAGGCACTGGCGCTCATATGCGCGCTGGCAATGGTATTCACGCTTGCCGCCTGCGGCGACGACTCGGGCAGCGACGGCGCAAAGACGTATAAGGTCGGCATCTGCAACTATGTCGACGACGCATCGCTCAATCAGATAGTTGAAAACATCGAAGCCCGCCTCGGTGAGCTCGAAACGGAGCTTGGCGTGAAGTTCGATATAGAGTACGACAACTGCAACGCCGACGCAACGGTCATGGAGCAGATAATCCAGAACTTCGTCGCCGAGGGCGTTGACATCATGGTCGGCGTCGCAACGCCTGTGGCAATGCGTATGCAGGCGCTGACGGAGGATAACGGCATCCCCGTCGTGTTCTCGGCAGTGTCCGACCCCGTGGCGGCGGAGCTTGTTGAAAGCCTCGATGCCCCGGGCGCAAACGTCACCGGCACGAGCGACTACCTCGACGCTGATGCGATAATGAACCTCATCTTCGCAGCAGACCCCGACGCAAAGAAGATAGGCCTTCTCTACGACGTCGGCCAGGACTCCTCGACGTCTGCCATCGCAGCGGCAAAGAAAGCACTCTCTGCAAGGGATGTTGAGATAGTTGAGCACACCGGCTCGACAGCCGACGAAGTCATGCTCGCGGCGCAGGCAATGGTCGCCGACGACGTTGACGCAGTTTTCACCCCGACGGATAACTCCATCATGAAAGCCGAGCTTGCAATTTACGAAACGCTTGCCGCGGCAGGCATCCCGCACTACACCGGCGCAGACTCCTTCGCACTCAACGGCGCGTTCCTCGGCTACGGCGTTGACTATGCAAACCTCGGCGTCGAGACGGCGAACATGGTAGCCGAGATCTTAGTTAACGGCGCAGACCCCGCAACTACCGCCGTCAAGACCTTCGATAACGGCACCGCAACGATAAACACCGAGATCTGCACCCAGCTCGGCTATGATTACGAGACCGTGGCAGCGGCATTCGAGCCCTACTGCTCGGCGATAAACACGATAACGACCGCTGAAAGCTTCAGCGACCTTGAGGAATAAACATGAGCCTTCAAACCATCCTGACCCTCGGCCAAACGGCGCTTGAGCTTGGCCTTATATGCTCGCTGACGGTGCTGGCACTGTACCTGAGCTACAGTATGCTAAACGTCTGCGACCTGTCCACCGACGGCTGCTTCACCCTCGGCGCTGCCGTGGGCGCAGTTGTCGCGATATCGGGGCACCCGTATCTTGCGATACCGGCGGCCATGGGCGCGGGCGTGTGCTCGGGCTTTGTGACGGCGATATTGCAGACAAAGCTCGGCGTTGACAGCCTGCTTGCCGGTATAATCGTGAACACCGGCCTGTATTCTGTGAACATCGCCATCATGGGCGGTGCGTCGCTGCTTAACATGAACAAGGTCGACACTGTGTTTTCAATGATGAAGGAGCTTCTTGCGAACACTGCCCTTGCAAAGCAGTATAAGCTCGTCGTTGCGCTCATCGCTGTCATCGTCATCCTCGCCCTGCTCACGTTTTTCCTGAAAACGCGCCTCGGCCTTGCCATCCGCGCAACGGGAAATAACCCCGATATGGTGCGCTCATCGTCGATAAACACAGCCTTTACGACCATCGTCGGCCTGTGCATCGCGGGCTCGTTCACGGCGCTGTCCGGCTGCCTGCTTGCGCAGTCGCAGAAGGCGGTGGATATAAATATCGGCACGGGCATGGTCACCATCGCGCTTGCCTCGCTGCTCATCGGCGGCGTCATCATGGGTCGCGGCGGCATATTCTCCCGCGCGTGCGGCGTCGTGCTGGGCTCTGTGCTGTTCCGCATAGTTTACACCATCGCACTGCGCTTTGATATGCCGGCGTTCATGCTAAAGCTCATATCCTCCGTCATCGTCGTGCTGGCCATATCCATACCGTATCTTAAAAAGCAGTGGCCGACCATTCGCCGGCGCATGGGGCTGGGTACGAAAAAGGAGGTGGCGTAGATGCTGAAGATTGATAACATTTCAAAGACCTTTAACCCCGGCACAGTCAATGAAAAAACCGCCCTGCGCGGCCTCACGCTCGACGTGCACGACGGGGACTTCATAACCATCATCGGCGCAAACGGCGCGGGAAAGTCGACGCTGTTTAACGCCATCGCCGGCAGCTTTTTCACCGACAGCGGCCGCATTCTGCTCGGCGGGCAGGACATCACCTTCATGCCCGAGCACAAGCGCGCACGGATGATCGGCAGGCTGTTTCAGGACCCCATGCGCGGCAGTGCGCCCGGCATGAGCATTGAGGAAAACCTCGCTATGGCGGCAAAAAGCGGCGGCTGGTTTTCGCACATAACCAAGGCTGACCGCGCCCTGTTCCGCGAGCGCCTCGCGCTTTTGGATATGGGGCTTGAGGATAGGCTCACGCAGCCCGTCGGACTTCTCTCCGGCGGCCAGCGTCAGGCGCTCACGCTTTTGATGGCGACGATAGTTCCGCCGAAAATTCTGCTTCTTGACGAGCACACGGCAGCGCTCGACCCCGCGACGGCGGAGAAGGTGCTGTCTCTTACAAAAAGCATCGTCGCCGAAAACAACATAACCTGCATGATGATAACGCACAATATGCAGTCGGCCCTCGACCTTGGAAACCGCACGCTTATGATGGACGCGGGAAATGTGATCATGGACGTGTCCGGCGCCGAGCGCGCGGGCATGACCGTGCAGGATTTCCTCGACCGCTTCAAAGCCGGCTCCGGCAAAGCCCTCGATAACGACCGCATGCTGCTGTTATAAGCTGCTGATTTAAACGTAAAAAACCTCCGTACCATAGTACGGAGGTTTTTT
>CAZWJM010000137.1:0-3233 GCA_964634435.1 uncultured Oscillospiraceae bacterium | reverse complement strand
CCGCAGGAGGGGGATTTTTTTATCCGAACAGGCGGGAGATGTAGTCGTCTGTGAATTTATCGAGGGCGGCGAAGTCGACGTGGGGCTTATACGCGAGCTCGAGCTCGTCGTGATACTCCTTTGCCTTGCCCAGCCAGTGTACAGCCTGGGCAAGAAGCTCGCGGCTGAGCTTCTCCTTTTCACGAAGCGCCGGACGCAGGGTACGCGACACATCCGGCGGGACGAGCGCATCGAGCCGCACATGCCGCGCTCCCGGCACATCCGGCATAACCGGCGCCGCCGCAAAACACAGCCCCGCCTGCGGAAAGACAAGCGCGTCGAGCCGCTCGGGGCACAGCGGCGACGGGCATACGATCGTGTCTGTCCCGAAGTCCCGCGCACATTTTAGCAGCTCGGCAAGGTACGCATCCGCAAGCTCCATGCGGTCGTCGACGAGATATATTCGTTTACATAATTTCTGCATATCCTCTTCCAAGGTCATTTCGCCCTTACAGCTTATGCAGCGGATAAAGCGCTTCGTCTCCGTGCCGTTGCCGCCCGAGGATTTTAGCCTGCGGACGGCAGTGCCGCGGGCGCGTTCGCGCACTTTTTCAAGCGTATCAGCGCCTTTTGCGCCGTATAGCTCCGCTTCCTGCACGCTCTTGGCGGCAACGAGATACGAGTACGCAGTCTTGTACATGGCGCGGTATTTTTCCGTAAGCCGCGGTATGCGCTCATCGGATGCCGGCGCGCAAAACCGCCCCAAGTTTACATAATCTGAATCAAATCCGAAGTGCAGCGGCTCACAGACGTGCGGCGCGGTGGCGTCGACAAAGCCGATGTGTTTTTCGGGGATGTACACTGCGTCCAGCGAGTCGGGGTCGCCGGAGCACAGGACGCACTCGGTGTCGTACCCGTGCGCGGACGCGGCCTCGGCGATACGGCGCATAAAGCCCGATTTTCCACCGCCGGGGCCTGCCTTTATCAGGTGCAGGAAGTCGCCGTCTGCGCGGCAAAAGCCGTCGTACAGCGAGAAAAAACCGGCGCCGGAGTTTGCGCCGAGAAAGTAACTTACGTTCAATTTCCTCACCTCACTGCATTTTATGCGCCCGCCCCTTAATCTGATTGACAAAAAATTAAATCTTGTGCTATTATAGCACTTGTGATTTGAAATATTCGCGGGCATGATGGAATTGGTAGACATGCAAGATTTAGGTTCTTGTGCTTCCGGCGTTGGGGTTCGACTCCCCATGCCCGCACCATGAAAAAAGCTCTTGTCGAAAGGCAAGAGCTTTTTTTAGCTAAATCCGTCCCTTGGACGGGATAAATCCATATGTTATGGATGAAATCGCTGCGCGATGAAATCCCACTTCGTGGGGAGTGGGACGGATTTAATTTCATCCACACCGTGGATTTCACCTGCGCCAGCAGATTTCATTGTGAGCAAGGCGAACGATTTCATTTAATACACTTTAATCAGACACCGAAAGACAAGAGCTTTTTTCATTTAACCTCGCCGTCTCGTCGGTTGACCATAGCGAGGGCGAGCCAAAACAGGGGCGAGACGATGCAGCTTGATATGCCGAAGAAGGCCTGTATCGCGTACAGCAGCGCCGCCGCGCCGCAGACGGCGCAGACCGTGTCATTCGGATTCCTGACCCACTTGACGACGCTCACGCCCAAAAGCGCGAGGTACGCAAGCAGCGCAAGCAAGCCCTGATTGACCCAAATGTTCAGATACTCATTGTGCGCAGCGTCGATGCTGCTGCTCACGACATAGCCGACCGCCGGATTATAGCGCGAAAAGCCCTCCAGCCCGCGCTGGCCCAGCGTGTCCGGCCCGCCGCCGAAAATCGGCTTTTCCTTTATGCAGTCCCAAACCTGCCGCCATATGAATATGCGGCCGGAGCCTGCCTTGTCGGACACATTGCCATGCAAAAGCTCCTGCGCCTGCGAGAGCATTTCGATGCCGAGGTCTGGCGCAAAGTAAATAACCGCAAGGCCGAATATGAACGCCGCGAGCACGAGACACAGCAGGATGAGCCGGAGCTTTTTTGCGTTCAGCTTTGCTCCGTCAAGCCTTCCGCGCAGGAGGAGCGACGCTGCAGCAAGGATAATTCCCGCGCCAAGCAGCGTGACCCAAACTGTGCCGAACGACAGGCTCAGCGACGCGCGGCCGAACACGATTATCCTGCCGAGCGCAAACGATGCCGCCACAGCGCCGTACACGGCAAAGGCGCGCCTGAGCTCTGCTCCGCTGCAAACAAGCACCGGCAGCGCCAGCGCAAGCCCGACAAACAGGGCAAGCACCGCCGCCGAAACATTCAGCTCCGAAATTGAAAACACCGTCAGCACCAGCGGAGCATAGCCCCATGCCGCCTGGGTTTTGATAAGCAGCGCCGCGAAAATGCCCGCCGAAACCGCAAGCAGTGCCGCGCTTATATCCGCATTGCCGGCCGTGCTCCAAAACTGGCTGGAGTAGTACACACCGGCATCGTAGAAATCATAGCCCTCGGGGAAGAGCGACAGCGGGTTCAGCCCGTAAAGCTGCAGCAGCCCGAGCGCGCAGAAAACGCACATCGCCGCTCCGAACACCATAGCCAGCCACTTTTTCGGCGCAAGGGAGCGCGAGAGCACGACGCACAGCGCCCCGTACAGCGCGATGGTCACAAAGCCGTCGCGCCGCTCGTTGCCGAAAAGTGTGCCATCATACTGCGACAAAAGCGCAGATACCGCTGTGAGAAGAACATACGCAAGCACGCACAGCTCAAAAGCATTCACGCGGAACTTAGGCGCAAGCACCTTTGCACCGACAAGCCGCATTTCAAGCCTGAGCAGATATTCGCCCGCTATGAATGCCGCCGTCAGCGCAGCAAACAGCACATATTTAAATCCCTTAAACTCCGTATAGCCGCCCGATGGCACGATAACAACGTACACCGAAAGCAGCAGCGCCGTGTATATCAGCGCCGGCCAGCGCCACAGCTCGGGGCCTTTAAGCTTCGCTTTGCTCATTTGCGCCAATGACTCTCCCCTACATTATTATATAAACAAACGTTCTATTATTCGTCTTTTTCATGTATATCATACCAAACATTTATACCCAATGCAAGCAAAACCAAGGCCGCAAGGGGTGGCGTGACAAAATTATTAACAAATCGTGAAAATTAACAGTTTCTTAACGACTTTTGCGTTTATTGATATAGATACTTAACGCACCTTGATATTAAAATGTCAAGCGACAGGGAGGGTAG
>CAZWJM010000136.1:0-3254 GCA_964634435.1 uncultured Oscillospiraceae bacterium | reverse complement strand
GGAGGAGCGTCTGGCTTTCCGGCCCACCTCTGAGACCATGTTCTGCGATCACTGGTCCCATGTGCTGCACTCCTACCGTGAGCTGCCCATGCTCTATAATCAGTGGTGCTCCGTCATCCGCTGGGAGAAAAGCACCCGCCCGTTCCTGCGTTCCCGGGAGTTTTGGTGGCAGGAAGGCCACACCATCCACGAGACGGCCGAAGAGGCGCAGGCCGAAACCGAGCAGCAGCTCAACTGCTACGCGGATTTCTGCCGGAACTATCTGGCCATGCCCGTGGTGAAGGGCCGCAAGACCGATAAGGAAAAGTTCGCCGGTGCCGAGGCCACCTACACCATCGAGTGCATGATGAAGGACCACAAGGCCCTGCAGTCCGGCACCAGCCACTATTTCGGCGACAAGTTCAGCCGTGCTTACGATGTGACCTTTGCCGGCCGCGACAATAAGCTGCAGTATCCGTTCCAGACCTCCTGGGGCGCCAGCTCCCGCCTGATCGGCGCGGTCATTATGACCCACTCCGATAATAACGGCCTGGTGCTGCCGCCTGCCATCGCCCCCATTCAGGTGGTGGTGCTGCCGATCGCACAGCATAAGCCCGGCGTACCGGAGGCGGCTGCCGCGCTGCGTGACCGTCTGACGGCCGCCGGTCTGCGGGTGAAGATGGACGACAGCGACCAGTCTGCCGGCTGGAAGTTTGCCCAGTACGAGATGAAGGGCGTGCCGCTGCGTGTGGAGATCGGCCCGAAGGACATGGAGAAGGAGCAGTGCTGCATCGCCCGCCGCGATACCGGCGAAAAGACCTTTGTGCCTCTTAATGAGCTGGAGACCAAGGTGGCCGAGCTGCTGCAGGATGTCCACGACAACCTGTACCGCATGGCGGAAAAGAATCTGGAGGACAACAGCTTTGACATGACCTCCTGGGAGGAAGTCAAGGCCATGGCGCAGGGCAAGGGCGGCTTTGCCCGTACCAAGTGGTGCGGCAGTCCGGAATGTGAGCTGGCCATGAAGGAAAAGGCCGGTGTCAGCAGCCGCTGTATGCCGCTGGAGCAGTCCGGCACCACCGGCAAGTGCGTGGTGTGCGGCAAGGACTGCACCACCGACATCTACTGGGGCGTGGCCTATTGACACAAATAACAAATGGTGCGGAGAATCTCCGCACCATTGCTCTATCTATTTATTTTGTCAGCGTCCGGGCAAGTGCGGCGTTCTCCGCCGTCACCTCCAAAACCGGGGTACTCCGGGAGCACAGCAGATAGCTCTGGGGTGCGTTGGGGTCCCTCTTCAAAAACACATAGTAGTCCGTGTCGGCCTTCAGCCCCGGCGGCAGCAGCATATCGGCGGACACGGTGTTCTCTCCGCCCTTGCAGTACTGCACCACGCTGGTGCTGTATGCCGAAACATAGGGATTGAAGTTGTTTTCGCCGCTTACCCGAATGATAGCCACGGCGTCCGCATCGGCGGCAATGTCCGCCGGATCGGTTTTCTGTGAGAGAGCAAAGGGCAAGGGCGCTTTTTCTCCCACGACCCCGTTTTTCTGCATCGTCAGGATAAATTCCCCGGCATTCGACGCAGATAGAAGCGCGCCGTCGCTTTTTTCGGGCGCTGCCGATGCGTCAAAGTAGAAATCCCAAGAAACAAGGCTGTAAATCGTGTGAGGATACAGGGCGTCGTCGCCGCAGTTGAGGAACAAATAGTAGGAATGTCCCGTTTGATACGGGCTGTTGGAAATTCTTATAAAAAATAGAAAATCCCCCTTGACAACAAGGGGGATTTCTTTTATACTGTGAGGGTACGCGCGAATTGGGTGCTGCACACCCGGAAGCGTTTACAAATGCGATGAACCGGGAGATTGCTCGTCTTTCGAGGTAACTTCCGGGGAGTATGTCCGATAATCGGGCGGCTGAGAGATTCTGTTACGTCAGCGTAGATCGCTGCGCCAGAAGCGCACCGGCCAATCTGTGCCGGTGTTTCTTATGAGCCGGAATGATACGCACGGAACAGCGTATAAAGAATTTCTCGCCGTACGGAAGTTGGTCAAGCAAAACAAACCGTACGAAAATGGAGGAACAAACCAAATGGCAAAAGAAATGATTCGCATTCGCCTGAAGGCCTATGACCACCAGGTCATCGACCAGAGCGCAGAGAAGATTGTTGAGACCGCCAAGCGCACCGGCGCTACCGTGTCCGGCCCCATCCCTCTGCCCACCAAGAAGGAGATCGTCACCATCCTGCGCGCTACCCACAAGTATAAGGACAGCCGTGAGCAGTTCGAGCGCCGCACCCACAAGAGACTGATCGACATCACCAACTCCACCCCCAAGACCGTCGAGGCCCTGATGGCTCTGGACCTGCCCGCCGGTGTGGAGATCGAGATCAAGCTGTAAGGTACACATTATAATAAGTACCCGGCGATCTCAAAGCGAATCCCTTTTATCATGCTTGCAACCCAATGTCCGCTGACTTGCGTTAAGGCGGACGGGTTACGTCGGCAGAGCAAGCGGTCTCTACCCAATGGAGATTGAACTATGTCGACCAATAACCTTACTAGGAGGATCATACATGAAAGCGATCATCGGCAAGAAAGTCGGCATGTCTCAGATCTTCGACGAAAACGGCAAGGTGATCCCCGTCACCGTAATCGAGGCGGGTCCCTGCGTTGTCGTGCAGAAGAAGACAGCCGAAAAAGAAGGCTACGCCGCCGTGCAGCTGGGCTTCGAGGACGTCCCCGAGCGTAAGCTGACCAAGCCCGAGATGGGCCACCTGAACAAGGCCGGCGTGGCACCCAAGAAGTACCTGCGCGAGTTTGACCTGGAGAATGCCGCCGAGCTGAACGTGGGCGACATCATCAAGGCCGACACCTTCAAAGAGGGCGACTTCGTGGACGTGACCGGCACCAGCAAGGGTCACGGCTATCAGGGCGTTATCAAGCGCCACGGCGCCCAGCGCACTCCCATGAGCCACGGCGGCGGCCCGGTCCATCGTCATGCCGGTTCCATGGGCTCCACCACTGACCCCTCCCGTATCTTCAAGGGCAAGATCGGCGCCGGTCAGATGGGCTGCGACACTGTCACGATCCAGAACCTGGACATCGTTAAGGTCGATCCCGAGCTGAACCTGATCGCTGTTCGCGGCGCGATCCCCGGCCCCAAGGGCGGCTTGGTTACCATCAAGTCCACCGTTAAGGTCCACCGCGTCAAGAATGTCGAGTCCGGCATCAGCAACAACCCGCAGAAGGCTTCCGGCCGTAATCCCCAGA
>CAZWJM010000135.1:0-3283 GCA_964634435.1 uncultured Oscillospiraceae bacterium | reverse complement strand
GCCTTTTTATCAATTATCGATTATTCTCCGGCGAATGTCAATTATTTTATTCGCCGCGGGTGCATTCGGCTTGACACTTTGTCTGTGGCATATTATACTATTTGTAATGACAAAAGTAAAACAAACGCAGTTTTTCGGACAATGTCAAAAAATGTGGCGTCAATTGTGATGTCATCAGTGAAACGCTTTTCACAAAAAATGTGGCGTTTTAGAAGCTGTCTATCACTCAACCACAGTCAACGCAGAGCATCAAAATCTCAGTATTTCTTAAATACTATTGACCTCCGCAGTAAGTTAAGCGCAGAACGTAAAGGTTTCCGCGCAGCGGGGGAGCTCGAGGGGGCAAGGCCCGCCTCGAATTCGATGAATAGCCATCAAAAATGTTTGTGTAACAAACTTTTTGACGAGCAGCGCGAGATTTTTTGTGAAACACATTTCACAAAAAATGTGGCGTTTTAGAAACTGTCTATTGCACACCCACAGTCAACGCAGAGCATCAAAATCTTAGTATTTCTTAAATATATGGAGGGGAAAATGAAAGACCTGAAGCATCTTATCTACTTCGAGCACCTGCTCGACGAGGCGGCAAACGAGCTCGTCACGCAGGCGGTCGACGAGGGAAAGCACGCCGTGGGCTACACCTGCTATCACATGCCCGAGGTGCTGCTGAACCTTGACAACTGCTTTTCCGTCAGAATGCGCGCACCGCGCACGGGCTCGCTTGAGATTTCGACCTATTACATGACAAACTACCTCTGCGGCTACTCCAAGGCGCTGGTCGAGCGCGGCATCGAGGGCGGCTACAACTTCCTGTCGGCGCTCGCCGGCGGCGAGACCTGCTCGGAGATGAACCGCACGCTGGAGCATTTTGAGCTGCTGCAGCTCGTGAAAAACGACAAGTTCTTTGTCTCCTTCATCGACGTGCCCTTCAAGGTCACGCCGCACGGACTTGCCCACTACAAAAATCAGATCACCAAAAAGGTGCTCGAGCCGCTGCACGAGAAATACGGCACGGACATCTCCGACGCTGCCATCCGCAAGGCCGTTTCAGAGCACAACGAGGTCTGCCGCATCCTGACCGAGATAGGCGAGTACCGCAAGCTCGACAATCCGCCGATAACCGGCTACGAGTACCACGTTCTGTGCCTCGTGTCGTACTGCTGCCCGAAGTATCTCATCGTCGACAAGCTGCGCGAGACGCTTGAGCAGGTAAAGACCCGCGAGCCGGACGAGAAGCCCGCGCACCGCGCCCGCGTCGTTGTCGTCGGAAGCGAAATCGACGACCTTGACTTCACGCGCACGGTCGAGCAGTCCGGCGCGCTGATAGTTGCCGACCGCTTCTGCTTCGGCGCGTTCCCCGGCAGACAGGAGATCATCCTCAATGACGACGAGCCCGCGCTCGATCAGGTCTGCCGCTTCTATCAGGAGACGAGCCAGTGCCCGAGATACATGTCGCAGGACAAGGTTCACGCAAGGTACGATTACATCGACCGTCTGGCCAAGGACTTCAACGCCCAGGGCATCATCTACGAGCAGATGAAGTTCTGCGAATTTTGGGGCTACGAGAGGGCGCTTTCCTCCCACGTCATGACCGAGCTGTACGAATACCCCACGGTCTGCGTCGACAGGGAGTACACGGGCAACGCCTCCGGCCAGCTCCGCACGCGCGTGCAGGCCTTTGTCGAAAGCCTGGAGATAAAGCAGATAAACAAGAACAGGGGAGGGCGCTGACATGGCAGTTAAACCGAGAAATCTTGGACTTACATACACCGATAAGACCGGCGTGCGCCGCTGGCGCGAATTTCGCGGCATAAAGGATACGCTCATCGACTACGCCTGGTGGTGCGTCATGTGGAAGGACATGATAAAGTTCGTGCTCCAGTCGCCGGTGCAGGTGCTCAAGGGCATCTGGAAGTATCGCTGGATGCTGACCTACCTCACGCTTCCGCAGTTTATCGACCGTCAGCTCGAGGGTATGCGCGGCGCCCAGCTTCGCGCCGGCCACCTGCTGTACGACGTCATCATAAAGCACACCATCGACATCATTGCCGACACCTTTAATGCCGACCAGAACATCGGCGGCAAAAAGTCGCTGGCTGACCGCATCGTCTGCTTCGACGAGCTGGTGCCGACCGAGCTCATGGCGGGCTTCCCGAACCTCATCGGCATCCCCGTGCAGACGATACCCATCTTCCTGTCGTCGATGATAAATCAGCATTTGCCGTCTGTCTACCTCGACTCCATCGAAAACTTCGGCGTGCCCGCGGACGTGTGCCCCCTGCCCTCGGCAGAGGCCGGCATCGCCGCCGAGGGTGACTATCCCGTGTTCGGCAAGTGCTTCATCGCCTGCAACATGCCCTGCGACGGCAGCATCATGACCACCTCGTTCCAGGACCGCTACTTCAAGCTCCCGACCTACTGCCTCGGCGTTCCGCTGCGCTATAACGACGATGTCGACGCGCAGGACTATGCCGTTGAGGAGCTGCGCGGCTGCATCGCGTTTATCGAGGAGCACACGGGCGAGAAGTTCGACTGGGACGCATTCGCCAAGGCGCTTGAGAGCTACAACGAGGTCACGCGCTTCCACCTCGACCTGTGGGAGATAAACCGCACGAGCTATCCCCAGGTCACGGGCGCAACGCCCTGGCTGTACCGCATGTACTCGTTCCATCTGCACGGCGGCATGGACGAGCGCTTCAACAAGGCCGACGCCAAGGCACGCAAGATCATGACCAAGGCTTACGAAAAGCGCCTGCCCTGCGCGCTTGAAATGCGCCACAAGGCACTGGTCTGGTCCTGCCCGGCGAACTATTACACGAACTTCTCCAACTGGCTCGAGCAGTGCTGGGGCATCGTCACCGTCATGGATATGGAGACGCATCTGTCGCAATATATTATCGACACCTCCACGCCCGAATCGATGCTGCGCGGCGTTGCCCTGACCTATCAGCGCACGACCATGCGCAAGCACACCAAGGGCGGCTACCGCAACTCCGTCGACGAAATGTGGCGCGTTGCCGAGGAGTATAATGTCGACACCATCATCATGTACGACCAGATCTCCTGCAAGGGCATGGACGGACTTCAGGGCATATTCGATGAGCAGGCCCGCGAGCGGAATATTAACTTTATCTGGGTGCAGCAGGATCTCATGGACCCGCGCACCATCTCCCGCCGCGATATGCGCCGCCAGGTCAACCAGTACATGACCAGCGTCCTGCGCGAAGAGCCCGTCGACCCCACCCTCGTCGACTTCGACGACTGCGACGCTCTTTAAATGGCG
>CAZWJM010000134.1:0-3313 GCA_964634435.1 uncultured Oscillospiraceae bacterium | reverse complement strand
AAAAACCGCCGCACATCCGTGCGGCGGTTTTTGGGTGCTCAACGGGGATATCAGCCCTCGATTGCCTCTGCGGGGCACTGTGCTGCGCACGCGCCGCATTCCAGGCACTTGTCGGGATCTATCTCGTAGTGCAGATCGCCCATTGCGATAGCCTCTGCAGGGCACTGTGCTGCGCAGGAACCGCAGGACAGGCACTCGTCAGTAATAACAAAAGCCATGATGTTACCTCCATATGTATTTGCTCAATAGTAAGCCTATATCTTGCAAGTGCATTGTAACACATAAAATGAAAAATGCAAATGTTAATTTAAGCTTTAACTATTTATTTTGCAATTTGTCAATAATCCCTTAAGCTGACGTGAGGCAAACATCTGTCGGTGTCCCTTATCGGCCGACAGGTGCTTTGCAGTTTAGTCGGAGCGGATTTTTGCTCAGGCGAGGCAAAGCCCGCAGGTAATACTTTGTGTATTGCCAAGGGATTTAACGACGCATGAGCGAAAATCAGCCGCCTAAACCGACAGTATCGGCGGCGCCGGTATACTATATTAAATATCAAGGGGGAAATTACCTTGAAGAACAACGAAAAATTCACCGAAAAGGCTGAGGGCGCGATCGAGCAGGCGCGGCTTGCGGCGTATTCCCTCGGCCACAGCTATGTCGGGACCGAGCATCTGCTGCTGGGGATAGTGCGAGAATCGGCGGGGCTCGGCGCGAGAATACTGCGCGAGCGTGGGCTCAACGAGCGGCCGCTTAAAGACGCCGTCGGCAGGCTCAGCGGCACGGGCGACCCCGGCACGCCCACGCAGGGGCTTACAAAGCACGCATGGCAGGCCATCGAAAAGGCCGCAGCTGACGCCGCGCGGCTCGGCCACAGCTACATCGGCACAGAGCACCTGCTTCTCGGCATTCTGCGCCAGCCCGACTGCGGCGGTGCACGGGCGCTCACAGCCGTGGGGCTGAGCGTAAACGATATCTACACCGACATCCTCGCCGTGTTCGGCGCGGGCTCGGGAAAACCGCGCCAGCAGCAAAGCGCACCGCCCAAGGCCGCCGTCCGGCACAGCGAGACGCGCATACTCGACCAATACAGCCGCGACCTCACGCTCGTGGCCGCCTCCGGCGGCTTTGACCCCGTAATCGGCCGCGACGAGGAGATACGCCGCAGTGTGCAGATACTGTCGCGCCGCAGTAAAAATAACCCCGTGCTCATCGGCGAGCCGGGCGTCGGCAAAACAGCCGTGGCCGAGGGCATCGCCGCGCTGCTCGCAGGCCCCGACGCGCCCGAGAGCATGGCCGGAAAGCGACTTGTTTCGCTCGATATCCCGGCGCTGCTTGCCGGCACGAAGTACCGCGGCGACTTTGAGGAGCGGGTCAAGACCGTGCTCAAGGACGTCAAAAAGGCCGGCGACGTGATACTTTTTATCGACGAGGTGCACACGATGATCGGCGCGGGCTCAGCCGAGGGTGCGATAGACGCGGCGAACATCTTAAAGCCCGCACTCGGGCGCGGCGAGGTGCAGCTCATCGGCGCAACGACGCCGGAGGAGTACCGCCGTCACATCGAAAAGGACGCGGCGCTCGAGCGCAGGCTGCAGCCGGTGAAGATCGAAGAGCCCTCGCGCGGGGAAAGCCTTGAGATGCTCATGGCCGTGCGCGAGAAGCTTCAGGCGCACCACAAGGTCAAGATATCCGACGCGGCGCTCACAGCCGCGGTGGAGCTCTCCGCGCGGTATATCGGCGACCGCTTCCTGCCGGACAAGGCCATCGACCTTGCAGACGAGGCGGCCGCGCACATCCGAGTATCCGGCGGCGGGCTCGTGACGGCAGAGGACATTGCCGCCGTCGTGTCGCAGTGGACAGGCATACCCGTTTCGAGCCTGAGCGCCGACGAGACGCAGCGCCTGCGCGATATGGAGAGCATACTCCACCGCCGCGTGATCGGGCAGAATGAGGCGGTCACTGCGGTGTCGCGTGCGATACGGCGCGGGCGTGTGGGGCTTTCAGACCCCAACCGGCCCATCGGCTCGTTTCTGTTCCTCGGGCCGACGGGCGTGGGCAAAACGGAGCTGTGCCGCGCGCTTGCCGAGGCCGTTTACGGCGACACGGAGGCGATGATACGGCTGGACATGTCCGAATACATGGAAAAGCACGCCGTGAGCAGGCTCATAGGCTCGCCGCCGGGCTATGTCGGCTACGAGGACGGCGGCCAGCTCACCGAGCGTGTGCGCCGCAGACCGTGGTCGGTCGTGCTGTTTGACGAGATCGAGAAGGCGCACGAGGACGTGTGGGGCATACTTTTGCAGATCATGGACGACGGGCATCTGACAGACTCCGCCGGCCGCCGCGTGAGCTTCCGCAACACCGTCATCGTCATGACCTCGAACGTCGGTGCCAAGGCCATAAGCGACAGCCGCCCGCACCTCGGCTTTGCGCCCGATAACGGCGACGAGGCAGAGGCGATGCGCGCGAGCATCGACGCAGAGCTTCGGCGTACCTTCAAGCCGGAATTTCTAAACCGCATCGACGAGACTATAGTTTTCCGCCGCCTCAGCCGCGCGGAGATACGCTCGGTGGCAGAGCGGATGCTGCTGTCCGTTGCGGACAGGTTCGAGGCGCTGGGCATGACCCTCCGCGTGCCCGACGGCGTTGTCGACTACCTCGCCGAACGCGGCTATGACGAGAAATACGGCGCGCGGCCGCTCCGCCGCACGATACGCAGCCTCATCGAGGACAGGGCCGCAGAGCTTGTCCTCGCCGACGGTCTCGGCCGGGGCGACACGGTCGTTGCAGAGCTTCGGGATGAAAAAATTGTTTTGACTAAAGCTGCAATATGATATAGAATACTTCACATATTTGCAGAAAAGGACTTGAAGATATGACCAAGCAGGAAATGATAGATATAATGAACGGGAACAAAAGCTTCAATAACCACAACGGCATCGTCATCGTGGATTTTGACGATGAGCATTCCGTTATAGAGGGCGAGCTTACGCCAAACGCGCTCAATCCCCTGGGCATCGCGCACGGCGGCTTTGTGTATTCGCTGTGCGATGTGGCGGCGGGCGTGCTGTGCAGGAGCGACCCTGAGCATCAGACCTGCGTCACCCTCAGCAGCAACCTCAATTTCCTGCGCCCAAGCCGCGGAACGAAGCTGCGCGCCGAGGGCAGGATGCTCAAGCGCGGCCGCACCGTCTGCATCGTCGAGACCAGCGCCTATGACGATTCCGGCACCCTCACCGCCCACGGCACCTTCGAAGTCTACCTCCTCTAACCATTGCCATGGAGGCGCAACGCACCCAAATCGTGCGGATAC
>CAZWJM010000133.1:0-3329 GCA_964634435.1 uncultured Oscillospiraceae bacterium | reverse complement strand
TGCGCGGCGGCGGTCCCTGCGCCATATATACGCCCAAGTGCATATTTGGTTTCGATGCAGAGGGTCAGATATATGTCAAGTCCATTCATCCCGGCGTGAGTGAGCGGGAACTCCGCGAAGCAACGGGCTTTGATCTCGGTGACCTGAGCAATGCCCCCGTGACGCCTGTCCCTGACGAGGAGACGCTGCGCATCCTGCGCACGGAGGTCGATCCCAACGGCATGCTGCTCGGCACCACCCTTGAGGCGTAAAGGAGGCGTTTATATGAACACAAATATACTTGACGGAGTAAAGGTCATTGACCTCTCGCGGTACATCTCCGGTCCCAACGCCTGCACACTGCTGGGCAATCTCGGCGCGGACGTAATAAAGGTCGAGTCCCCCGACGGTGAACCGGTCAGAGAATACGAGCCGGCACTTAACGGTGAAAGCTTTTACTACATGGTCTTCAACCGCAACAAGCGCGGCGTGACGCTTAACACGCGCACCGAAAAGGGCAAAGCCCTGCTGCGCGCGCTTCTGGCAGACGCGGACGTCCTTGTGGAGAATTACCGCCCGGGGACGCTTGAAAAGATGGGGCTCGGCTGGGAGGAGCTGCATAAACTCAACCCCAAGCTCATCCTTGCGTCCATCTCCGGCTTCGGTCAGAGCGGTCCCATGGCGGGCAAGGCGGGATTTGACAGCATATTGCAAGCCACAAGCGGACTGATGAGCCTCACCGGTTCCCCCGACGGCGAGCCGTATCTCATGGGCACGTTCGTCATCGACTACTGCACCTCCGTGTACTGCGCCTATGCCGTGCTCGCCGCGCTCATGCAGCGCGGAAAGACCGGCGAAGGGCAGCGCGTGGAGCTGTCGCTCATGGACACCGCCGCCAGCCTGCTTATCGACGCGATCCCCGAGGATAAGCTGCTCCACAAATACCGCACGCGGATTGGGAATCTCGACAAATGCACCGCGCCTGTCGGGTGCTTCAAGGATAAAAACGGCACATATGTGTATATCATTGCGGCTCCGCAGGCGCATTGGCTCAAGCTTGCAGACATCATCGGGCATCCCGAGCTCACGGAGGATCCGCGGTTCAAGACGGTCCCCGTCCGCCATGCGCACGCAGCGGAGGTGAACGCCTACGTCGCGCAGTGGACGGAGACACTTACCGCCGAGGAGATCATCGGCATCCTTGACAAGGCGGGCATACCCGCCGCAAAGGTCCTCAGTGTCCATGAATTTTTGCAGTTGGATCAGGTCGCGTATAACCGACAGGTAATCAATGTACCGTACGGCGACCTCGGCGATATCCCCATGCAGGGATTCCCCGTGTCGTTTTCGGCTATGCCGGAACAGCTTTTCCGCGGTGCGCCCACTCTCGGCGAACACAACTACGAGGTATACGGGCAGCTTGGCTACACCAAGGAACAACTGGATAAGATGAAGGAGGCGCATGATATATGAGCTTTGAAACAGTGTTCGGCAGCCAAAAGCCCATCATCGGCATGATCCATCTGCTCCCGCTACCCGGGGCACCCCACTACGGCGGCAGCATGGAGCAGATCTGGGATGCAGCACTTGCCGATCTCAACGCCCTCACGGAGGGCGGCATATCCGCCGCCATAGTGGAGAATTTTGGCGACGTGCCGTATACCGGTGCGGTGGACGCCGTCACCGTCAACGCCATGGCGATCCTGCTCGACAGGCTCATGCGCGTTTCCCGCATACCGCTGGGCGTGAATGTCCAATACAACTGCACGGATGCCGAATGGGATCTCGCATACCTGACGGGAGCCGCGTTCCTGCGTGTTGAGGCGTTTGCCGAACACCGCATGGGTCCCAACGGGATATTCCCTGCGTCCGCGCCGTCGCTTATGCGCCGCCGCGCACAGTACGCCGGCGAGAGTATGATATTTGCCGACATACATGTCAAGCACACGTTTCCCATGGTTGAGCAGCCCACAGGGTTCACCATCGAGTCCGCCATCGAGTCCGGAGCCGATGCGCTTATCGTCACCGGCCTGCAGACAGGGTCCGCCCCCACGCTCGACGAGGTGCGTGAGATGAAGAAGTACGCCCACGACACGCCTCTGCTCATCGGCAGCGGCATCAAGGAGAGCACCATCGCCGATTATCTCACGGTCGCGGACGGCGTTATTGTCGGCAGTTCCATCAAAAAGGACGGGGACGTCCGGAACGCCGTCGATGTGCAGCGTGTGCAGCAGCTTATGGCGCGTGTACGGGAGGCCCATGCATAAACCTACGACGAACGGAGACATGAAATGAAGCTTTTTTCCGTCAATACCGCCATATACAGCTGCCGCTGTCTTGAAGAGCTTGCATCAGAGTTCGCTGTCGGGTCCGGCGATGTGATACTGACAAGCCGCCATACCCTTTCCGGTGCCGCGCTGGATGCCATGAGCGGCGCATGTGTGATTTGGCGGGAGGACTATGGCAAGGGCGAACCGACGGATACGATGGTCGATGCCATACGCGCCGCGTGTCCCCGTGACGCAAAACGCATCATCGCCATCGGCGGCGGATCGATCATGGATATGGCAAAGCTGCTGGTTCTGCCGCCGGATAAGCCGTTGGAGAGCTTCCTTGCCCCCGACGCGGAGTTTACGCGGGAGCGCAAGCTGATCCTCGTACCCACTACCTGCGGCACAGGCAGCGAGATGACAAACATCTCCATCATTACCTTCACCGGCATACACTTCAAGGGCGTCATCGTCTCCGACGCGCTCTATGCCGACGCTGCGGTGCTCATTCCCTCCCTGCTGGAGGCACTTCCCTTCAAAGCGTTTGCCGCCAGTCTGATAGACGCGCTCATCCACAGCGTGGAGTCGTATATTTCACCGAGGGCAACCGCGTTGAGCCGTATGTTTTCCACCCGAGCGGCAGAGCTCATCATCGGCGGACTGCGGACGCTTGCGGAGCGGGGAAATGACCGGCGCATGGAGCTTGCCGAGAACTTTCTCCTTGCCAGCACGCTTGCCGGTATCGCATTCGGAAATGCAGGCTGCGGGGCGGTCCACGCCATGAGTTACCCTTTCGGGGAAAAATACCATGTGCCGCACGGGCTGTCTAACTACTGTCTCTTTTTGCCCGTGCTGCGCGCGTATAAGCATGCCGGCGGCGGAGAGGTCCTGAGCAGCCTCGAGAAGATGCTGGGCGCGGCGATGGAATGTGCGCCGGAGAAGGTATACGACGATCTTGAAGCGCTGCTTGAAGGGTTTTATCCCCGCTGCGGCATGGGCGCATTGGGCGCGTACAAAGAGGATATCCCCGCCTTTGTCAGCGATGTGCATGACTTCCTGACGGAGGGACAGGAGGTGCCC
>CAZWJM010000132.1:0-3393 GCA_964634435.1 uncultured Oscillospiraceae bacterium | reverse complement strand
CGACACCTGCCTTGACACGATTCTGTCGTCGGAACGCGCCGCGGCGATGTATGCCGGCTTTACGGAGGGCAGAGCTGTTGAGAAGCCGTGCATGACCTGCGGCTTTGCACTGAGATTCTCGGGTAAAAAGTGATTTTTTGCCCGACAACTTTACAATAATTTCACCGTATCGACTTGATTGCCCGGAATTTTTGTGATAGAATCTAAGCACCGCACAAAATGCGGACAAAAGGACTTTTTTCGGAGTGTGTCATGAACTTCTGCAGCCCGGATTTTATATTTATATTTCTCCCGGTTTTCGTCCTTCTTCACGGAATGACAAAGGGTAAGTTACGGAATGCCGTGCTTTTCTTCGGCAGTATTGTCTTCTATGCGCTTGCGGCGGGGGGCCTCTATGAGTGGACGCTGCTGCTTCTGATAGCGACGGTGATGAATTATCTGTTCGGGCTTATCATCAACGAGACAGAGGGGCGGTACCGGAAGACGGTATTTGTCACGGGAATTGTTTTCAATGTCGCGTTTCTTGCCGCCTACAAGTATTCCGGGGCTTTCGTGTCGGCAATGCTTCCGCCTCTGCTTTCAAAGATCGGAGTCACCGGGGTTGAGCTTTCCGCAGTGGCGCTTCCGCTCGGGCTGAGCTTTTATACATTCAAAAACCTGTCATATCTGCGTGAGGTATACGACGGCGCGGTCGAATCCGAGACTTCATTCATAAACTACGGCGCATATCTTACGATGTTCCCGCAGATATCTATGGGACCGATACAGACGTATAAGGATTTCAGACCGTATCTGGGTTCAAGGACAGTCACGTTTGACGGGATATCAGCCGGCGCCTCGGAATTCATAATCGGCTTCGGGCTGAAGAAGATATTTGCCGACCGCTTCGGCGGCGTGTGGAACGGCATCACCACGATCGGTTTTGACTCGGTATCAACGCCGCTTGCGTGGATGGGGATAATCACGTTCGCGCTTCAGCTTTACTTCGATTTTTACGGCTACTCGCTCATGGCTTCCGGTATCGGCGAAATGCTTGGATACAGGATCCCGCAGAACTTCAATTACCCCTATACCTCGCGTTCAATGTCGGACTTCTGGAGAAGATGGCACATGACCCTCGGCGAGTGGTTCAAGGAGAATGTTTATTTTCCTCTCGGCGGAAGCCGGTGCAGCCGGATAAAGCTGACAAGAAACCTGTTCGTTGTCTGGGTGCTTACCGGAATATGGCACGGGAGCACGCTGAATTTCCTTGTATGGGGGCTGTTCCTGTTCCTGCTCGTGCTTCTTGAAAAGAAGGGAATAATCGATTTCATCACCGAAAGCCCCGTGCTTTCACGGATATATATGTTCTTTGCCGTGATATTCTCGTGGCTGCTTTTCAAATTGCCGACGCTTTCCGATGTCGGAATTTATCTGTCAAGGATGTTCGGCTTCTTCGGAAAGGTTCCGGAGGAGGTTTATGCGCTTGACTGGCTTAAATACGCGAAATCCACAGGTGCGCTCATCGTGATAAGCCTGTTCTTCATCACGCCTCTGCCGAGACGGGTCTATGAGAAGATAAAGAACAAGCCTTACATAGTTGTTCCGATCCTGCTTGCGGTATTCTGGTATTCCGTTTACCTTGCGGTGTGCGGGGCAAACGATCCGTTTCTTTACAACAATTTCTGATTCCGGTCAAAAGGAGATAGTGATATATGAAACGTCATTCTTACACAGATCCGCGCGGTCAGCGGGATAACAGTGACAACAAATCCGGCGGGAGATATGCGCTTCTTGTCTGTCTGATAATCACCGCGCTGGCGGTTGTGGCAATGGGACTCTTCGTCCCGTCCGACGGGGCAAAGAATCCGATAGAGGCTTTCATGCTCTTTGCCCGCAACGGATTTAAGCAGGGCTCCGACAGTCCCGGAGGCGGCACGGACGGCAGCGGCAGCGCTTCCGCTCCGTCGACCGATCCTGTGACTGAGCCGGGAAGCGGCAGTGCGACCGGTACGGTGACGGCAGACGGGCCTTCCGGAGCGCCGACCGATACCGGAGTGACCGATTCTCCGACGACCGCTGCTCCGGAGGAGCCGATAAATCCGACAGAGTACTATAAGGACACTCTGTTCATCGGGGATTCGAGAACCGCAGGGCTTTATATCTACGGCAGGATAGAGGGAGCGTCGTATTTTGCGCGCACCTCCATGAACGTCGGGAACTGTTTCAACAGCTCGAAATCCGAGACGGGGACAGGCTCGCTCAGCCTTGAAGCGTATCTGAAAAAGAACCGGTTCGGCAAGATATATATCCTTCTCGGCATAAACGAAATAGGTTATTCATATGACTGGATCGTGACAAGGTACGAAAAGCTGATATCCCGTCTGCAGGAGCTTCAGCCGGGTGCGGTCATTGTTATCCAGTCGAATATGCACGTTACAAAGGCAAAGTCCGACTCCAGCCCGAAAACGTTCAACAATACAAGGATAAACGAGCTGAACCGCCGCCTGTCGGGGCTTGCTGACGGGAAAAAGGTGTTCTATCTTTCGTTCGAGTCGATATTTGACGGAGCCGACGGAAATATGAATCCGGATTATTCCGGCGACGGCGTGCATCTCAAGGCGAAAAGCTATAAAATATGGAGAGACTATCTTCTCAGCGAAGGAATGCTCCGCCTGCCGGAGAATACCAATATCACAGTCATCACCAACCCCGGCTATTCCGGCGGGGGCGACCGGACCGACGGAACCACCGACCGCGTTACCGAACCGCCGGTGACCGAACCTCCGACAACAGAGCCTCCGACGACCGAGCCTCCGACAACAGAGCCGCCGACAACGGAGCCTCCGACAACCGAGCCGGACGACGGTAGTTACTTTTCCGACGCGCTGTTTATAGGAGATTCAAGGACGGTTGGACTCAGCCTTTACGGAGAGATCAAAGGTGCGACGTATTTCGCAAAAAACAGCGCCACCGTTTACACCTTCCTGAACGGATATGAAACCGAAAAGCCGGATCCCAGAATGGGGGACAGGACGCTTTCGGAGGTGCTTGCCGGAAGAAAGTTCGGAAAGATATACATCCTGTTCGGCATAAACGAGCTCGGCGGAAGCGCGCCGTCGGCTGTCAGGGGCGGATTTGTTAGGTTTATTTCACTGCTTAAAGCTGCACAGCCGAATGCGAAAATCATAATTCAGTCGAATATGCACGTCACAAAGGCATATGAGGAGAAGTACCCGGTACGCGGAAAGGACAGAGTAAACGAGCTGAATTCGCTTCTTGCCGGACTTGCGAACGGGAAGGACGTGTTCTATCTCGGCTTCGAGACTCTTTTCGACGATGAAGAGGGGTATCTGCGTGAGGATTACGCGCGCGACGGTCTGCATATGCTTGCCGGAGAGCCGTATAACGTCT
>CAZWJM010000131.1:0-3393 GCA_964634435.1 uncultured Oscillospiraceae bacterium | reverse complement strand
ACGTTACGCGGCAGATTTCCGGTTTCGTCGGCAGTTTCCGGTCGGGACACTGCAATAGACGTATCGGTACGATCTCAATGCGATGCGCCTCCATGGCAATGGGTTGCTCATTGGGGGATGGTTTGGTATAATGGGGAAAAGACATTTTTCAGGGCGGTGACGGTATGCTGAGGATAATCTACGGCGCGGCGGGCACGGGCAAGAGCGCGGCGGTGATGGACGAGATACGGCGCGGCGCGAACTCCGGCGGACGGTATGTGCTGCTGGTGCCGGAGCAGTACAGCCACGAGGCCGAGCGCGAGCTGTGCGCGGTGTGCGGCGACGGGCTTTCGCTGTACGCGGAGGTACTGTCGTTCACGGGACTTGCTCGCAGTCTGAGCGCCGAGCTCGGCGGCGGCGCGGCGGGATATCTCGACAAGGGCGGGCGGCTTTTGTGCATGGCGCTGACGGCCGACTCCCTGTCGACGCGGCTGCGCGTTTACGGCGCAGCACGGCGCAAGGCCGAGCTTCAGACGATGCTGCTGGGCGCGGTGGACGAATTCAAAAGCGCCTGCGTCACGCCCGAAGCGCTCATGCTCGCCTCGGAAAGCAGCGAGGGCGCACTGGCCGACAAGCTGCACGACCTCGCCCTCATTCTGGAGGGCTACGACGCCGTTGTCGCAAACGGCAGAGCAGACCCCGCCGACCGGCTGAGCGTGCTCGCCCGACAGATAGCCGACAGCTCAATATCCGACAAAACACATGTCTACGTCGACGGCTTTACAGACTTCACGGCGCAGGAGCGCAGAGTGCTCGAAGCGCTGATGTTAAAGGGCGCGCAGGTGACGGTGTGCCTCGGCTGCGACGAGCTGCACGGCGGAAGCGAGGTGTTCGCCCTCGGCCGCGTGACGGCAGCATCGCTCATGCGCTTTGCAGAGGATAACGGCATAATCGTCAGCGCCGTGCGGCATGACGGCGGGAGCACCAAGGCCGACGCCCTGGCATTCTACGCCGAAAACATGTTCTCCTACCGTGCACCCGAAACGCGGGAGGAGACCGACAATATCGCAATTTACACCGCCCCGGACCTCAACGCCGAGTGCGAGCTTGCCGCGGCGCAGGCTGTGCGCCTTGTGCGCGAAACGGGCTGCCGCTGGCGGGATATCGCCGTGTGCGCAAACGGCTTTGACGACTACCGCCTGTGCCTTGAGGCCGCGTGCGCGAGATACGGCGTGCCGGTGTACACGGCGCGGCGCGGCAACATGCGCGCAAAGCCCCTGCCGACGCTTATTGCCGCCGCTTACGAGACGGTGCTCGGCGGCTGGGAGGCAGACGACGTGTTCGAATACCTGCGCACGGGCTTTGCCGGGCTTGGCATGGAGGACACGGACGAGCTGGAAGGCTACGTTTTCACGTGGCAATTGCACGGCTCGGCATGGACGCGCCGCGAGCCGTGGCGGATGCACCCCGAGGGCTACGGCAGGGAGTTTACGGACGAGACAAACGAGACGCTCGACAGGATAAATGCCCTGCGCGAGACGGCAGCAGCCCCGCTGCGCCATTTTGCCGAAAGCACGGCCAAGGCAACGACAGCGCTCGAGCAGGCACAGGCGCTGGCCGCGCTTTTTGACGAGCTTGAGCTTGCAGACAGGCTGAACGAGCGCGCGGAAACGCTCAGGGCCGCGGGGCGGGCGGCCGCGGCGCAGGAATATGCCCAGCTTTGGGACATAGTCGTGACGGCGCTGGAGCAGTGCGCGGCCATCCTCGGCGACGCGCCGGCGGACGCGGAATACTTCGCGCGGCTGTTTGACATGATGCTCTCGTGCTACGACATAGGCACCATCCCCGCGGCGCTCGACTGCGTGACGGCGGGTGAAACAGACCGCATGAGGCGCCGCAACATTAAGCACCTCATCGTCCTCGGCGCAAACGACGAGCGCATCCCGGGCGCAGAGAGCGACACGGGCGTATTCTCATCCGACGAAAGACGCAGGCTGCTGGAAATGGACATTGACCTCGGCGGCGTCGGCGACGGCGAGCTGTGGAGGGCGTTTTCGACAGTTTATAACTGCCTGACCCTGCCGTCGGAGAGCCTGACATTCTGCTACAGCCGGAGCGATGCAAACGGCTCGGAGCAGCGCCCGGCATTTGTGGTAAACCGCGCAAAGGCGCTTTTTAATATTAATGTAAAGGAATTTGACATTGACCGTGCCCGCATGTCCGCGCCCGCTCCGGCGCTTATGCTGGCCGCGCAGTCATTTAACGGCGGGAGTGTGTACTCGGCATCGGCGGCTGAATTTTTTGCCCGCCGCGCACCGGAAAAGCTCGACTCGCTCGCGCGTGCTGCCCGCATGAGCCGCGGCAGTCTGTCGCGCGCATCGGTCAGGGCGCTGTACGGCGATAAGCTGCACCTGTCGGCGTCGCGGATAGATAAATTCGCCTCCTGCCGCTTTGCGTATTTCATGCAGTATGCCCTGCGCGCAAGGCCGCACGAGCCCGCGCAGTTCACAGCGCCGGAGATCGGCACGTTCATGCACCGCATCCTCGAGCAGGTCGCAAAGGAGGCCAAGTCGCGCGGCGGCTTCAAGGTGCTTGGCGACGACGAGGTGAGCGCGATGACGGATAAGTACGTCTCCGAATACATAAGCGCGGAAATGAACGATTTCCGTGATAAATCCAAGCGCTTTGAGTATCTCTTCCGCAGGCTGCTCAGTCAGGTGCGGCAGGTGGTGCTCGACATGGCAGACGAGCTGCGCCGAAGTGACTTTGAGCCGCTTTCCTTCGAGCTTGACTTTGCGCACACACCCGCGCTTCCCCCGCTGGAGCTTGGGCAGGGCGAGGATAAGCTCGTGCTGACCGGCATAGCCGACCGCGTTGACGGCTGGCTGCACGAGGGGAAGCTGTATCTGCGCGTTGTCGACTACAAAACCGGCCGCAAGAAATTCGAGCTTTCGGACGTGCTGTACGGCATGAACCTGCAAATGCTGCTGTACCTGTTCTCGCTGGGCGAAAACGGGCAGAAGCTGTACGGCGAGGAGATAGTCCCGGCGGGCGTACTGTACGTTCCGGCGCGGGACGAGGTGGTCTCCGCCGACGGCGACATGGATGAGGCCGAGCTTCTTTCAAAGCGGAGCAAGGCAAAGCGCCGCAGCGGGCTCGTGCTCGACGATGCGGCTGTCATAAACGCCATGGAGCACGGCGACACGCCAAAATACATCCCCGTGGACTTTAAGAAAAACGGCGCTGCGGGCGACGCGCTCGTCACTGCAGAGCGCCTTGGCGTTTTGTCGCGCCATATTGATTCAACACTGTGCGAGATGGCCGCCCAGCTCCGCTCGGGCAGCATCGCGGCAGACCCATACTACGCCGGTCAGCAGGAGACGGCGTGCACAAACTGCGACTATTTCGACGCAT
>CAZWJM010000130.1:0-3474 GCA_964634435.1 uncultured Oscillospiraceae bacterium | reverse complement strand
GGTTTCCTGCGCACCCTCGAACCGGGCGACCAGAGATATACGTATCCGTAGCTGCGTCAATTCGCCTTCAAAAAAGTGCGGGAGGCGTTGAGGACGGCGATGACCATGACGCCGACGTCGGCGAAGATGGCCGCGCCCATATTGGCGACGCCGAGGGCGATCAGCAGCAGGCAGGCAAACTTCACGCCGAGGGAAAACACGATATTCTCGTACACGATGCGGATGCACTTGCGAGCAATTTTTATCGCCAGCGCTATCTTCAGCGGGTCGTCGTCCATGAGCACTACATCGGCGGCCTCGATAGCGGCGTCCGAGCCGAGCGCACCCATCGCGATGCCGACGTCCGCGCGCGAGAGCACCGGCGCATCGTTTACGCCGTCGCCGACGAAGGCGAGTGTGCCCCCATTCGAGGCCAAAAGCTCCTCGACGCGGCTGACCTTATCGGCCGGCAAGAGCTGACTGTGCACCTCATCGATGCCAAGTTCGCGCCCGACATTCTCGGCAACGGCCGTCGCGTCGCCGGTGAGCATGACGGTCTTTTCAACGCCCGTGCGGCGAAGCTCGGATATCGTGCGTGCCGAAGTCGGCTTCACGAGGTCGGATATGACGATGTGCCCGGAGTACACGCCGTCGATGGCAACGTGGACAAGCGTACCGATGCTGCGGCAGGGCTTGAATTCAACGCCCAGCGACGCCATGAGCCTGTCGTTTCCGACGGCGACCCTGCGGCCGTCGACGGTGGCAATGACGCCGTTTCCGCTGAGCTCGGTCACGTCGCTCACGCGGCTGCGGTCAAGCTCCGCACCGTGCGCGCGGCGCAGGCTTTGGCTTATCGGGTGCGACGAGGCGCACTCGGCGAGGGCGGCGTACTCGATGAGCTTTGCGTCCTCGATTGGGCAGTGGTGGATGCCGCTGACCTCGAACACGCCCTGCGTGAGCGTGCCGGTCTTGTCGAAAACGACGGTTTTGGTCCTGGCCAGCGCCTCGAGGAAGTTCGAGCCCTTTATCAGCACGCCCTCGCGGCTTGCTCCGCCCAGCCCCGCGAAAAAGCTCAGCGGAATGCTTATGACCAGCGCGCAGGGGCAGCTCACGATGAGAAACGACAGAGCACGGTATATCCACTCGCTCCACGCGCCGTCCGTGCCGAGGATGAGCATGTTGACCATCGGCGGCAGCACCGCCAGCGCCAGCGCCGCATAGCACACTATCGGCGTGTACACCCGCGCAAAGCGCGAAATGAACTGCTCCGGCCGCGACTTGCGGGAGCTTGAGTTTTCGACAAGCTCCAGTATTTTCGACACGGTCGACTCGCCGAACAGCTTAATTGTGCGGATGCGCAGCACACCCGTGAGGTTTATGCAGCCGCTTATTATCTCGTCGCCAACGGCAATGTCGCGCGGCAGGCTCTCGCCGGTCAGGGCGCTGGTGTTGACAGAGGACGCGCCGTCGATGACAACGCCGTCGATGGGCACCTTTTCGCCCGGCTGGACGACGATGATGCTGCCCGTCCCGACCTCGTCGGGGTCGACCTGCTCAAGCACGCCGCCGCGCTCGATGTTGGCGTAGTCGGGGCGGATGTCCATGAGCTCGGATATGCTCCGGCGCGAGCGGCCGACGGCGTAGCTTTGGAACAGTTCGCCGATCTGGTAAAACAGCATGACCAGCACGGCCTCGTTGAAGTCGCCGCTGCCGTCGATCACGGCAAGCACTATCGCGCCGACCGTCGCCGTTGCCATGAGGAAGTTTTCGTCGAAAACGCGGCCGTTTATGATGCCCTTGACGGCCTTGCGCAGGATGTCATAGCCGATGACGATATACGCCGCCGCGTACAGGATATACGCCGCCACGCCCGTTATCGGGAGCGTGTTGAGCGCTATAAGCAGCAGTGCCGAAACGATTATCCGCGCGAGGACCTTCTTCTGCTTTTTGTTCATCACAGGTATATCTCGCAGTCGTCCTCGACCTTTTTGCAGGCCTTGACAACGGCCTTCATGACATTGTCCACGTCCGCGCCGTCGCAGAACTCAACGGTCATCTTCTGCGTCATGAAGCTCACGACAGCGCTCTCGACGCCGGAAGTGCCGTTTGCGGCCTCCTCCATGAGATTTGCGCAGTTTGCGCAGTCAACTTCGATCTTATAGGTCTTTTTCATCGTCTTCTCCTTTCAAAGAACAATTAAATGATTGCTTAATCGTTGTGCTTGCAGTATAATAAGCCCGGGCCGAATTGTCAACGCGTTCCGGCGCGTAACTTCCGATCGGGCTCAAATCATATCCGAATGGAGCAAAGACATGGAAAAGACGAATTTACCGCACGACCACGGCCAAACGGCCACGGCGCAGCTGTGTGAGGGGCTTGCGCAGGTCGACAGCTTCCGCACGGTGTCGGAGGTGTTCAAGCTGCTGTCCGACCCCAGCCGCGTGCGCATATTTTGGCTGCTGTGCCACTGCGAGGAGTGCGTTGTGAACATATCGTTTCTGACCGGGATGAGCAGCCCCGCGGTGTCGCACCATCTGCGGCAGCTTCGAGATGCGGGGCTTATCCAGTCGCGGCGCGACGGCAAGGAGGTCTACTACAAGGCCGCCGCGAGCGAGCAGGCGCGGCTGCTGCATCAGATGATCGAGCGCACGGTCGAGCTGTCCTGTCCGGAGCACGCGGGCGAGGAGATAGCCGAGGTGCCGGAGATTCCGGAGCTTGACGCGCGGCTCGGCGGCGAGGATCGCTGCACGCGCGAGCAGCTTGAAACGATACACCGCGTGCACGATTTCATGACCGAAAACCTCGACCGGCGCTTTACAATTGACGAGCTTGCGCGGCGGTTTCTCATCAATCCGTCCTCGCTCAAGGAGCTGTTTAAGGCCGTCTACGGCAAGTCGCTGGCCGCGCATGTGCGCGAGCACCGCATGGCGCTTGCCTGCCAGCTTCTGCGCACAACCGACCTGAGTATCGCGGAGATCGCCGAGCGCGTCGGCTACGAGAGCCAGAGCAAATTCTCCGCCGAGTTCAAAAAAACCATCTCCCAGCTCCCCACCGAATACCGCCGTTTTTCCAAGGCGAATTGACGCACCTACGGATACGCATATCTCTGGTGTCCCGGTTCGAGGGCGCGCAGAAAACCGTCGCGCTGGCCGCATCCCGCAAGTGCGCCGCAAAGTTTGTTGCAGCACCACTTTGAGGCGAAGCAAACCCGCCCTTGCAGCGTAGAATAAAGCAAAATTTAACCTCCGTACTACTGTAGTGCGGAGGTTTTGCTTTGCACTAAATTAGAACATTGTAGGGAACGGGTTTGAAAAAGCCTTCCCCTTGAGGTCGGTGCGTCAAGAAAACATGCCAGTGGCATGTTTTTAGCATCCGACCGCAGGAGCTATGCTCCGAGGAGGGAAAATCTTGTGTCGCTTGCACTTATCAATTTGCTCCGACGGATGAGGTGGATCATATCTGCGGCGTGAGCCGCCACAACTTTATTTGTAGGGA
>CAZWJM010000129.1:0-3511 GCA_964634435.1 uncultured Oscillospiraceae bacterium | reverse complement strand
AAGCATCCGCGCAGCAGCTTCTGCACGGATGCTTTTCTGTTTTATGACCGCTCGGTCATACCTCGGGGCATTGCCCTTACTCTTCGGTTTTCTTATCGCGGCGGATGTAACGGATCTTGCATACGCCGTCGCCGCGGCCGATGGTGGCCGGCAGGTCGAGCTCAACGCCGAAGCTTTCGCCGATGCCGCGGTCGCCACACATCGCGTGGTCGCACATGAGGGCTATCTCCTCGTCGGTGCAGCCCTGCTTCTGCCACGCCTTGACCAGTGGGCAGTAGTGGAAATCGATATCGAGGTTATCGTCGGTGCAGTCCTTGATGTCCATCTCGAACACCCACTGCGCAAACTTTCCGAACAGCGCCTTTTTCAGACCCTTGAGCGATTCCCCGCCGCCGGCCTTTTCACGCAGCAGCGCGCCCTGATACAGGCCGCAGCGCTTTATCGCCGCTGGTGCGTACTCCTCGGGCGGCAGGCCCTTTTTCTTCGCCTCGTCGCACAGCAGATACATCCACAGTGCGCGGTGCTCAAGCTGCTCTCTTACAGCGACGACTATCGGGTTTTTGATTTTCGGCTCATTTTTTATTGCCATGGTAGTTGCTCCCTTCTATTTCTGCTTCTACACACGGCATTATAACATTTTAATCACTTGACTTCAAGATGTTTGATATTTCGCCCGCGGGAGTTATAGTTCTATGCCTTTCGCCCAGGCGGAATTTTTGAATATCGCGCGCCCCACGCCAATGAGGTCTGCCGAGCCATCGCGCAATATGCTGTCGGCAACCTGCGGATCGGTCACGCCGCCGGTGCAGACGACGGGGATTGAGACACTGTTTTTTATCTTTCGCGTGAGCTCTTCGAAATACGCCCTGTTCTGTAAAAGCTGCGGCACGATAAATCCACACAGGCCACCCGTCACGCTGAGTACATCGACACCGAGCTGCTCGAGCTTCTTTGCCGCGAAAACGCCGTCGTCTTCCGTTATGCCGCCGTCCATATAGTCGCACGCGCCGAGGCGGACGGATATGGGAAAGTCCTCGCCGACAGCCGCGCGGGTAAGTGATACCGTTTCGCACAGAAAACGGAGCCTGTTTTCCCTGCTACCGCCGTACTCGTCCGTACGGTGGTTCGTGATGGGCGAGTAAAACTGGTTCATCAGATACGAGTGCGCCGCGTGAATCTCCACGCCGTCAAAGCCCGCCTTTTTGACGCGCATGGCAGCTGCAACGAATTTGCACGAAATCTCATGTATATCATCTTGTGTCATTTCTCGCGACCGAGATGAAATCCTGCCACTGACAGTTATATCACTTGACGCGCTCATAGGCTGAATGCCGGTCCCTTGTACGTCCGCACGACTACCGCAGTGGTTAAGCTGAAGAAAAGCTTTCGTCCCGTCTGCTTTTATACGCTCGGCAAGTTTAGTTATGCCGGGCAGTGCAGCGTCCGTTTCCAAACTTATCTGATTGGGCGTTGCTCTGCCCGACAGCGCAACATAGCAGTGCTCCACGACGGCAAGGCCGATGTCCGAGCCTGAGCATATGCGCGTGTAGTGCTCGAGCGTCTTTGCGGAAACCGTGCCGTCGGAGTTTGCTGTATGTGTGCCCATAGGCGGAAACACCAGTCGCGATTTGAGCTCGAGCTTTCCGTTTGAATATTTGTCTAACAGCATTTTTGTTTCTCCTTAAAAGTATGCTATGAAAGATATGCTATGCCCATGAGCTGCCACACGGGGATGCTCACTGCAAGCGCTATCATGCACAGCACAATATACACAGCGCAGTATTTTGCCGCGCTTTTTTCGTCTATCATACTGCCGTCGGTGGAATAGTATGCCGCCATGTACACGGGATTTTGGTACAGGAAAAACCACGGGCTTACAAAACAGTAGACCGCAAAGCCCACTACCCACGGGTTAATACCCGCGCCAACTGCAAGCGGCACGATAAAGGCCATAAATATGTTCGCAAACGCAAGCTCTGACACGATGACAAAGCGCATGAGCACCGTTATAACGCCAACGCCCAGCAGCAGAACATACAGATTCGACGACATCGCCGTGACCGCCGGGCCGCAGACGGCTACTATCCAGTCGTTTATGCCGAGGTAGGCAAAGCTCGGCGCAAGGCCTAGGACAACGCCGATGAAGATGAGCGATTCCCAGTTCATATCCTGCCGCAGCTGCTTGGGCTCGACAACGCCGGTTATTATAGTTGCGCACAGTGCTCCGATAGCGGCGATGTGGCTGGGTATGCCGTGAAACCGCTCCGTGACCCACAGAAGCATAGTTATAAGAACTATAAGCAGCATGGTCTTTTCGCTTTTTGTCATATGTCCGAGGGTGCGAAGCTTCTCGTCAAGGTCTGATCTGTCGGCGCGCACCTCATCCTTGGGCTTGAACATGATGCCGAGGGCGATGAAGTTAAGAACCGATATCACCGCAAACCAAACAACGGCCGAAACAAACCACCGTCCCATCGTAAACTGCGCCTGTACACTCTCGGGATACAGCGCCAAAAACGCATATCCAAGCACCGAGGCGCTTATGAAAAGCGGTGCGGGATTGCGCAGACCCGTGAGCATCGCGAGGAACAGTCCCGACGACGGCTTCGAGCGCTCAGCATAGCCCATCGAGCGGCTTATACCCTGCGAAAGCGGCGCGAGCATCGCGGCTTTTGCTGAAAGGCTGGGGATAAACGGCGCCGTGACCGTGCCGACAGTGATAAGCCCCAGCACCTGACCACGATAGGTCGCCGGAAACAACTTTAGGACGTACAGCGAAATGCGGTACATAAGCCCGCTTTTCGTAACGCCGATGCTCATCCCGAAGGCTGCCAGCAGCAGCCACCACGTTGAGTTTGAAAACGCCGAAAACATCGTCGCCGTCGGGACATCGGCTATCGTCACGAACAGCATGCCCATTATAAGCGCCGTGACAAAATCGGGCAAGAGCTTGAATATCCAACACACTATCGCCCACACAAGCGCACCAAGGGCAAGGGCTGTATGTGATTGCATGCCACAAAGGCACAAAATCAGTGCAATGCTCAGTCCCAGCACGATCCCCTCAATTTCATAGCAAATTCGTCTTTTCATAAATTAGCTCCAATAATACATATAAGCCGGCAGTACACTACCGGCTTATATGCAGTATTAAATACATTAAAACAATTAAGGATGGGAAGATTATATTTAGAACGCGTTCTTGTAAAGGCAAGTGGGGTTGTAAGGGTAGAGAATATTGTTCTTCTCCACGGTATCGCATCCGTCGAGTGCTTTGATAAGCTGCTCGGTGGTCATCGTCACTCTGACCTCACCATAGCCCAGCGCTCCGGTTGCACGGTCGCCGCGGCAGCCAAGAGATACACCGATCTTCTGCTCTTTCATAGTGCGCATCCAAGTATCTGCGCAGTTAGATTCACCGCTGAACGGGAACTCGAGCTTCTGCCAGTCGGTCTCGACATATCCGGCGAGAAGATGGAACGCAGCCTGAGTGGGAAGCTGAAGAGCTATA
>CAZWJM010000128.1:0-3554 GCA_964634435.1 uncultured Oscillospiraceae bacterium | reverse complement strand
CATGGCAATAAGCCAAGCGTATAAAAAGCAGCAGGGTTTTTACCCTGCTGCTTTTAGTATTTATCCGAAGAATTGCATGACGTTTGCGTGCTCCTTGCCGTCCTGCCATTCGAAGCGGTCGACCATGCCGTGAAGCTTGCCCATGTGCTTTTGGCATATTTCGCGCGGGGTGAGCCCCATGCGGCAGCACAGGCTCGCCGTGCAGCCGACGGCAACACCGTGCTCTGCGCCGTTTGCCATGAGCTTCGTGTTGCAGCCGACGACGCGGCTGACGCTTATCTGCTTGCCGGCCATCATGAGGTTTGACACGTTTTTGGAATAAAGACTGCGCAGCGGCAGCCAGTACGGCTTCATGTCGCGCACGTCCCATATCCACGAGGTCAGGCGGAAGTCATACTCCGGCTCGTCCATGCAGTGAACGCATATCGCGCCGTCCTGCTGCACGACGGCGTCGGAGAATACGGTGTGCGAGCGGATCTCGTTTTCGTTTACGATGTGGTCGCCGATTATGCGGCAGTACTCGCCCGAGGCCGGAACGTACCTGAGCCACTCAAACTCAAGCCTTGCGCACTTTTCCGGCTGGGCACGCTTTACATTGTACATCGTGCCATACAGTGCGCGCAGCAGGTGGTCGCGGATCTCCTCGCCGCTCGTGAACAGATCGAGCGTCTGGCCGTATTCCCAATAGTGCGTACCGGGGAAGAAGTCCATGATCCTATACTGCGGGAAGCAGTGCTCGCGCAGTGCGCCGATGCCGAGGCTCGGGACGTTCGCGGCCTTTTTGAGCTCCTTTACAAGCTTGTGACGTCCGCGCACGTCGGGGCCGAAGTGGTTGTCCATGCCAAGACCCATCATCTGACCGTCAAGACTGCCGAAGTCGCGCGCAACGGCCGTCGCCCACGGCACCTCGGGGAACTCCACAGGCTGCTCGGCCTCGTGCAGATGATACAGCACCGTGTGGCCGTGGTGCTTATCGTCGGGCGCATCGGGCGCAAGGCTCTCGCCGAATTCGGCCCTGCCCTCGCGGCCTGTGCGTATCTCCGCGCCCGCGGGACGGGCAAGCGCGCCCTTGCCGGAGCAGTCGATGAACATCTTTGCGCTCACGCGGCTCTCGGCCGAGCTTCGCGCGTTGCGCATGTCGGCAAATTTTATGGCGTCGCCATCCATGCCGACGGCGTAGACCTTTTCGTTTAAAAACACCGTGACGTTCGGCTCTTCCCTGAGCATCGCAACAGCGGCGAGGTCGCCGTTATCCTCCCTGCGGCACAGCTCGGATACGAATTTGCCCTTGTATCCGCGCGGGCCGAGGCCGATCTCGGTGCTCGCGTTGCCGCCCAGCACCGGACGGTCGGATATGAGCGCGACTTTGCTGCCGGTCTTTGCCGCGACCAGCGCCGCCGAGCAGCCGGCCACACCGCCGCCGACGACCACGACGTCAAATTCGCCGGCGTCAACAGGCTCATCGGGCAGGCCGAGCATCGACTTTCGCCATGCGCGGGCGACAGCGCTGCCCGTCTCGGGCGGAGCATCATCGTCGAGGCTGAGGTAGATCGCGTCACAGCGCCCCTCGAAGCCGGTCAGGTCGTGCAGACTTATGCGCACATCGCCCTGCTCAAGCTCTGTTTCGCCCGCCGATTCCCAGCGCCAGCCGGCCTTGCCGCTGTTTCCGAGCTCCGCCGTGAAGCTGCTTCCTATCTTCAGCGCAAAGCGGCCGGGATGGTATTCCGGAACCCAGTCCTTGACCCTTGCCCAAACGCGGTACTTTCCCGCGCACGGGATATTCGCGGTCGTCACAGCGTCCGCCACGGGCTTGCCCATGCCGTGCGCCAGCAGGTACGCAGAGCCCATCTCCTCCTCAAACTGCGAGTCGATGACCCAGCCGCCGAGCTCTGCAAAGGCCTCGGCCTCGATAAACACACTGCGTTTTTCTTTCATTGTATTACCCCTCCTATACAATATATATTTGACACGTTTTTATCATAGACGCATATGCGCCGCAACGGTCAAATGGGGAATGTGTGAGTTTTTCGGAACAGTGTGGTATAATTCTTGAACAGCAGTGTCACTCCGTGCTATAATGCCGACAAAGGGGCTGATAAAATGGTTCTGTACACAAAGCTTGCCCTTGCCGATGAGTTCAGGCGGCAGGCCGAGCGCAAGCCGATAGATAAGATAACCGTGCGCGAGCTCGTCGCGGCGACGCAGATGAATCCCAAGACCTTTTACTATCACTTCGGCGGCATTGCGGACCTCATGAAATGGTTTCTCGAGCGGGATATGAACGCGCTGTTTGACGGCAAAGTCATCAGCGCGGGCGACGACTGGTATGAGGCTGTGCTTGAAATTATGGACTATATTTCGGATAATCGCCGCATACTCAAAAGCATTGCCGAGTCCAAGTATTGGCCGGAAATGCGCTTTTTCCTTTGCAGCATGTACGAAAGGTACATAGCCGAGCTTCTGCGCGGGGTCATTGCCCGCGTCGAGAGCGAGGACGGCGTGCCGACAAAGCTGTCAGCAGCGGATTTCGAGCTGAACGTGAGCTTTTACGGGCTGCTGTTTTATTCCGCGGCCGAGCGCTGGTTTTTTGACGGCATGAAGGTGCCCAAGGAGGAGTATCTGCAAAGCTGCATCAAAATCGTCGGCCACGAGAATATGTACGACGCCATCCGCCGATTCAGATAGCGCGGGATGTCGGCGCAAAAATAGGTTGAATTATAGCTATTATTCGGCTATAATAAATAAGAGGTGATTTGTATGACTATTGACACGGATACCATAGTTTCTGTAACAGAAGCAAATCAGAATTTTTCCCGCGTTACAAAAATTGCGGATCGCTGTGGTCAGGCTGTTCTGTTTAAGAACAACAAACCTAAGTATATCCTGTATGACATTGAAAATGCGCCGGTCATCGAGATGTCGGACGATGAGAAGATCGATTTTGTGGCGCAACGCATATTGAAAAAATACAAAAACGCATTTTTGGAGCTGGCAAAATGATAAAGTTTTCTAAGGAAAAGGTTCTGCTGCTGCATCAGCTCATTGCCGCGGAGACGGGCGGCAGCGTGGGCGTTCGGGATGAGGGCTTGCTCGAATCAGCGCTGGAGGGCGCATTTGCCGCCTTCAATGGTCAGGAGTTTTATCCGACGAAGGAGGAAAAGGGCGCACGGCTTGGATATACGCTTATTTCGAACCACGCCTTTGTTGACGGCAATAAGAGGATCGGCATGTATATTATGCTGACATTCCTTGAAGTAAACGGTATCAGACTTGAATGCACGGATGATGATATCGTCAATGCCGGGCTTGCGGTCGCGTCGGGGCAAATGGGCTACGAGCAGCTTCGTGACTGGGTTTTTGCTCACCGGGTGTATTGAAGCGCTCTCTGCGGCGTTTATGTGAATATGAAAATTTTCGGCGGAGGGGTATCCCTCCGCCGTTTTAATTCAGAGTCTTTTGCCTCATTTGTACTAAAAAACTTAAATGCGCAGCATTATATTTGCAGCTGCAAACCCCTTGATATACCTGACTTTTTCCTATCTCACGCCCTGTTT
>CAZWJM010000127.1:0-3559 GCA_964634435.1 uncultured Oscillospiraceae bacterium | reverse complement strand
GCAGGCGAAATTTTCGTCCGCGTGGGGGTGATTTTTGCGGCGAAAGGGTGCCGGCGGCAAAAAATTATTCGGGGAGGGGATTTCATATTTGACAGCAGGATTCCAAAGATGTATAATTATCTGCGAATCATGGATGCACAGGGCGATGTTGGTGGCATTATGACCGTTCGGACTTGCTTCAAGTCCGGCGTTTTTTTATTTTATAACACTTTTTTAGAAACATCGGCTTGACTTTTCAAGCCGATGCAGTATTATATTCAGGCAGAATTGTTCCGGAAAATATGTAAAATGCGCAGAAAAGGACATTGGTATGGAGCTTAACACCGAGCAGGCACAATTTATCAACGCATTATACAGAGCCATGTACGAAAAGATGTACACCTACGCCGCGCACAGGCTGACCTACAGCAGCTCCCTGGCCGAGGAGGCGGTGCAGGAGGCGTTCAGGGTCGCGTGTACGCGCATCGACGCGGTGATGGCCTGCGATAATCCGCAGGGCTGGATGCTCACGACGCTCAAAAACGTGATACGCAACATCGAGCGCAGCAGTGCTAACTACGCCCGGCTCGTTGCAAAGCTCAGTGAGCTTGCCGGCACGAGCGCACCCGATGCTCACGCCGCAGCCGAGCTCAAAAGTCTGCTTGCCGATGAGGACTTCATTTTGCTTAAACGCATGGCCTGCAGCCAATGCTCGATGCTGGAAACGGCGCAGGAGCTGGGCATATCGGTCAGCGCCTGCCGCAAGCGAATTACGCGTGCAAAGGCGAGGCTGAAAAATAAATTGCAGGATTTTTAAAATTTTTGTCCCATTTCGAGCTTATCCTTACATACATAGATGAAAGGAGTTTTTACTATGTTTTCAGATAGCAGATCCTTTGATCGTTCAAGATATGAAAAAATGTCCACAGCTCAGCTTGAAAAGCTGCTTTCCGACGACGCAAACTGCGCCGGCTGCGAGCTGGAGACGGACGAAATAATGTGCATTCTCGACGTGCTGGCGGCGCGCGATGCGCAAAACGGCAAAACTGTCGACGTCGAGGCTGCGGCTGAGGTGTTCCGGCGCGAGTATCTGCCGCTGGACAAGGGCATAAAGTCTCTGTACGATGACGAGCCCGAGCAGCCTCCCGTGCGCAGGATAAAGCACCGCCGGCTCAAATTAGCGGCGATCGCGGCGATAATCGCGCTGTTTATCGGCGGCGCTGCCGCGTATGCGGCCGATGCCCCGCTCTGGGACGCGATACTCGTGTGGAGCCAGGACACATTTGGCCTTCGAGCCGTTGAGGAGCAGGGAAGCACGACCGCGGTGCAGCTTGCCGAGCTTCAGACGGAGCTTTCCTCGCAGAACGCGGAGGCGGCCGACGTTCTTCCGTCGTACATGCCCGAGGGCTTTGAGCTGAAGCACACGGACAGGTTCCAGATGAGCGATTATCTCCTGCTGAGCGCACTGCTGTCTGACGGCGAACGGGAGATAGTGTTCCAGTGCCGCGTGTATGCCGACGCGTCGTCTGCCGTGCGGTATCATAAGGATGCGCCCGCGCCCAAGACCTACCTCGCCGGCGGCATTGAGCACTATTACGCCCAGAATGAGGGCGTGTTCGTCTGCTTTTGGCTCAACGGAAATGTCGAGTTCTCGGTAAGCGGAGTTGATTCCGAGGCCGAGCTTATTAAAATCATCGATTCAATTTATGGAGGGTGACAATGAAAAGACTGACAAAAAGTATCCTGGTTTTTGCGATCATTTTCTCTATCCTTTTGAGCGTACCCGCAGCGGCGGCGTCGGCGGTCGAGCCGCGCGCGAGCAAGTATTTCACGAGCTATTCCGCGAAGATAGTGTCCAAGGGCGGCGGAAACTACGCGCTGGACTTTGACGTCACCGGAACCAAGACCCTCGCAAAGATCGGCGTGACGAAGATAGTTCTGTACAAAAACGGCGCTGCAATCGACACCATCAGATACACCGACAGTGACGGCTCCGGCCTGATGGCATACAACACCTACATCCACGCCCACACCCTCAACCTCAAGGGCACCTCGGGCAGCAAATACTATGCCGTCCTGACCTTCTACGGCGCGGACAGCTCCGGAAACGACACGAAAACCTATATAACCACAACTGTCACCATCTGAGCAGGACATATAGCAAATCGCACCCGCATACATTTGTGCGCGGGTGCGATTTTTTGCGTATTTTGCTTCAAATATGCGCGCGGATCTGCTATACTGTGTCGTAACAAGACGAAAAGGAGTGCGGGCATGAACGAAAGATTCGGAGCATATCTTGTGATACCCCTGAAATATGACGATGAGGTGTTTGATCCTGCCGGGCTGAGCGGCTTCGCGGCGCCCTTTGCCGTGCGCACGATGGACCTGAGCGAATGCGTCAAGAGCATGTTTGACGATGCCTCGCAGCAGTCGGTCGGCGCGGCGTATAAAATAGACAGGCGCACCGTCGGCACATATCTGTGCGGCAGCGCGGAGCTCGAAAGGTGCAGCGTCAGCAGCGGCGGGGAGGAGTACGATTTTTCCTTTGCCGACTCGTACCTGTACGTTTTCCACACGCGCATAGCGTTTTTGTGCCTGGGCATAACATTCGCGTCGATGGATGCGCTCGTTGATATCGTGAACCCCGGCTACGCCGAAAACAGCGCGCGGTATAAGATGTACATTTCCGGCGGCGAGCGGGAGTTTTCGCTCGACCGCGGCATCGAGACGATGTGCGGCAAGCTCGGCCTGTCCCGCTTCTACGCGGGCGCGTCGTCAGTCATGCTGGAGGCGTATACATACATCCTGTCCCTGCACGACGAGGCCTTCCTAGACCTTGAGGCTCTGCGTCGCGCGACCTTCCAGCTCCATCAGATGCGCGACCCGAGCAGCGAGGTTGAGGACGATTCCGAGGACGATATCCGCTATGTATACGGCGTGCGAAATTCGCTGATGAACGGCTATCGCTGGGGCTGCTGCGTCACCTCGCAGACCATAGCCTACGCCGTCGCCGAGCCCGGGCATGACGCGTCGGCGCTGTCGGCGGAGCTGGCTGTCCAGGCCGAGGATGGCCTGCCGATAGTCATGCTGGCGCTGTATGAAAAGTACACCTGCCTGCGCTTTACCGAGCTCATCGCGGACATCAAGGGCCGCCGCTGGAAGCATATTCAGAAGCTCAAGCGACTGATGCTAAGCTTCCGCGCCTTCGGCTTTGTGACGCCGGCCAATCTCTCGCGCTGGCACAATGTCAAGCAGATATATTCCTATCTTCTGGAGGTCAACGACATACGCACGGCCGTCGACGATATAAGCACCAAGCTTGAGATACTCGTGGCCCAGCAGCAGGAGCTTGAGAATGTCCGCAGCTCGCGCATAATAAATCTCATCACCATCTTCGGCGTGGTCGGCATCCTGTCGTCGGTTCAGTCGATCGTGCAGATACTCTACAGCGGCGGCAGCCTCATGTGGAGCGTGACCCTGCTGACAACGGCGATCATGGCCCTGTGCTTCGGCCTGGCGCTGAGGAAATAGCGTAAATACAAACACCCCCGCTCAACTCTGAGCCGGGGTGTGTTTT
>CAZWJM010000126.1:0-3560 GCA_964634435.1 uncultured Oscillospiraceae bacterium | reverse complement strand
AAAAGCAGCAGGGTAAAAACCCTGCTGCTTTTTATACGCTTGGCTTATTGCCATGTGCCCACGGCTTCCTTTTTTCCGTCGGATATACGCACGCGGCGCACGGCTCCGCCGGAGACGGGCATATCCTTTTTGCCCTCAACGATGGCATAGCCGTTTATGCTGTGGTCATCGCCGACGAAGGCGTCGATGGTGATGCGCATGCCGGCAGCCTCGAGGGAATAGTTATACCGGCCGTCGATAATTTTGCAGTCGATCAGCGGGCGCTTGCGGCCGAGCAGCTTTATATATCCGTGGTAAGAGGTCTCCGAGTCGTGCACGAAATAGCCCTCGGCAGTGAGCTTCCCGAGAAAGCTGTCGACGGTGTTCTTGGTGTAATACTCATATCCGGTTTCAAATACCATAATGTCCTCCTTAAGGCATCGGACTGCGCTCGACGCGGTCGTATATCGGCTCGAGCAGCGGCTGTACCTTTGCGATGAGCCTCATGTCCAGGTTAAACATATACACAACGATGCTCGCGGCGAAAAGTCCCGCTCCGCAGGACGCGAGCTTTATAAGAGTTTTAGGTAATCTGTTCATGCTTATCTCCTTTTACCAGGCGTTGTCGTCGGCGATGACCTCAAGCGAGGCATCCAGCGGCTCTTCGCCCAAAACGGTGCGCATATAGCGGTTGACCTCGTCGCGCATATTTTGGCGCGAGGCCTTGCGCGGGTCGAGCAGCGAATGTGTGACCCACACGAGATGTATCCCGCGCTTTATGGCCTCCTCCTCGTATATGCCGTGATAGCCCATCATTGCCTTGCACGCTATCTGCTCGTACATGATTATCATGTCGCAGTTAAGCTCCTCACAGAAGCGCCACATATCGTCCACCGCGTAGCGATAGCCGGCCTCAGAGCGGTTGCGCATTATCGTCTTGATATAGAGGTCTGCAAGGTCATAATAAGCCTGCTCGCGGTTTTCGGGAGTGTCGGTGTCGGCATATATCTCGGTGGAGGTCAGGCTCATAAAGTGCGATATCGGGATTATGCCCCAGCAGTTTATTAGCCAGTTGGGGAAGGCCGTGTAGAACTCGCCCTGAACGCCCCACATAAGTGCTCTGTGGCGATGCTCGCGGCAGAGCTGTTCCTTTTTGGCATAGCCCTCGTACATGAGCTTGCGCACCTTGTTGTCGACCTCGAGGTACTCGGCGCTGGTGGCATTCATCATGCGCATGTAGTATATATCCCTGTGCAGGGCGTAGTTATTCTCCGGCACCTGGGGATAGTCGGTTTTCTGAAGCTCCAGTATTTCAAGGAAGCTGCGCGTGTTTTCGTTGAATATGCGCATGTTCTCAAAATACGCGGCCCAGTCCCACTTTTCGCCCGTCTGCTCCTCTACAAAGCGTATCGCGGCCTTCATTTCGTCCACCGCGTATTCGTATATGAGCTCGTCATCTATGTAGTGGGGCGCGGCGATGTAATACGCCGGCTTTTTATAGCGCCTGTCCTCGATGGTGTTGCCCATAAGCGAGGTGTCGCAGGTGGTGTTGCAGTGGAGCATGCATTTGCCCAGCAGCGGGTGGTCATCCTCTATCGCAACGCCAAGTTCGGCCTTCGGCATCGTGCACACGTCGCCCGTTATGCCATATTCCTCGGCCTTGTCGATGTAGTATATTGCCGAGTGCTGCGCAACGGCGCTTCTTGCGAAAACAGAGCACATCTGCGGCGCCAGCGCCGTGAGGGTGGGGAAGCCGAACATCATCTCTTCCATCATGTTCTCGTCGAGCACGACAACCTTGTCGTCCTTTGCCTTATCGCCGCCGATGCGCTGGTCGGCCTGAAATATAAGCGTCAGCGTGCGGATGAGCTGCTTTACGATGAAGTCATACACCGTGTGCGCCATCCTGAGCTGAGTGCCGCGCACGCCCTCGGTGCTGCGGTCGACCATGTCTATCGCGGCAACATAGTCGAGCATCCAGCGATATCTGAAGAAGCCCTTTAGATTCTGCGGATTTGCAACGAATTTGAACATCAGCGCCCAGTTTTTCACCCAGCAGCGATAGTCAAACCATGTGTCTGCAAGGCCGCGCCACTCGCGGCGGGTCTTTGTCTTGCCGCCGTTATACAGATTTAAGGGAGATGCCGCCTGTGTACGTGCTTTCATTATACCTTACCTCCCTGAAGCTTTTTTATCTCAACGCTTTCGACAAATGCCTGAACTCTTGTGCGCATCTGACCGGAGGTGCCGACGATATAGGGTCTGTCAACGCTCAGCACCGGCCAGCCGTATTCCTTCGGCATGATGTGATACATCGCCGCGCGCTCGTACGGCCAGAAATTGCAGAAATTCATCTGCTGCACTATGATGCCGTCGGCGCCGTATTCCTCGGCAAGCGCGTCAAGATACTCCTTGCGGTAAGCCACGCGCTCGGCGTCCATGTATCTCGGGCACTGGCAGTGCATGACGTAATGGCGGCAGATCTGTGTCAGCACGTCCTCGTCGTCATTGAGGACTATCTCCTCTCTGCCCGGGAACGCGCCGAAGCAATGGCGGTCGGCAACGACAAGTGCGCCGGCAGATTCGATGAGCTTTACAAACTCGGGGTCGTCGATTTCGCTTCCCGCGAGCACGACCTTGACGCGGTAGGCTTTATTCTTATCGGGCTTGCGCGTTTTCAGCTCCTTTGCCGTTTCGTGCAGCTTGTCGATGATCAGATCGTGCGGGCAGCAATAGCTTGCAAGGCAGAGCACCGCAAACTCATAGCCCGTTATCGTAGGCTCGGTGAGCTTGCGATAGCTTCCTATCTCGTTTATCACGCGGCACAGCTCGTTGTGCTCGTCAACAGCGCGCCGCAGCGCATCGTCGGACACGTCGATGCCGAACTCCGCATTCAGCCTGCCAAGCACCCTCGCCCTCGTCATCCGCGTGAGGTGGCGTATCGCTGTGTCGTCGGCCTTTATGGGCGTGTCGACATGCGCGACGAAGAATTTGGGGTTTTCCTTGTCGCACAGGTGAAGCTCCTCGATGACCTCGTTTGCGTCGGCCATCTGGCTGCATGCGTAGGCGTTAAAAATGCAGTCGAGGAAGTTGTAGCCGCCCTCGACGCAGCGCTCGACGAGCGCGCGGCAGTATTCGCAGGTGAGGCTTGTCATGTAATATGTGCCGATCTCCATCGACGTCGTGTGCGGCGCGCGCATTCTCACCGACGCACAGCCCGGCAGGTTCAGCAGTACCTCCGGGAGCTGATAGCAGTTTGTGCCGATGATGACGCGGCCGTCGGCCTTCGCCATTTTTATGAGCTCGTTTTCCGTGTCCTGAAGCAGGCCTTCAAAATAGATAAGATGTTTCAGGTCCTTCATTTGCATCCCTCCTTAGTTATTCCCACTTGAATGATAAAGCATCGCAAATTGCAATTCAATTAACGAGCCGGGTTTTCTACAAAACTCACAAAATTAGCGTCTCCGTTTTGACGACTCCACCCGCATTAAGTCCGACTTCTTCGGACACTTCGCCAAAACCGTCCGCCGCGTCTTATAAGGCGAAAAAAGCAGCAGGGTAAAAAACCCTGCTGCTTTTTT
>CAZWJM010000125.1:0-3623 GCA_964634435.1 uncultured Oscillospiraceae bacterium | reverse complement strand
TACTACGCCGGTCAGCAGGAGACGGCGTGCACAAACTGCGACTATTTCGACGCATGCCGCTTTGCCGACGGCGAAAACGGCGAGAGCATGAGAATAACGCCCCACCTTCCCGCGACGCGGGTGTGGAGCGTACTGGAGGGAGGCGAGGAAAATGACGGGCTTTGAGCCGACAAGCGCACAGAAGGCTGCAATTAATGAACGCGGCCGCGCGGTGCTCGTTTCCGCCGCGGCGGGCTCGGGCAAAACAAGGGTGCTGACAGAGCGCCTGCTCAGCCGCATAGATTCCGACGCGGATATCGACAGTTTCCTTATAATCACCTTCACCAAGGCCGCAGCAGCCGAGCTTAAAAGCCGCATCCTCGATGAAATTGCCGAGCGCCTTGCCTGTGACCCCGACAACCGCAGGCTCAGGCGGCAGAGCGCCCTGTGCACCAAGGCGCACATCAGCACGATAGACTCGTTCTGCCAGAGCTTTCTGCGCGAAAACTGCCACGCGGCGCGTTTGTCGCCGGAGTTTAAGGTCATCGAGGAGGACAGGGCCGAGGCGATAAAGCAGCGCGTTATCCAGCGCGTGCTCGATGAGTGCTACGAGTCCCCCACCGCCGATTTTCTCGCCCTTGCCGATACAGTCGGCGCCGGGCGCGACGATAAGCGCCTTGCCGAAACTGTGCTTGCCGTTCACCGCAAGACGCAGAGCCACGCGCGTCCCGAGGCATGGCTGCGCGAGCAGCTAAAGGCCATCGACACAGCAGAGCCCGACGCCGGCAAAACGCCGTGGGGCGCAGAGCTTCTTGACAGCGTGCGCGCCTCGGCAGAATTCTGGGCTGAGCGCATGGACGAACTATGCTTTCGCGCCGCCGAGGTGCCGGTCATCGCGGAAAAATACGGCTCGAGCTGCGCGGAGACTGCGCTGTCGCTGCGCGATCTTGCCCGCGCCTGCGCCCTCGGCTGGGACAGGGCGCGTGAGCAGCTTCCCATCCGCTACCCCACCCTCGGCAGACTCACAAAATCCCCCGACCCGGAGCTTTCCGAATACATAAAGCAGGTGCGCACAGCCTGCAAAAAATGCACGGATAAGTACGAAAAATCGCTGTCTGACACGAGCGAAAAGCTCATGCGCGACCTGCGTGCCTCGGCCCCCGCTCTGCGTGCGCTAATTGAGCTCACCATACGCTTCGACGCGGCCTTTTCAGCCGATAAGCGCCGCCGCGCCGAGGTCGATTTTGCAGACCTTGAGCACCTGACTGCCCAGCTTCTGACCGACGAGGACGGGTGCCCCACTCCCCTTGCGCGCGAGACCTCAAAGCGCTTTTGCGAGATAATGGTCGACGAGTATCAGGACGTAAACCGCGTGCAGGACGACATATTCCGCGCCCTGTCCGACAACGGGCAGAACCTCTTCATGGTCGGCGACGTGAAGCAGTCGATCTACCGCTTCCGCCTTGCAGACCCGACGATATTCACCGACAAATACGATCGCTACGCCTTTTTGAGCGAGGCCGCCGAGGGCGAGAGCGCAAAGATAATGCTGCAGGAAAACTTCCGCTCGCGCCGCGAGGTCATCGAGGGCGTCAACGCCGTGTTTTCCGTCTGCATGTCCAAAAAGCTGGGCGAGGTCGACTATGACGAAAACGCCCGCCTGAAATACGGAAACGTGTACGACGACGAGGGGGTGCGCCCGGAGCTCATGCTCATCGATTCCAAGACCGACGAGGACGATATCCGCGGCCGCGCGGAGCTTGAAGCCGCCGCCGTTGCAGACAAGATACGCGATATCATGGCCTCGGGCATGACCGTCAAGGGCCGTCCCCTCGGCTACGGCGATATCGCCATCCTCATGCGTTCGGCAAACGCCGTCGGCGAAACGTACAGGCGCGAGCTGCTTCTGCGCGGCATACCCGTTGCCGCCGGGCAGGGCACGAGCTTCTTCCGCGCGCCGGAGACGGCGTTTATGATGAGCCTTTTGGCCGTTATCGATAACCCGCATCAGGATGTTGCGCTCATCGCCGTCCTGCGCTCGTCGGTGTTCGGCTTCACGGCAGACGAGCTCACACTCATCCGCGTTGCGGACAAAGCCTGTGATTACTGCACCGCCCTCAAAAAGGCGGCCGAAGATAACGCCAAGTGCGCCGCATTTTTAGATACGCTCAACGAGCTGCGCCGCCGCTCGACGGATATGGAGACCTCGGAGCTTGTGCTGCACATTTACGATAAGCTCGACCTGTACGCCCTGTGCTCTGCGATGACCGACCCCGCGCGTCGCCGCGCCGATCTTGACATGCTGCTGTCGCTTGCGCGGCGCTTCGAGTCCGGCGGCTTTCGCGGAGTCCACCGCTTCTGCGTCTGGCTTCGTCAGCTTGCCGAGCGCGGCGGCGACATGGGCGCAGCGGTCCAGAGCGGCGCTGTGCGCATCATGACCGTCCACAAGTCCAAGGGTCTTGAGTTCCCCGTCGTATTTTTGTGCGACACCTCGCGCAGATTCAACGACGCCGACCTCAAGCAGACCGTGCTCGTCCACCCCGAGCTCGGCCTCGGCGCGAAAATTTACGACCCCGCACGCAGGATAGAGTACCCCGGCCTCATGCGCAGCGCGATAAAGCAGCGTCTGCGGCGCGAGCAGCTGTCCGAGGAAATGCGCCTTTTGTACGTTGCGCTCACCCGCGCGCGCGAGCGGCTCATAGTCACCGCCGCCATAAAAGACCCCGAGGCGAAAATGCAGAAAATGCTGCTGCAATGCACAAGGCCCATGTCGCCGGAGGTGCTGATTAACGCCTCGAGCATGGCCGAGTGGATGATCTACGCCAAGCTCTGCGACGATGCCGGCCGCTTTACGCTGAGCCTTGCCCGCGCCGATAATCCGGTCGACGCAGAGGACGCGGAGGAGGAGACTCAGCCCGCGCCCGCAGCGAAAGCCGATGAGCAGCTTGTTTCGGAGATCGAGCGCGCGGCGGATTTTGCCTACCCGCACAATGAGGCGACGCTTCTCCCCTCGAAGGTCACGGCCACCGAGCTCAAGCGCCTGACCACGGAGCCTGATGAGGAATCTGCGTCCATCGCGCCGAGTGCGCACAGCGCGTTCCGCGCCCCCGTGCTCGGCAGACAGGCGCGCCTGACCCCCGCCCAGCGCGGCACGGCAACGCACATGCTTTTGCAGTTTATTGACTACGCCAAGACCTCCACCGAGGCCGAGGTTCGCGCGGAGCTTGCGCGGCTTGTCGACGCGAAGTTTTTAAGCCCGCTGCAGGCCGAGGCCGTCGACGTCGGCTGCGTTGTGCGCCTGTTTGCCTCACCCGTCGGCCGGCGCATAATGGCGGCGGAGGATATCCGGCGCGAGTTTAAGTTTTCGCTGCTGTGTCCGGCCGAGCAGTTTTTTGACGGCGGCGAGGGCGACAGTGTGCTGCTCCAGGGCGTCATCGACTGCGTCATCGTCGAGGACGGGATGCTCACCATCATCGACTACAAGACCGACCGCGTCCGCGGCGATGCCCTCATCGAGCGCGCCAAAAGCTACAAAAAGCAGCTCGAGGCCTACGCCTGGGCCGCCGAACACATGACCGGCCTCAAAGTCCGCGAGTGCATCCTCTACTTCCTCCATACCGACTTTTTTATTTCGCCTTGAGCGC
>CAZWJM010000124.1:0-3631 GCA_964634435.1 uncultured Oscillospiraceae bacterium | reverse complement strand
CGTCAATGGAGACATAGTTTTTATAGCCGGGGATCTTCTTCACCGTGCCGCAGGTGTACAGAGTCATGCCCGCCGCGCCCACGATGCTGCGGCCCGGCTCCATGTGGATCTCCGGCATCTCGATGGCCAGACGCTGGCAGGCGGCCTTGATGGCTGCTGCCACCTGACTCACCTTGGTGTCCACGTCCAGATAGGGATCGCTCTCCACGTAGCGCACGCCGTAGCCGCCGCCCAGATCCAGCTGCTTGGCCATGTAGCCATGCTTCTCCTTCATGGAGGCGATGAACTCCAGCATGATGACGGCGGCGCGCTCGAAGATGTCCTCGCCGAAGACCTGCGAGCCAACGTGGCAGTGGAAGCCCATCAGCTCCACATGGGGCTGCGCCAGCGTGAAGACGGTGATCTCCTCGGCCTGTCCCGTCTCGATGGCGGAGCCGAACTTGCTGTCCACCTTGCCGGTGGCGATGGCCTCGTAGGTGTGGGGATCGATGCCCGGCGTCAGGCGCAGCAGCACCTTCTGCTTGATGCCCCGGCGGCCAGCCTCGGCCTCAATGGCCTTGATCTCCTCCACATTGTCCGCTACAAAGTAGCCGATGTGGTTGTCCATGCCGTAGACGATGTCCTCGTCCGTCTTGTTGTTGCTGTGGAAGTAGGCGTGGCTTAGATCGTAGCCCGCCTGCAGGGCGGTGTAGATCTCGCCGGAGGACACCACATCGATGCCCATGCCCTCCTCCTTCATGATCTCGTAGATGCGCTTGAAGGAGTTGGCCTTGCTGGCATACAGGGGACGGCTGGAAGGGCCGAAATGCTTCTTGAAGGCATCCTGATACACGCGGCACTGATGGCGGATATAGTCCTCGTCCAGCAGGTACAGCGGTGTGCCGTACTGCTTGGCCAGCGCCACGGTATCCTGCCCGGCAAAGTGGAGGTGGCCATTGGCGCCGATAGTAATATTCTCACAGATCATAGCGATATCCTTTCTTTCTCCCACTGATTCGATTCTAATGTATGTGTAAGGCCCACAGCGAGCCGGATATACAAATTTAAGGCTTTTGTTTGTATTTAAGGTGGATAATATCTTGTATGAATGTGTCAATGAAATTGGGCGCAGGGGCTGCGGCTCAACCACACCGCAGCCCCCTGCCCATTCTGCAGAGAGCAGAGGAGGTGCTGAAATAGATTACTCAGCCTTTTCGGCGACAGCAGCTTCCTTCTTCTTGGCCAGAGCCTTTTCCAGCCGATCCTTGCCGTCCGCAAAGCGGGAGACGATGTAGGTCACCACATAGTCGCCGGCGGAGTTGATCATGGTGGCGGGAGGATCGACCAGGTTGCCGATGGCCACCAGAATGGGGAATGCCAGTTCCATCTGATTGGGGAAGAAGATGGAGCAGATGATGTACTCGCCGATGTAGCCACCGCCGGGCACGCCGGACATACCGACGGAGGACAGCACAGCCACCAGAACGATGGGAATCAGCTTGTCCCAGCTCATATCCTGACCGAATACGCCCCAAACAAAGGCGATCTTCAACACGCAGGAGAAGCAGGAGCCGTCCATGTGCATAGTAGCGCCCAGAGGCACGACCATCTCAGCCACGTCCTTGCTGACGCCGGTATCCTCAGCCTCTTCCAGGTTGGTGGGGATGGTAGCGACAGAGGAGCAGGTACCCAAGGAGACCACAGCGGGCTTAGTAATGTGCTTGAACATGGTCTTCACTCCGTGCTTGCCGCCGCCGAACCAGGCGAACAGCGGGAACGCAGTAAAGATGTAGATAAAGCACAGGGGATAGTACACAGCCATGGCACGCCCATAGGAGCCGGCGATCTGGGGACCGTAGTCAGCGACCAAGCCGGCGAAGATGGCGAAGAAGGCCACGGGAGCGTAGTAGGTGATGATCTTGATGAACTTCATCATAACATCGGTCATGCTGCTGAGCCACTTGGCGACCAGGGTCTCAGAGCCGCCCGCCATGTTGGTGGCGAAGCCGAACAGCACGGAGAACACGATCAGGGGCAGCATGGCCTTGCGGGTCAGCAGACCCACGAAGTCGCTGGCGGTGAAGAAGTTGACGATCATGTCGGAGATGGAGGCGTACTCGCCGATCTCCTCAGAGGGGATGTCGTTCCAGGGAACCAGTACCGGGGGGAAGATCTTCATCAGTGTGAACATGATGACAGCAGCGATGGCACCGGTGATGACGAAGGTCGCCACCGTGGTGCCCATGATCTTACCGGCACGCTTCATGCTCTTCATGTTGGCGATGGAGCCCGCAATGGACACGAACACCAGGGGAACCACCACGCAGAACATCATGTTGATGAACACGGTGCCAAGGGGCTTTACGACAGGGGCCACACTGGGGGCCAGCCAGCCCACCAGCGCGCCGATGATCATTGCGCCCAGCATGATGCCAAGGAAAATATAATTCTTGACTACAGCTTTCTTTTCCATAAGTTTTTACTCCTCCTAACTGATTTTGGTTGATTTGATTTGCTCTCTATGTAAAGCATATTGCTTACATACCTTAGTTAAATGGTTGTAATTGGTGTCAGATGGTCAGAGCCTCATCGGTGATCTCGCCCTTGCAGACGATGTTGGTGGGGCCGGTGAGGAACAGGTCGGTGACGTGGCCCGCGCTGTCCCGCTCCACGTCGATGGTCAGCGTACCGCCGGTCATGTCCACCCGGACGCTCTTGCCGGAGACCTTGCCCAGCAGCGTCAGCACCGTCACCACAGAGCCGGTGCCTGTGCCGCAGGCGTAGGTGAAATCCTCCACGCCCCGCTCATAGGTGCGCTCGTAGACGTGGTCGGGGCCGATGATCTCGTAAAAGTTCACGTTAGCGCCCTTGGGGAAGTCCTTATAGTAGCGGAGCTTGCGGCCCAGCTGGAACAGCGCCTGCGTGTTGTACTCCTTCAGGTTCTCGATGGGCACTGCCGCATGTGGGATGCCGGGGTCGCCCAGCTCCACATAGGCGCAGTCGTAGGTCGCGCCGTCCACCTCCGCCTTGCCATCCAGGCGCATGTTGCAGGGATCGTTGAGCCGCACACGGTACAGCCGGCGATCCACTCGCCAACCAGTGACCAGGCCCGCCGTGGTCTCCACCTTCTGCACATCGCCGGCCAATCCGTTTTCATAGCCATATCGGCAGATGCACCGTGCGCCGTTGCCGCACATCTCGCCCAGCGAACCGTCGGAGTTGAAGAACAGCATCTTGTAGTTGCCGCCGTAGGTGGGCTTTTTCACCACCATGAATCCGTCTGCGCCGATGGACATATGCCGCTCGCACAGGGTACGGATGATCTCCGGCCACTTCTCATCGGGTATAGCATCCTGTCGGTCATCCACCACAATAAAGTCGTTGCCGGCACCGTTCATTTTCCAAAACTCCATGGCGTAACGCCCTCCTTTTTGCTTGTAATTGCATTGTACATGTCCTCTATAAGCCTGTCAAATTTTTGTCATAGTCCTATTATTCGGATGCACAGTCCTAAAATCGGGACTATCGCGCATATTTTATAGCACTTTCCTACCAAGAGATAGTCTATACGCAGTGGCCGACATATGCAGACCCCCGGCTTCCGCGTGCCATTCAGAGTGCCATTCCGAGTACCGGCGGCACACGGAATCTC
>CAZWJM010000123.1:0-3638 GCA_964634435.1 uncultured Oscillospiraceae bacterium | reverse complement strand
TCTGCCTGCGTTGACATTGCATTCAAACTGCTTGGCGCAGCACTCGTCTTTTTCATCGGCAGATGGCTGATAAAGCTGCTGATGAAGCACTTCCCTGCCGGAACGAAAAAGCACCCGTTTGACCCAACGGCACGAAGCTTCATCGAAAATACCGTAAAGACGGCTCTTTACGTCATAATGCTGATAACGATCGTCGGCATTCTCGGCGTTCCGATGGCATCGATCATCGCCGTAATAGGCTCGGCAGGCGCCGCTGTCGCTCTTGCATTGCAGGGCGCACTTTCAAACCTCGCAAGCGGAATCGTTCTGCTTGTCATGAAGCCGATGAAGCTCGGTGATTATATCGAATGCGGCAGCATCTCCGGCTCGGTGACCGATCTCGGCATATTCTATACCACTCTCGTGACCCCCGATAACCGTCACATAACGGTTCCGAATTCCAATCTGACGACCGGCACTATCGTAAACTACTCACGGGAAGAAAACCGACGCCTTGACATAGTTTTTCAGGTTGCTTATTCCTCAGATACAGAGACAGTCAAGTCACTTATCATGAAAACCGCCGCCGCACACCCGTCTGTTCTGACCGACCCCGCACCCTTCGTCCGCCTGACACAGCTCGATTCCTCATCGCTCAATTTCACCCTGCGCGTCTGGTGCCTCGCCGGAGACTTCTGGAACCTGAAATTCGACCTTACCGAGCAGATCAAAGCCGCCCTTGACGAAAACGGCATCTCCATTCCCTTCAATCAGCTTGATGTTCACATAAAGCAATAAGCCGCAAAACAAAAAACTGCCCGCCCTCATTTCCGAGAGCGGGTTTGTTTTTATGTCACCGTGATTTTGTCACAGTCAAGGCGCTGATCACTCAGCCGCTTCGGTCTTCTCTTCCTCAGCGGGAGCCTTTGTCTCGGCTGCGGGAGCCTCGGCAGACTTTTCCGCCTTGGCGGCCTTCTTCTTTGACTTCTTCTTGGAAGCCTTTTCGGCAGCAGCCTTCTCGGCCTCGGAGAGAAGGACTATACGCGCCATTTCTGCGCCGTCGCCTCTGCGGGGGCCGAGCTTGTAGATTGCGGTGTAACCGCCGTTTCTTGCGGCATTCTCGGGAGCGATGACGTCAAACAGCTTCTTGACGACGTCCTCCTTTGTGATGAATGCAAGTGCCTGACGGCGGGATGCAAGCGTATTCTTCTTTCCGAGAGTGATCATTTTCTCGGCAAGGCAACGCACTTCTTTTGCTCTTGTAACAGTCGTATCGACTTTACCTGTCTCAAGCAGAAGAGTTACCATACCGCGGAGCATAGCCATACGGTTATCGGTAGTTCTGCCGAGTTTTCTTGTTCCTGGCATTTCAAATACCTCCCAGTTATTCTGTTAGCACGGCTCTGTTTCAGGGTCGAGCCGTTCTTCGGCTTAGTCCGGTCATTCAGTACCGGGACTCAGCTTACTCTACGTCCCTCTTGAGATCAAGTCCGAGAGAATGAAGCTTCTGGATAACCTCTTCAAGCGACTTCTTTCCGAGGTTTCTGACCTTTATCATGTCTTCTTCGGTCTTGTTTATAAGATCCTCTACCGTATCAATGCCTGCGCGCTTCAGACAGTTGAAGCTGCGGACAGACATGTCAAGCTCCTCAATGGTCATCTCAAGAACCTTTTCCTTGACAGTCTCTTTGCTTTCAATCATGATCTCCGTGTTCTTGGCCTCGTCGGAGAGGTTAACGAACAAGTTGAGATGGTCGTTGAGAATCTTGGCTGCGAGCGAAACAGCTTCCTTCGCCGAGATGGTTCCGTTTGTAAGAACCTCAAGTGTGAGCTTGTCGTAATCGGTATTGCTGCCGACACGGGTATTCTCGACGCTGTAGCTGACATTATATACCGGTGTGTATATCGAATCGGTATAGATAATGCCTATCGCCGGCTGATTGTTGAGTTTGTTCTTTTCCTGAGAAACATATCCGCGTCCGTGATTGAAGGTCAGCTCCATATAGAAGCGCGTGTTTTCGCTTACAGTCGCGATATGAAGGTCGGGGTTAAGGATTTCAAGATCTGCATCCTGCTTGATGTCTCCTGCCGTAGCCTTGCAGGGACCTGTTACGTCGAGGACAACAGTCTTCGGCCCGTCTGAATGGAGCTTCGCGGTAATGCCCTTGACATTAAGGACAATTTCCGGAACATCCTCCTTGACGCCGGGGATCGTCGATATCTCATGAAGAACACCGTCGATCTTGATACACGTCACAGCAACACCGGGGAGAGAGCTGAGCAGAACCCTGCGTAGCGAATTGCCGAGAGTGGTGCCGTAGCCTCTTTCAAGCGGCTCGATTATGAACTTGCCGCTCCGTCCGTCCTCGCTGAGGTTGACAGTGGCGATGTTTGGCTTTTCTATTTCTATCATTAGGGTACCCTCCTGTTTTATTCTGGAAACAAATCAGTTGCCGTTTACTCATCCGGACACCCGGAAGCACGAAAACGGCTGCGGGTGTATTATTTCGAGTAAAGCTCGACGATAAGGTGCTCCTCGAACGGGAAGTCAACATCGTCTCTTGCCGGCAGAGCAGCAACCTTAGCAACGACCTGAGCCTTGTCAAGCTCGATCCACTTGGGAGTGATGCGGGTATCAAGAGCTTCGATGAGATTCTTGAATTTCTCGGAAGAACGGCTCTCCTCGCGAAGAGTGATCACGTCGCCTGCACGGACGATGAGAGAAGGAATTGTGACCTTTTTGCCGTTGAGTCTGAAATGACCGTGAGTAACAAACTGACGGGCTTCCTTACGGCTGTCTGCAAGTCCGATTCTGTAAACCACGTTGTCAAGGCGGCGCTCAAGAAGGCTGAGAAGGTTTTCACCGGTAACGCCCTCGGTTTTGTCTGCCTTTTCAAAGTAGCCCTTGAACTGACTCTCAAGAACCCCGTAGTATCTCTTTGCCTTCTGCTTCTCGCGGAGCTGAAGACCGTATTCCTTTACATTCTTTCTTCCTGCGCCATGCTGACCGGGAACATTCGGGCGCTTCTCGAGAGCGCACTTTCCGGAAAGGCAGCGGTCGCCTTTAAGAAAGAGCTTGGTTCCTTCTCTGCGGCAAAGTCTACACACAGATCCAGTATATCTTGCCATGTTATATTTCCTCCTGCTGTATTTGAGCCATTAAACTCTTCTGCGTTTCGGCGGTCTGCATCCGTTGTGAGGAATGGGAGTAACGTCCTTGATCATCTCAACGGAAAGGCCTGCCGACGCAAGTGCGCGGATCGCGGATTCTCTTCCGGACCCCGGACCCTTGACATAGACCTCAACGGTCTTCATGCCGTGGTCAACAGCGAGCTTTGCTGCGGTTTCAGATGCGCTCTGAGCCGCAAAGGGAGTGGACTTTCTCGAACCCTTGAAACCGAGTTCGCCGGCGGAAGCCCAAGATATAGCGTTGCCTGCCATATCGGTTATCGTTACGATCGTATTGTTGAAGGTTGCCTGGATATGGACCTGACCCTTTTCAACGTTTTTACGCTCGCGGCGTTTTCTTACGACTTTCTTAGCCGTATTAGACTGTGCTGCCATTAATGTTTCACCCCTTAATTACTTCTTCTTGTTAGCGATAGTCTTTGCGGGACCTTTACGGGTTCTGGCATTGGTCTTTGTTCTCTGACCTCTTA
>CAZWJM010000122.1:0-3654 GCA_964634435.1 uncultured Oscillospiraceae bacterium | reverse complement strand
TAATCGGTAGTATTTATGTTCCATAACTAACAAAAATGATTTTACTGTTACTATCAAAATGTGCTGCGGAGATTTTCTGTTCTGCGCCCGGAGCTATTCCTCCGGCAATTTTGGCGCGATAAGCTATGCCGCCTAAGTATGCATCGCCTGAAACATTTTTATAACACACATAAATTGTGTTTTCGATTGTGCTGTCGGAAATATTTTTTATACGCAACGAACCTGTTTCGCCGCTAATGGCAAGTTTATCTGCAGCGAGATCCATTTCCCGGGTATAGAACACCTGATAATGAAGTTCAGCTTGGATGTCCGTGATTTTCTCGGGCACGGCTTTTTTCTCTGTTTCCAAAGCGACTACACTTGCACCGGCAGGAATCGCGCTAAGCGAAAATAGATAGCTTTCACCATCAATATTCAAACAAATCACCGCATACTCCAAATCGCGATCTGTCTTATTGACAAAGCGTGCTGCAAGCACTCCACTTATTGGTTCATTGCTTCCGTCTTCTACATACGGCCCTGTATAATCGCTAAGCGTCTGTAGTTCAATGCCTTCACCCATCAGTATTTTTTCCGAAAGAAGATTCCTTCCGTCATTTTTACCACCATGCCTTGAAACAAGTATGCAGATAACTGCTGCAGTCACGATAGCTATAACAAGTATACATATGATAATTTTATTTTTTTTATACATGGCAAATTCCTCTATTAAAAAGCCCTGCCCGCTGGGCAGGGCTTTTTACATTTATTCAGGAGGTAAATACGCTATGATCTCCGATAGGAACATGATAACAGAATCCATTATGTGCTCCATCTTGACCGACTTGGACATCAACGCAGACTGTGCTGCTCTGGAAAATAATCCAGCCGCCGTCATTGTAACCACAGTTTGCTTCATCTGCCAGAGTATTCGGCTTTGTGTTACAATCGCCTGCAATATTAGATGTCAGTTGAAAGCTTTCAAAGACGATCTGAGGTTTCGTATATACTTTTTTCATCGTTCATCACCTCTTCCTGTTATCGACGCCAACCGAAGATTGCGCCAAAAAACTTGTCGAAAGCATTCATGACCTTCTTGATCATAGCAGAAATACCACGTGCAGGCTTCGATTCCTGTTTTTGGATATTTACCGTGCAGGCACTTTCTTCGCTTTCGTGACCATCCGTGCTCAAAGCAGATACGCTGAAGTTGGTCTCACCAGCCTTTTCAGCCTTGGTTTCATATACCCAAACACGATTTCCATTTTCGTCCTCGGTAAAAGTATCCACTTTTGTATCGTTGACTAAAATGTAATCTGCATCAGCATTGGTCGTTACCGTAATCTTTACCGTATCGCCGACTTTAACATCAGATTGATCCGCCACAACGGAAATAACCTCCGGCGCCGGTTCATCATTTACAGCAACAATCTGCATCGCCCGAGCAGCCATTTGGAAAGTAGCCACAGCCATAACGACAGGTTCCTCTGCCAGTTTCAGCTCATTTGCAGGATTGTCGCTTGCAACAGCAAACGCTGCACCACCTGTAACCTTGATATTGGTCAGGGAAATGATGCCGTCACCGGTCTTATTCTGAAGCACCACAACGTCAGATGTGAAGATACCGTCGGAACCCTCTGTCCAATTCAGGCCGTTCAGTACATAGTACATATCCGTTGCAGTGGAGATGGTTTTAAACTCCTTGCCGTTGAAATACAGCGTGGCCGTATTGCCGGCAGCAAGCTTTGCACCAAGTTGTACGCTCTCAGGAACCTGGTTTGCCATAAGCTGGAAGGCAACCGCCTGGTTGCTTGCCAGATATGCTTCGTTGTTGGGTCCAAAATCGGTATACTGTGCAATAGTAGCGCCGGTGGCAATGCCATCAATAAATACTGCACCTGTCACATCTGCACCATCAACCGCAAATGTATTTCCGGCAATCAGAAGATTCCTCACCTCGGCATAGTCAGGAGCACTCTCTTTATCTTTATTATAGGCATCCTGTGCAGTTTCGTCGCTCTTCGCGGGGTCATAGATGCGAATCGCATCAAGCCAGAAGCTGCATTCACCGGTTTCAAGCAGATCCAACGACTTCAGATAAGCAACTTTAATGGTCACCTCATAGGTTCCATAATCAAGGCCCTCCACTTTAATCACGGGAACCTGATACAATGCATTGGGATTGCTACCATCTGTCGCAGTCCATGTACCGTTGCTATAGGTATAGCCAAAATAGTTATTAACAGAATAGTTCTTCACAGAGCCCGTTTCTGTGTTCTTAACCGCGACAGTAATCGTACCGGATTGATTATCCGTCAGGCTGATAACATCAAAGCCTGTACCGGTAAAGGTGAAGTTTGCTTCCGGTGCATTGGCCTTGGCACCCGTTGTGGCATCTACTGTCACCTTCATAGCGCTGCCGAGGCTGAACTGCGTAAAGTTCTCATACGCTGCATCGGAGCCGTAGACATTGTTTGCATCAGCAAGAACACTGGATGTGCCGGGACGATCCTCCGCCTGTGTCTTGCTTTCAGTCTTACCGTCAGTCGTCCACACGCCATATGTCCCGTCAGCAGCGGAAGAATTCTCAAATGTTACGAAGCTATCCTCATAGTACACGGTAGTCGCCGGGATAATGGTAATCTTTGCAGAATAGCTGCTGGCGCTTGTGGCATAATAGAACACCTCAGGCTGCATCTGCATACCGTTAGTCTTACTCATCTCATAGCGAACGCTCTTACTATCGGAATTGATGGACAACGTACCGTATGCACCTTCACAGGTCGTAGCAGTAATGGTAGATTCGTTATGGGAAATGGCAGTGACAACCGCATTGCTGGGCAGCATATCGTTGGACAGCACAGAGATATCCACCGGCAGACCGAAATCAACCACAACGGTATCATTGATAGGCTTGCTGACATACTTCACCGCGAACCATACTGTGGTGTGCGTGTAGTCATAGCTCGGATCGTTTACACTCGTCTCGTTAGTGAATTCGTTGCCGTTATAGTCGGTAACATAGGTAGTCTGTCCTTTGCTATTAACTATCGTCCAATTGCTTCCGGAGCCGGAGTGAATATCAATGGTATACTGGGCGCCAGTGTCATAGAGTTCATAGCCGTCCGGAAGAACATTTCCGGCAATAATGGTCTGGGACTGCACAGTTTGGGTGTTGTTAAGCAGAACTTCACCGAACAAAATGGGGTTAGTAACCGCAATCTTGTTGGCAAACGAACCGGTTGTACCGCTGGTCATGTCAGTAACCACATTACCGTTCTGATCGACCAGGTAGAAGGCATAATTCACATGGGCTGCCTTCCAGGGCATTCTCGGAGACACGGTTTCCTTGTGGGATTCGTGATCAAGATAGTTGGTATAGTAGAGAACCGCGCTCTCGTTGGTAGGATAGGAGCCTGCCTCGCGCGTACCTTCCATAGACCCGTCGAGGTACACATAGTAACTCAACGCCAGTTCGCTTTCACCGATGGTGCCCATCTTCCAGTAGAAGGTCTCCGGCGCAAGATTGTAATCATTCGCTCCATCTCCGTTGGTATCAATGGAAACCGTGTTGCCGGTGGTGTTATACCAGAAGGTATTGGCGCAGATCACGCCGTCAACGAGGATGTTGCCGTCCTTCTTATCGGAGTAGGCTTCGGTTCCTTCGACATTAAA
>CAZWJM010000121.1:0-3680 GCA_964634435.1 uncultured Oscillospiraceae bacterium | reverse complement strand
GGAATGGGTGAACCTATTCCATACAAGGTGCAGCCGAAATCAGAGCACTGTGCTAAACCTTTACCTGCACCCTTGTAGGGGCGAGGCTTGCCTCGCCCGTTGTTGTGTCTTGCTTTGCACTAATTTAGAACAATTGCAGTTGTCGCGTGCGTTATTTGCCTCACCTGTGCAAGGGGAGGTGGGTCGGCGTAAGCCGAGCCGGAGGGGTTGTTACCTGCAGATAGATGTAGCTGGCGGACACAATTAGTTCCCTCCTCGGAGCGTAGCTCCTGCGGTCGGATGCTAAAAACATGCCACCGGCATGTTTTCTTGACGCACCGACAACCCCTCAGTCAGCTTCGCTGACAGCTCCCCTTGCACAGTGGAGCCAAGGACAAAACCATCACACTATACACATATTTTGCACCAAATCAGGACAAAGGTACGGTGTAAACAATGATGCGCTAACGCGCGATTTATTCCACCTCATCCGTCAGCCGTTCGGCTGACACCTTCCCCTCGAGGGGAAGGCTTATTTGGTGTCATGTTTTCTTAACGCACCGACCTCGAGGGGAAGGCTTATTTTGCACCAATATAGAACAACACAAGACCCACGGGATGCGGCAGATTCCCGGTTTTGTCGGCATATTCGATACCGGGCGACCGCAAAAAATGTGTTGGTACAATCTAAAAGCGATATGCCTCACCGGCGAGGTGCGGCGAGGTGCGGCGAGTGGCAACTATTCCTCACTTGCCCCCTTCGGTGAGGTCGAGGTGGAAGCTGCGGCCGAGGTCGGCGGTGACGCGCACGTCGAAGCTCAAGTTTGGCATGACGAGGGCAAAATGCTCCGCCGCGCCGCGCAGTGCCACGGGGTGGCGCATTTCAAGCTCACTGCCCAGGTGCAGAAAATCGCAGCCGGTCGCGACCGACAGTGCAAGCACATCCTCTATCCAGCCGCGCGCCATGTCCTCCAGCTTGCGCGCAAGCTCCTTTACGTCAAACTCACCCTCGGCCTCGGCAAGCGAGACCGACAGCCGCGCGTCAAATTTAAGCCCCGTCAGCTCGCCGTTATCGCCGAACACGGGCGAAATCTCACAGCTCGTGTCGTCGGTCTGCACGGTGGCGCTGCCGACAACGACGGGCACGGCGCCCATCATGTTCTCGATTATGCTCACGCCCCGCGCAAGCTCCATCGGCACATGCCCGACCGCCCTTTCCTTATTTATAATAATGTAGCCATCCGGCACGATGGCCAGCGCACCCTCCGGCGCGGCGGGGTCAACAGCAGCTGCATTCGCCGCCTTCACCGCGCACATGAGCGCCGCACCGTTCTGGTCGAGGGCGGAGGCGATTTCGGCGGCAGAGAAAACGTGCATATCCCCGCGCAGACGCATGTGCTGCTCCAGCGCGTGAAAAAGCTGCGTCGCGTCGTGCTCGTCGCTGCCCGCGCCCATGACGAGCGCCTCGGCCGAGCCGTCGGACACCGCGAACACCGGTATGCACAGGCGAAATGCCGCGTCGCGCTCGATGCAGTCGAAAAACCGCGTGACGTTGCTGTCGAGTATCCCCTGCCCGATGGCGATATACGATGTGTGGCCGAAGAATAAAAGCGCGCCGCCGCTAAATCCCTGCAATGTCTCCTGCGCCTCGGTCAGCGAGCGCCCCGAGCTTTTAAGGCGCACGGGCGGCTGCGCGCCGCCCTCGGAAGAGACTGACAGCAGCACCCCCTCGTCGGCGAGGTCAAAGCCCATCGTCTGCACGACCATGAGGTCGGATATCGAGCGATAGTTCGAGTAAATGCTCCCGCCGGAGCAGCCGCCCGCGCACAGGGTAATGGCCATAGCGCAGACGACGGCGATAAATTTCCTCATCCCTGCTTCCTCCTGTCGGGGGTGTTCAGCTCCGGCTCGCGCAGCTTATCCTCCGGCAGCGGCCGCCGCAGGAAGGTGCGCTTGAGATTCCCCAGCCGCCCGCCCGACCAGGGCGCTGTGTAGTTCCGGCCGAAGGAGTCGATGGTGCACAGATACCACACGAACAGGCACAGCGACAGCATCACGCCGTAAAGCCCCGCCAGTATCGCCGCTATCACCAGCGCAAAGCGGCACAGCCGCAGTGCCGCGCCGAGGTCCTGGCTCGGCTGCGCGTAGCCCGCGATGCCCGCCATCGCAACGACGATCACAGCGATCGGCGAAATGACCTTCGCCTCGACCGCCGACTGCCCGACGATGAGTGCGCCGATTATGCTGACCGTGTCGCCGATGGGGTCGGGCAGGCGCAACCCCGCCTCCTGCAAAAGCTCGAAGGCCAGCAGCATGCTGATAAGCTCCAGCGCCGTCGAAAACGGCACCGACTGCTTCGACTCGATTATCGACAGCAGCAGCCGCGTCGGTATCATCTCCTGATGGTACATCGCTATCGCCGTGTAAAACGCCGGCAGCGCCAGCGCGATGAGCACCGCCGCCCAGCGGATGATGCTGATGGCCGAGGAGATGAGGTAGTTCTGGCTCTCCTCCTGCGGTACGCGCATGAATTCCGGAAAGCTCACCGGCACGAGAAAGCCTATCGGTATCCCGTCGACCAGCAGCCCCACCCGCCCGTTTAGCAGCTGACGCGCGAAGCGGTCGGGGCGCTCGGTGTGGATAAGCTGGGGGAAAACCGAGCGCGGCCGGTCGGTGATGTACTCCTCCAGTATGCCCGTTGAGAGCGCACCGTCTACATTTATATTATTAATTCGCTTTTCAAGCTCCGTGACGACCGCGGGGTCCGCCACGCCGTCAAGGTACATTATCGCCGCCGCCGTGCGGCTTTTGCGGCCGATGACCGCCGCGCGGGCCTTCAGCGTCGGGTCTGCAATGCGCCGCCGCACGAGGGCGGTGTCCGTGCGCAGGACCTCGGTGAAGCTGTCCTTGCCGCCCTTGAGGGATTTTTCGATGGTCGGCTCGCTGATGCCGCGCTGCACCTGCTTTGCGCGCACCTCGAAGCACACGGCGCAGCGCCGCTCCTCAAATACGACGGCACACGCGCCATTTGTGATGTCGGCGACGATATCGTCAAGCGTCGTGCGCTGCGCTGCCTGCGCAGAGTATACGGCGCCGTCGAGCATCCTCTCGGGCGTGAGCAGCGCACCCGCGCGCAGAAGCTCCGTCATCGGGCGCAGGATATCCTTTGCAATGTCGCCGCCGTCGGCCACGCCGTCAAGCCAGCAGACGAAAAGCTTCCCCTCGGCGCTCAGCCCAGGGCGCACCTGCCGCGACTGAAAATCGCCGCAGTCGGCAAATATGTTTTCAAGCGTCTGCCCGCTTATTTTGCCGCGAAAGCGCGTTTTCGGCGCTTCGTGCGGTTTTTCTTCGGGCTCGGCGCGGTGGCTTTGTTTCATAAAATCGCTCATATAGTTATTATGCGCGCCTTTAGGCACAATATTTAGTGGCGGGCAAAAATGAGGCAAAAAACTTGTGAAAAAAAGCGAAAAAAGTGTTGACAAAGGGGTGTTTGGGTGGTATTCTAACAAAGCGCCTCACGAGAGGCCAACGCGTCGATGCGAGAGCGAATAAAAAAACTTCAAAAAAGTTTGAAAAAACTCTTGACAAACGCCTACCATTCGTGGTATAGTAAATAAGCTGTCCGCTGAAACTGGTCAGCGCGAATTGTACCTTGAAAATTAGATAATGTAAGAACAGCTTATGCTAAATAAGCACCGGAA
>CAZWJM010000120.1:0-3694 GCA_964634435.1 uncultured Oscillospiraceae bacterium | reverse complement strand
GACAGAGACGTGATAAGAGACGTTCGTCTCATTGGAAGCTCGAGGCTCCCGGCATCATCAAGTGCCCCAACTGCGGCGAGTTCAAGATGCCCCACCGCGCGTGCAAGGCATGCGGCATGTACAATGGCCGCAAGGTTCTCAACGTAGAAGAGAAGTAATCAAAACGATTTATGCTCAAGGAGGAAAGGCTGTCCCTTTCCTCCTTTTGCGTATATGTGATCATAATGAAAAACGACGTTATTTCAAAAATCGATAACGACAGTCCGCTCAAGGGCAAGGCCCACGTCGGGGACGAGATAGTCAGCATAAACGGGAACGTCATCCACGACGTGCTCGACTATAAATATTTCTCCTACGACCCCGAGCTCCGCATCACCCTGCGCCGCCCCGACGGGATAGAGCACACGGTGTATGTCTCAAAGCCCGAGGGCCGCGACCTCGGCCTCGACTTTGAGGAATACCTCATGGACGCGCCGAGAAGCTGCGCAAACAACTGCGTGTTCTGCTTTATTGACCAGCTTCCCAAGGGTATGCGCAAGACGATGTATTTCAAGGACGACGACGCGCGCCTGAGCTTCCTCATGGGCAACTACATCACCCTCACAAACCTCTCCGAGCGCGAGATACAGCGCATCATCGATCTGCACATAAGCCCCGTGAACATCTCCGTGCAGGCGACCGACCCCGAGCTGAGGGTGAAGCTTCTGCGCAACAAAAACGCGGGCAAATGCGTTGATATAATGCGCCGCTTTGCCGAGGGCGGTATCGTCATGAACTGTCAGATCGTCTGCTGCCCGGGGCTGAACGACGGGCAGGCGCTCATGCGCACGATGGAGGACCTTGAGGCAATGCACCCGGCAGTGTACAGCGTGTCGATAGTTCCGGTGGGGCTGACGAAGTTCCGCGAGGGGCTGTACCCGCTCACGCCGTTTACGCCCGAGCATTCGGCCGAGACTATCGATATGGTCACAGCCTTCGGCGATAAGTGCCTTAAAAAGCACGGCACGCGCATATTCTTCTGCTCGGACGAGATGTACATCTGTGCCCGGCGTGAGCTGCCGGAGGACGATTTTTACGAGGAACACACGCAGCTTGAAAACGGCGTCGGCATGCTCCGGCTGCTGGAGCGGGAGTTTGCCTCCGCCCTCGCGCTGAGCGATAAGCCCGACGGAGTTGCGTTTTCCATCGCCTGCGGCGTGTCCGCAGCGCCGTATTTTGAAAAACTTATTTGTACAGCCGCGCAAAAGTATGATAATATAAACGGTAAGGTCTATGCGATAGTAAACGACTTCTTCGGCCACGGCGTGAACGTGTCGGGGCTTATAACCGGTCAGGACCTTATCGCTCAGCTTCGCGGAAAAGACCTGGGCGAGCGGCTTTTCGTGTCGCAGAATATGCTGCGGCGCGCGGAGCTTGACTTCCTCGACGATGTTACTATCGAGGAGGCCATGGACGCGCTGGGCGTTCCCATCTATCCCGTGGAATCCGACGGCTTTGCGCTGTGGGACGCGATAAGCGGCGATGCTCTGCCCGAGCTGCGCATCCCCGTGCGCGAGGCGGAGCGGCAGCAGTATTATAAATATAATCAAAACGGAGGTAAGTAGCATGGCAAAGCCTCTTATAGCCATCGTCGGCCGCCCGAACGTGGGCAAAAGCATGCTGTTTAACAAGCTTTGCGGCCGCAGACTGTCCATCGTCGAGGATACGCCCGGCGTCACGCGCGACAGACTGTATGCCGAGTGCGAATGGCTCGGAAGAAAGTTTAATATAGTCGACACCGGCGGCATCGAGCCGACCACCGACAACGAGATACTCATGTTCATGCGCGAGCAGGCGAACATCGCGATATCCGCAGCCGACGTCATCATCCTCGTGACCGATGTGCGCACGGGCGTGACAGCCGCGGATAAGGACGTTGCGAACATGCTGCTCAGGTCGAAAAAGCCGACCATTCTGGCGGTCAACAAAATGGACTCGACCGGGCGCACAGACCCCGCGATATATGAATTTTACGAGCTCGGCCTCGGCGACCCCATCGCCGTCAGCGCCGTCCACGGCCACGGCACAGGCGATCTGCTCGATGCCTGTATGCAGTATTTCCCGCCCGAGGAGGAGGAAAACGAGGAGGATGACCGCATCAAGGTCGCCGTCATCGGCAAGCCCAACGTCGGCAAATCCTCGCTTGTCAACCACATCCTCGGCGAAAAGCGCGTCATCGTCAGCAACGTCGCCGGAACAACGCGCGACGCGGTCGACTCCGAGGTGGACAATAAGTTCGGCAAATATGTGTTTATCGACACGGCCGGCATCCGCCGCAAGAGCAAGGTCGATGAGCGGGTCGAGAAGTTTTCCGTCATGCGTGCGCAGATGGCCATCGAGCGCGCGGATGTGTGCATAATCATGATCGATGCGCGCGAGGGCGTCACCGAGCAGGACACGAAGATAGCGGGTCTTGCGCACGAGGCCGGCAAGGCCAGCATCGTCGTCGTGAACAAGTGGGATCTTGTTGAGAAAGAGACCGGCACGATGGAGAAAATGCGCAAGGAGGTCATGCGCGACTTAAGCTTCATGAGCTACGCGCCCGTGCTCTTCATCTCCGCCAAGACCGGCCAGCGCACCGACAGGATCTTCGAGCTTGTAAACTTCGTAAACGACCAAAGCAATATGCGCATAACCACCGGCATGCTCAACGACGTGCTTGCCGACGCGCAGGCGAGGGTGCAGCCGCCCACCGATAAGGGCCGCCGCCTGAAGATATACTACATGACGCAGACGGGCATAAAGCCGCCCAACTTCGTCATCTTCTGCAACAGCCGCGAGCTGTTCCACTTCTCCTACCAGCGCTATATTGAAAATCAGATCCGCGCCGTGTTCGGTCTGGAGGGCACGCCCATCCGCATGGTCATACGGCAGAAGGGAGATAAGCAATGACAACTGCTCTGCTCCTTGCGGTAACGGCGCTCATCGCCTACTCCTTGGGCAGCATGAGCACGCCTATCTTATCCTCGCATCTGTATTTTCACGAGAATATTTTGAAGTACAGCCGCGATAACCCCGGCATCACGCGCTTTTTGAAGCGCCACGGCTGGCGCGGCATGGCTGTCATCTTCGGCATGGAGGCGGCGAAGGTCATCCTGCCGGTGCTCATCGGCGGGCTTCTGCTGCTCATCGTCGACCACAGCAAGGTCGGCTATGCCTTTGCGCTGTTTTGCGTCGTGCTGGGCACGACCTTCCCCATCATGTATAATTTCCGCGGCGAGCACAGCCTCATCGCCGTTGCCGTCGGCAGCTTTTTCGTCAGCAGCGAGGTCGCCATCGCGGGCATCGTCGTGTTCATCGTCGCGTATCTCGTAAGCCGCTATGTGTCGCTGTCGGCAATAGCCGCGATGGTGGTAATGTGCCTTGTCGCGGTCATGAGCGTCGACGATACGCTCGTGCGCAACATTTATCTGCTCACGGGGCTGCTCGTCCTCGTCGAGTATCGCGCGAGCATTTTCCGCCTGCTGCACGGCAAGGAGAAAAAGTTCCGCTATAAAGAGGACGTGACGTACATGTTCGATGACGACTACGGCAGCGGGCAAAATTAATTTAATTTTCCGGTTGACAATCAGCGCACAGTCTGTTAAAATTGTCAGTGCGTTTGGGGGTATAGCTCAGCTGGGAGAGCGCTTGAATGGCATTCAAGAGGTCAGCG
>CAZWJM010000119.1:0-3704 GCA_964634435.1 uncultured Oscillospiraceae bacterium | reverse complement strand
CCTTGGCGGCCTGCTCCAGACCGTAGGCGAACAGCTGGCGGATGACGGAGGGCGCCGTACCCAGATTGTAGTATTCCTGATTTACCATAACATAATCTCCTCTTTTACGTTATTATACTATGTCCACACCGCGCTGCGGCAGTCGAACCATACTTATGATAGGCGTTGCCGTAATAATTGTCAAGCATTTATCAAATAAGCCAAGAAAATTTGTTAAAATCGTAGCGAGACGAAACAATTTCTTGCGCAATACGCCATTACACCAGCTTCATACGGCTGGAAAGGACGCTGCCCAGAGCGATGGATGCCAGTTTGGAGTAGGCGCTGTCGGCGCGGCTCACCAGCACGATGGGCACCTTGGCGCCCAGAATGATGCCGGCGTTTTTGGCGTTGCCGAACAGGTTGGCCGCTTTGCCGATGCCGTTGCCCACCTCATAGTTGGGTACCAGCAGGATGTCCGCCTTGCCTGCGCCGGGGGCGGTGTAGTGCTTGTGGCGGCAGGCCTCCTCGCTCACCGCCAGATCCAGGGCCACGGGGCCGCACACGTCCATGTTGTACTTTGCCCAGCGGTCGGTCATCTTGCTGAGAGCATCGGCGTCCACGGTGGACTGTACCTTGGGATTTACCTGCTCGGCGCCGCACACGCAGGAGGCGTTGATATGCTCATAGCCCAGCGCCTGCAGCACCATAGCGGCGTTCTCCAGAATATCCGCCTTCTTCTCCAGATCGGGGAAGGTGTTCACGCCGCCGTCGGTCAGCACCAGCATACGACCCAGCGCGGGGATCTCGTACAGCATGCAGTGGGTGGTCAGATGCTGGGTACGCAGACCGTGCTCCTTATTGAAAACAGCATGCATCAGGTCGGCGGTGCCCAGAATGCCCTTCATCAGGAAGTTGGCCTTACCCTCGGCGCACAGCGCCACGGCCTTGGCCGCGCAGTCCTGATCGGTGTCGCCGGCGATGATCTCGTAGTCGGCGGGGTTCTCGCCCAGTGCGGTAAGCATGGCGCTGATCTCGTCCACATGTCCCACCAGAATGGGCGTGGCGATGCCCTCCTTACGAGCCTCCACCACCGCCTCGATCACGGGCTGGTCGTGAGCGGCTGCCACGGCGATGACACCGGTGGTGCCGCCCTTGGCGGCGGCGATGATGCCGTCAATGGTATGTATCATGCTGATCGTCCTCCTGCACAGTTTCTTTTGCTATTTAAAGCAATATACGCGCCTGAACCGGCACTTTTTCCAGTCATATTATACAACATCCCGGAGGCACCGTCAACGGAAAACCGAAGCATTCAGTGAAAGAAATTCCCATAACCTATCAGACTTTCCCGCAGCCGCTCCGGGGTTGACGCGGGGAGGGAAATAGGCTATATTGTATGGGTATATTCAACATGAGGTGACAAATGAAACAGATCAAGACTTGGACGCTGGCGTTTACCTACGTCGGCTGTTTTTTGGGCGCGGGCTTTATCTCCGGGCAGGAGCTTTGGCAGTTTTTCGGCGCCTTTGGCAACTGGGGCTATGTGGGCTTTGCGCTGGCGACGCTGCTGTTTGTGGTCATCGGCGTTCTGTTTATCCGCCTGACGCAGATGACCCGCTGCTCCGATATGGATCAGCTGCTGGTGCCGTGGGATATCAAATGGCTGAGGGCGGCCTCCGGCGCCATCGGCGCGGTATTTCTGTTCTTTGTGGTGGTGTCCATGTCCGCCGGTGTGGGCGCCATGCTGACGCAGCTGTTCGGCGTTCCCACCTGGCTGGGCAGCGCCGTGTTCATGCTGCTGGTGTTCCTGACGGCGCTGCTGGGCGTCAGCGGTATGGTGAACGCCTTCTCCGCCCTGATCCCGCTGCTGGTGATGGCCACGCTGGGCTTTGCCATCGCCGCATGGTGTACCTTCGGCACGGAGGGCATCCTGCACCTGGCGTATACCAACAGCAACCCGCTGATGCCCAATTGGGGCATTGCCACCATGACGTTCGTGGCCTACAACATTCTGGGCGGCATCGGCATTATGTCCCCGGTGGGGCAGTATGTCCGGGAGAAGAAGCACATCTACGGCGGCATCATCCTCGCCGGGCTCATGCTGCTGGTGGTGGCGGGGAGCATCCTCACCAGCCTGGCAGCCTATCCGGAGGCGGTGCAGGCGGAGCTGCCCATGGTGGCACTGGCCAGCCATCTGAACGGCACGATGGGCACCATTTACGGCATCATGCTGCTGGTGGCCATGTTCTGCAACGCGCTGGCAAGTCTGGTGGGACTGAGCGCCTACATCGAGCAGAAATCCGCCCTTGTCCGCACCCACAAGAAGGTCGTCCTGCTGGCCATCAGCGTGCTGGCATGGGCGGGCAGTCTGCTGGGTTTTGCGGAGATCATCGGAACCGTCTACCCCGTCTTTGGTTATATCAGCGTGGCGTTTCTGGTGTTTATGTTCATCCACTTCTGCCGCGCCAGAAAGCAGGAAAAGGAAACGCCTGAAAAGTAAAAACGCTTTACAGAAAAAACACTCCTCGGCCATAGCCGGGTGTCCATAAGACAGTGAATCCTCCATATGATCACACAGCGATCATATGGAGGATTTGTTTGTGTTTACCTGGCAAGCTACAAGGGATAGACGCGTAAGCGTCGCAAGGGAGTGCAGCTCCCTTGACAAAAAAGCAACGCAGGACGCACAATATTTACGCCAGAAGCGTATAGAAGTACGCCCTATTCTGAATGGTATTGAAGTGGTGAGCTAGCCGGAAGTGATTGAGGAAAATTTTTCAGAATGGGACCTTGACTTTTCATTCTAAATGATATATTTTATCAATATAAAAGCAATATCAATAAGGTGAACTCTATGGCACGACGTAATACGATTCAACGCTCCCTAGTCTTGGAGGCAGTGAATAGATTGCATTGCCACGCCACAGCAGATGAGGTTTATGAGGAAATCATCCAGGAGTATCCGACAATCAGCAAGGCAACCGTATATCGAAATCTGAATCTGTTATCGGAAATGGGCGAAATTCGCCGGCTTGAAATTCCGGGGAGTGCCGACCGCTTTGACCATATCAGCCGAAACCACTGCCATGTGAAATGCAACATATGCGGACGCGTCTTTGATGTGGACATGGATTTTGTCACTGGCCTTGAGCATGGGATCCGGGATACCCATGGATTTGACTTCATCGGTTATGATATTCTCTTTCATGGTGTCTGCCCGGAATGCAAGAAACAGCAGGATCCCGTTCAGAAATAGATTCCCTTCGGAAAAAGCCCGGAAACGAGCGTTTTCATATATCATTTTTTAGGAGGATTATCATGCGAAGCATTACGAAGCTAGACCTTCAGTACGCACACCGTTTTTATGGTTTCAAAGGAGAGGCTCAGTATCTGCATGGACATACCGGGGTTCTGACCATCGAAGTTGAGGACACTGTGGAGCCGGGCGTGAATATGGTCTTCCCCTGCAACGAAATCCAGAAGACGGCATGGGATGTTCTGAAGAATTTCGACCATGCTCTGATTCTGCGGGAAGACGATCCGCTGCTGCCCGCAATTCTGAAGGTCTATGAAGAGCAGGGAATCAAGGATGGCGCTCCGACCAACAAGATGAAGGGCCCCGCATTCCAGACCGAACTGGCCACAGCCTATCCTGATTGCCGTCTGGTCGTCACGAAAGAGACCATGACCGTCGAGGGCATGATCAAGATCGTCTATGAACT
>CAZWJM010000118.1:0-3734 GCA_964634435.1 uncultured Oscillospiraceae bacterium | reverse complement strand
AGGAGAGAGACGGAGTTACCTTCGAGACCCCCGATTCCAACACGATCATCGTAAAGGGAATCAGCAAGCAGGCAGTCGGTCAGATAGCCGCTCAGATCAGAGAAAAAAGACCCCCTGAGCCTTACCTCGGCAAGGGCGTCAAGTACTCCGGCGAAAAGATCCGCCGCAAGTCCGGTAAGACCGGTAAGTAATGAAAGGAGCGGAACAGAATGGTTAGTAGAAAAGACGCTAATAAACAGCGTGAAAAGAGACATAAGCGTATCAGAGCAAAGATCTCCGGTACATCTGCGTGCCCCCGTCTTTGCGTTTACCGCTCTCTCAGCAATATTCAGGCTCAGATCATTGACGACGAAAAGGGTGTGACCCTTTGCTCTGCCTCCACTCTCGGAAAGAATTTCGAGGGCAACGGCGGAAACAAGGCGGCAGCCAGAGAAGTCGGCAAGGCGATCGCTAAGCTCGCTCTTGAAAAGGGCGTTGAAAACGTAGTGTTCGACCGTGGCGGGTATCTGTATCACGGACGTGTACTTGAGCTTGCAGAAGGCGCCCGCGAGGGCGGCCTCAAATTCTGAGGATAACGGAGGTTTATAATGATACAGAAATCAAATAATCCCGCAGCCGGTGATCTCCTCGAGAAGCTCGTTGTGGTAAACCGCGTATCCAAGACCGTCAAGGGCGGACGTATCGCACGTTTTGCGGCTCTTATGGTTGTCGGCGACGGCAACGGCAGAGTCGGATACGGTCTCGGCAAGGCAGCGGAGGTTCCGGAAGCTATCCGCAAGGGTATTGAGGATGCAAAGAAGAATATGATCACCGTATCCCTCAAGGGAACCACCATTCCCCACGAGGTCATCGGTGAGTACGGTGCAGGAAAGGTGCTTCTCAAGCCCGCTTCCGAAGGTACCGGACTTATCGCGGGCGGCACGGCAAGAAAGGTTCTTGAGATGGCGGGTATCCGCAATGTCAGAGCCAAGTGCCTGCGCTCCAATAACCCTGTCAACGTCGTAAAGGCAACCTTCGAGGGTCTTAAGACTCTCCGTACCGAGGAAGAAGTCGCGAAGACCCGCGGACTTGAGCCCGGCACGCTGCTTAAGTGAACGGAGGCTCATGATGGAAACAGTAAAGGTAACGCTCGTAAAGAGCACAATCGGCGCTAAGCCCAACCAGAAGCTCACCGCCAGGTCGCTCGGACTCGAAAAAATCGGTGACAGCATAGTTCATGAGGACAATGCGGTTCTCGCCGGCAAGGTCAAGGTCATTTCTCACCTCGTAAAGGTCGAGAAGCAGGGCTGAGACTCCTACCTCCGCGTATGATGCGGGGGAACGTAAAGTACAACACAAAAAGGAGGAAATCCAATGAAGCTCCATGAACTTTCACCGGCACCCGGCTCAGTTACACCCGCATGGCGTAAGGGCAGAGGTACCGGTTCCGGTAACGGTAAAACCGCAGGCAAGGGTCACAAGGGTCAGAATGCCCGTTCGGGAGGCGGCGTCCGTCCCGGATTTGAGGGCGGTCAGATCCCGCTTTACAGAAAACTTCCGAAGAGAGGTTTCAAGAACCGCTTCGCAAAGGAATACACCACGGTAAATATTTCTGCTCTGGAACGCTTTGAGGACGGCGCTGTCGTTGATCTTGATCTGCTTGTGAACGCAGGTCTTGCTCACAAGGCAGCTGACGGGCTTAAGGTTCTCGGAAACGGAAACGTTGACAAAAAGTTCACCGTTCGCGCAGCAGCATTTACCGCAGCGGCAAAAGAGAAGATCGAAGCAGCCGGCGGAAAGTGCGAGGTGGTCTGAGTGTTCAAAACGCTTGCAAACGCATGGAAGATCCCGGATCTTAAGCGTAAGATGATATTCACCATCGTGATCGTACTTCTGTACCGTCTCGGTGCGTGCATCCCGGTCCCGTATGTAAGCTCTGATGCGCTTAACTATATAGTCACGGTGAATTCCTCGGGATCCATCTTTGACTACCTCAACATTCTGTCAGGTCAGGCATTCTCGCAGGCAACTCTGTTTGCTCTGTCGGTTTCGCCTTACATCACTGCGCAGATCGTGATCCAGCTTCTTACGATCGCTATCCCCGCCCTTGAGAAGATCTCAAAGGAGGGTGAGGACGGCAGAAAGAAGCTTGACAAGATCACAAGATATGTAACGGTCGTGCTTGCGCTCGTAACCGCTTACGGATATTATGCCTATATGAAGAACCTCGGCGTTCTTACCGATAAGAGCTGGTTCGCAATGCTCGTCATCATCGCGTGCTATTGCGCAGGTGCCGCGCTTATCATGTGGCTTGCCGACAGGATCGATGAAAGCGGTATCGGAAACGGTATCTCCATCATCCTCTTCGTAAACATACTCTCCAGCGGCTTTGCAACGGCTGAGACCATTGTCAACCAGATAAAGAAGGGCGGCTTTGCCAACATCTTCTTTGCAATCCTTTCCGTGATCATAATGGTCGCGGTCATCACGCTTGTTGTCTTTATCACGAACAGCGAGCGCAGAATTCCCGTTCAGTATGCAAAACGTGTCGTCGGCAGAAAAATGTACGGCGGTCAGAACTCAAATCTGCCCCTCAAGCTGAATATGTCCGGTGTTATGCCGATCATCTTCGCAAGCTCGATAGTTTCTCTTCCGACAACGATCGGTCTGTTCGTTCAGCCGAAGACCGGCTCTTTCTGGGCTAAGTTCCTCGATCTGTTCTCACCGAGCTCGGTCGTGTACGTTCTGCTCTTCATTGCACTGATTATCGCCTTCTCTTACTTCTATATTGAGATCAGCTTCAACAACGTTGAGGTTGCCAACAATCTGAAGAAGAACGGCGGATTCATTCCCGGTATCCGTCCGGGTAAACCCACTGCCGATTATATCAAGATGGTACTCAACAGAATCACTCTTATCGGCGCAATATTCCTTGCATTCATTGCGGGGCTTCCGCTCTTTGTCAATATCTTTGCAAGAGGATATCTCGGCGCGCTTGCATTCGGTGGTTCGTCGCTGCTCATCGTTGTCGGTGTCGCTCTTGAGACCGCGCGCGAGCTTGAGTCCCAGATGGCCATGCGCCACTACAAGGGATTCCTTGAGTAATAAGCGTAAAGAATACGGCGGAAAGCATATCCGGTACCGGCAGGTACCGATATGCTGCCGCAGCACCTGATATTTTCGGAGGAAAGTCAATGAATATAATTTTTCTCGGAGCTCCCGGTGCGGGTAAGGGCACGCAGGCGGAAAACGTCAGCGCACGCTACGGCATTCCCGCAATCTCAACGGGCGCGATCATAAGAGAAGCGATCAAAACCGGAACCGCGATGGGTTCTGCCGCAAAGGAATATACCGACCGCGGTGCGCTTGTCCCGGACGAGGTTGTGATCGGCATTATCAAGGAAAGACTTGCGAAGGATGACTGCAGAAACGGCTTCATCCTCGACGGCTTTCCCAGAACCGTGCCTCAGGCGGAAGCCCTTGACAGGATGGGCGTGAAGATCGATGCGGTCATCAGCATAGAGGTCCCCGACGAGACGATCGTTGCAAGAATGAGCGGTCGCCGTGTCTGTGCGGACTGCGGTGCTTCCTACCACGTCGAATTCAAACCCTCGAAGGACGGAAAGACCTGTGATAACTGCGGAAACGAGCTTTCGACCCGCCGGGACGATTCTCCCGAGGTCGTGAAGAGCCGTCTTGACACTTATCATGAGCAGACCGAGCCGCTCAAGGAATACTATGAGAAGACCGGAAAA
>CAZWJM010000117.1:0-3771 GCA_964634435.1 uncultured Oscillospiraceae bacterium | reverse complement strand
CGGAGGACATGCCCCGGCTCAGCAGATAGGCGGTGGCAAAGCTGGTGGTGCCGGTGGCAGAGATCCAGTGCAGAAACTGTGTCGCGCTGTAGCGCGGTGTCAGATCGGTTCCATGTTTCTTCTGTGTCATGCTCAAGTAAAGACGCCGCGCCGATGGCGGGCGTCCTTGCTCCTTTCCTTTATTCGGCGCGATCCGGTGAATGCGCGGCATCGCCGCGCTCGGAGAAGTAATTCAGATATTCCTGCGTGGCCTTTCCGGTCATCCTCATGCGGCTCAGGCCGGAGATGAACATATTGACATCGGAAGAATCCAAATTCAGCCCTGCGGAAGCGTCCGACAGCGTCTGCAACACCGACAGCGTTTTATCTCCATCATAGGTGTTCAGCAGCAGCTTGGAATAGCCGGTGATCTCGTCATAGCTGTAGTTGGTGGAGGTGGCCATGGTCTTGACGCGCTCCAGATAGGCATCCGCTTCTTCCTCGCCCATCCGCTGCGCAAAAGCCATGCGTGTCTGCTCACGGCTGCCGGCAATGGAGCTGCCGGAAGTGAGGGAGCTGCTTTGCTCGCTGGTGACGGTTTCATAGGCGTCTTCTACATAGGACTTGAAGGCATCGTCTTTCTTCTCATAGATCTGTGTGCCGCCACTGATAAGCCCAGATAACCCACCAATCGCGGCCCCTGCTATGATACCCGGCGCACCTAAAATCGCGCCAGAGGCCGCCCCCGTGGCAATACCAGACAAGATATCGCTTCCAAGAGTCGCTAGTGGTTGTCCGATGGCGCTTTCCACCACGGCTCCGGCGGCACCCGAAAGCGAATCTCCAAACATTTTATAGAGGCCCGCCTGAGCCAGACCGCCGTTAAGGCCAGACCATGCGTCCTTTGAGAAGATGCTGTCAAGCAACCCTGCCTTATTAACGCTTTTGCTCAGCTGCGTTTCCATGTCCTTTGCGGTAGATGTCAACAACTTCATCTGCCGCATTGCCCCGTCATAGTTGGCCTGCGCCATTTCCAGAGCAAATCGGGATGCTTCGTCATGTGTTTTCTTAAATTGCTTTTCTGCGGCGTTCAGCTCTTTTCGTGCATTGCTCAGATTCAGCTTCAGGTCTACCTTGTTCTTGCTTAGAAGGTGAAGCCCGTCCTCCAGCTTATCCACGTCCTTTGTGAAGGATTTTGTTGCTGCTGCCATCTTTTTCAGATTTTCAGAATATCTATCCGTGGACTTAATAACAATACTGGTTTCTGGCATTCTCTCTCCTCCTCTCTTGACATTTCAGGCCGCGCAGCATAAAATAAAACTATAAAATATTCAGAAGGGAGCGACTATGCCATGCGCGGAAACTACGAAAAGAATTACTGCATCATTTTTCTGTTCATTCTCGCTGGGGTATCGGCGCTGATTACGCTCTGTACGTTTCCTTCTCTGCTTTCTTAAAATTTGTATCCCGCTCCCTCCACCACGGAGGGAGTTATTTTTTGCGCTTTTTCGTAGCCTTCACCGCTTTTTTCGGCGGAACTCCTTTGCGGGCCTCCGCCCGTTGGTTCGCCTCATAGGACGACAGTGCCAGGATCAGGTCATGCCAGCCAGTCTCCCCCTCCCACAGGGCCCGCAGATCCGCAAGGCCCCAGTGGTGAGCGGAGAACAGGTAGTACAGCAGCCCCAGCTCCGGATCGCCGCCGTCCGTCAGGCGTTTTTTACTTCAGTGATGGTCATGCGGCGGTAACCGCTCAGCCGCTCCACCGCCGCTGCTTAGTTCCGGGGCACCGGGTCGATCTGAAGGCGGACGTTTGGATTCTCCTCCGCTGCCCCACGCAGGACAAGGAGGAAGCGCTCTCCATACCGTCCCAGCTTCTCCAGCAGCGTCTCGCTGTGCAGCAGGGTGATGCAGGTCTCCTCTGCCCGCTCCTCCAGCAAATCGCTGAGCGCGTCCAGATTGCGGCCATAATATTCCGGCAGGGCCAGTCCCGCCTGCAGCGCGTCATGCAGCGCATTCCGGTCCGGGATCGCGCGGCCATCCAGCAGCAGCTCCATGTTCATTCCTCCCCGTACAGCAGCTCAAAGCTATCGTAATGATCCGCGGTGTAATAGATCAGTCCGTCATCGGAATAGACCAGACGCTTCGCGCCGCGGGACGACGCGCCCAGGGTGTCGATGTCGCACTCGCGATAGCTGCGGTCTGTGGGCAGCAGTTCCTCGTAATTGCCGAAGCTGCTGCCGCCGATGCACATTCCGGGCGCATAGGGCTCCAACGAACCGCCCTCCCAGCCGAGAGCGCAGGCCTCCTTCTTGGTGATGAAATTTCCGGGCAGCTCGCCGTACATGTGGAGATACAGCGCCACGTCCTCCTTCGAGGTATAGACGCCGTCCCGGGGCAGCTGTGCCTCGTCGCTCCCCTGCTCCGGCTGCTGGGCATCCGGCGTCTGCTCTGCGGGGCCGATGTCCTCGTAGCCCGGCGCGCTGTCCGCGTCCCATTCCACTGCGGGGCCGCAGGCCGCGAGGGAGACCGTCAGCAGCAGCGCCAGCAGCAGACTTGTCAGTTTATTCATAGGTGATCCCCTTTTCTCATTGAGCTGCTGTCATTATACCGCCCCGCACGCCGATACGCAAGAAGTATCCCCCGGCATAGCCGGGGGATACTTACGACACAGCTCGACATAATATAAACCGGCACATGAGAAAAATTATTTCAATCCTCACGCCCCGTGTGGGGCGCGACGGTGGTGGGACTCGAACCCACACGGAAAACGATAATTTCAATCCACGCGCCCCGTGTGGGGCGCGACCGTTAACGCATGGACGATGAAGCGCACCTTTGAAATTTCAATCCACGCGCCCCGTGTGGGGCGCGACCGGGCGACCGGCGTTATATTCCCGCTTGACCCGCCATTTCAATCCACGCGCCCCGTGTGGGGCGCGACGAAATACTCATGGACACATATTGGATCATCGGCATTTCAATCCACGCGCCCCGTGTGGGGCGCGACGAGAGCGAGGCTCGCGCTGCCGATGGAGACGGCGGGATTTCAATCCACGCGCCCCGTGTGGGGCGCGACTCGTGGATCTCGAGGCCGTGGCGCTGCGCGGGGTCATTTCAATCCACGCGCCCCGTGTGGGGCGCGACCAAGAGCGTCAAGCAGCATCGGCTTGACCACACCATTTCAATCCACGCGCCCCGTGTGGGGCGCGACACCGCTGGGGCATCTTCGGCGGCAGCTTCATCGAATTTCAATCCACGCGCCCCGTGTGGGGCGCGACCATCCGCCCGGCGCATCTCCTCCAGCTCCGCCGCCGTATTTCAATCCACGCGCCCCGTGTGGGGCGCGACGATAGATCAGGCACGTGGTCAGCAGCTCCCCGCCATTTCAATCCACGCGCCCCGTGTGGGGCGCGACCGAAACGCTCGCCTCCCCTGATGCCACGCTGGAGCAATTTCAATCCACGCGCCCCGTGTGGGGCGCGACCGCGGCCTTTCCTGCGATGTCATCTATTCTTCTCAATTTCAATCCACGCGCCCCGTGTGGGGCGCGACAGGGGAAAACGACGGAACCGCAGAGAAAACGAGGGATTTCAATCCACGCGCCCCGTGTGGGGCGCGACGTGTATAATGAGTGTGTAACCCATTTGCGAGGTGAATTTCAATCCACGCGCCCCGTGTGGGGCGCGACTGCCCCGGCTGCGGCTGCATCTCCACCGAAGCGCAGATATTTCAATCCACGCGCCCCGTGTGGGGCGCGACGTTATCGTCCCCATCAAGGTAACGGCGGTAGCT
>CAZWJM010000116.1:0-3792 GCA_964634435.1 uncultured Oscillospiraceae bacterium | reverse complement strand
AGGTAATATCGCGCAAAATACGCATAGTAGCAGTGCAGCGACGCAAGCTCGGCAAGGATGGGCGCGGCGATAAAACGCAGATCGCTCATAGCCAGCACGAGCGCCAGCATGCCGGGGATGAAAAAGTAACGGTCGTGCATATGCGGCAGGAGGTAGGGGATGCCTATGGCGAGCACAACTGCAAAGCCGAGGATGATGCGGTCGCTGAGCCTGCCCCTTAGCAGAAATGCCGCGACGTACACAGCGGCAACGAGCAGAAATGCCGCGATTATGAGAAGCTGCGCACTGCGCTCCGTGTCGCCGCTCCAGACGAACATGCTGGTCAGGGATGGTGCGTTATAGTTCATCGCGTCGCCCACCGTTCCGGCCTGCGAGACGTAAAGCGTCAGCGTATCCCACAAGGACGCTCCCGCGAAAACTGCGGGCAGCATGAAAGCTACATATGCAGCAGGGAAGACGAGGAGGTCGCGCCAGCGAATTTTTCCGGCAAGCAGCAGAATGAAAAACGATGGGATCACAAACACGGCCTGAAGCTTGAACGCAAGGCAGGCGGCAAGCGACACCATCGACCACACGCCGCGTCCGCGCAGACCGAGATACAGCGCGAAAATTCCGAAGAAGGCATATATGCTGTCACACTGCGCCCAGTACGCGCCGTTAACTACGACCGTCGGAAGGTACAGTACGGCAAAGAACACCGCCAGAAGCCGCACATGCGACTGCGTGTAAACAGACAGAAGCTTCAGACAGGCATACGCAAGCAGCTCGTCAAACAAAACAGACAGCGCCTTTATCATATAAAGCGTCGGGATATCAAAATACGAAAACGCCGCGAGTAGGTACATGTACGGCGGATTATAGTTGCCGGGGTAAAAGCCCAGCGCGGCAAAGCCGCCGTTATCGCGGAAAAACTGCGTCCACGGCGCGAGAAATGAGGTGTAATCCCCGCTTTCTACATTAAAATAAAATGTACGGATAATTAATGCCGCCGCTGTGAGCACAAGCGCCGCTGCAAGCTCAGCCCTGTCCCGCAGCAGCCCCTCACGATGCAGCAAAAACACCGCCAACGCGAATATGAAAACAAGCGATATGACGATAAAAAGCACCATCACGCCTCCAAACTGTACAAAAAAAGCGGCCGCCTGATGCAGCAGCCGAATAAAAACGCAATTTTCACAAAATATTTCTTGACATAGCTATAGCTATAATGATAGAATAACTTGCTATGTTATCTTGTGGTGAACCAACTGTTACCCCAGTATTCACAATCACAATATACCATTATCTAAGCGTAAATACAACACCGATGTGAGCAAAACAAACAACTCACCCGGGCGTTCTCAATTACGATTAAGGAGTGTGTACGAATGCCAAAAGATGTTCTCTACGGCAAGACTCTCAGAAAGAGCTTTGCACGGTATGAAGAGATCCAGGACATGCCCAATCTGCTCGAGATCCAGAAGAAGAGCTATAAGTGGTTCCTCGACACGGGTCTGCGCGAGGTGTTCAGGGATACCGACGCTGTTACGGACTATTCCGGCAATCTTGAGCTGAGCTTCGTGGATTATTCCATGGACGAAAAGCCCAAGTACACCGAGGAGGAGTGCAAGGCACGCGATGCAACGTATGCCGCGCCTCTGAAGGTCAGCGTGCGTCTTCGCAATTTGGAGACGGAGGAGATCAAGGAGCAGGAGATATTCATGGGCGACTTCCCGCTCATGACGGCCGGCGGAACGTTTATCATTAATGGCGCCGAGCGTGTTATCGTCTCTCAGATCGTCCGCAGCCCCGGTGTGTACTATGATAAGACCACCGACCGCAGCATGACCAGCCTCTACGCCGCAACGGTCATCCCGTATCACGGCGCATGGCTCGAGTACGAGACCGACGCAAACGACACCTTCTATGTCCGCATAGATAAAAACCGCAAGCTGCCCATCACATGGTTCCTCAAGGCCATGGGCAGATATGACGAGACCAAGCCCGAGACCTGGCTCTCCTGCACGCCCGACACGATAGTCGGCGCTGTCACCAATGAGCGCCTCAAGGAGATCTTCGGCGAGGATGAGCGCATCGTCGCCACCATCGATAAGGACACCACCACCAGCCGTGACGAGTGCCTTATGGAGATCTACCGCAAGCTCCGCCCGGGCGATCCTCCCACTGTGGAAAGCGCCGAGGCTCTGCTCGACGGTCTGTTCTTTGACCGCCGCCGTTATGACATTTCCAATGTCGGCCGATATAAGTTCAACAAGAAGCTTGCGCTTCGCGGCAGAATAAACGGCTTTACGCTGGCAATGCCGGTAGCCGACCCCGCAACGGGCGAGATAATCGCCGACGCGGGCGAAACCGTATCGCGCGAGCTGGCAGAGAAGATTGACGCTGCCGGCGTTATCGAGGTAATGCTCGATGTCGAGGGCAAGCACGTCAAGGTCTTCTCCAACGGCATGGTTCCCCTGCAGAGCATGGTCGACATTGACCCCGAGGAGCTCGGCATCAAGGAAAAGGTCCGCGGCATCGTGCTCAAGAGCCTTATGGAGCAGTACGAGGGCGAGGCACTCAAGGAAGCGATACTTGAAAATATCGACGTCCTCATCCCCAAGCACATCGTCGTTGACGATATGTTCGCCTCCGTTAACTACCTCAACTGCCTGGCCTACGGCATCGGCGAGAAGGACGATATCGACCATCTCGGCAACCGCCGCGTCCGCTGCGTGGGCGAACTGCTGCAGAACCAGTTCCGCATCGGCTTCTCCCGTATGGAGCGCGTCATCCGTGAGCGCATGACCCTGCAGGATCTTGACATCGTCACCCCGCAGAGCCTTATAAACATCCGTCCCGTGACGGCGGCTATAAAAGAGTTCTTCGGCTCAAGCCCCCTGTCGCAGTTCATGGACCAGACAAACCCCCTGTCCGAGCTTACGCATAAGCGCCGTATGTCGGCCCTCGGCCCCGGCGGTCTGAGCCGTGAGCGCGCCTCCTTCGACGTCCGTGACGTTCACTACAGCCACTATGGCCGTCTGTGCCCCATTGAGACGCCTGAAGGCCCGAACATCGGCCTTATCTCTTACCTTGCATCCTATGCAAGAGCCAATGAGTACGGCTTCCTCGTCGCACCCTTCCAGAAGGTCGAAAAGGGCACCTGCCGCGTCACCGATCAGGTCGATTACCTGACGGCGGACATGGAGGATAACTACATCGTCGCTCCTGCAACCGAGCCCCGCGACGAAAACGGCTGCCTCATAAACGCGCGTATCACCTGCCGTCACCGCGACGAGATCGTCGAGGTCGACCGTGAGCGTGTTGACTATATCGATATCAGCCCGCGCATGATGGTCTCCATCGCAACGGCTATGATCCCGTTCCTTGAAAACGACGACGCAAACCGTGCTCTGATGGGCGCGAACATGCAGCGTCAGGCAGTTCCCCTTATGGTGACTCAGGCGCCTATCGTCGCCACCGGCATCGAGCATAAGTGTGCTGTCGACTCCGGCGTCGTAGTCGTCGCAGAGGGCGACGGTGAAGTCACCCGCGCCGATGCTCAGTACATCACTATTAAGTACGACAGCGGCGAGATCAAGGATTATAAGCTTATAAAGTTTGCCCGTTCCAACCAGGGCACCTGCGTAAACCAGCGTCCCATCGTCTCCCTCGGCGAGCGTGTGCATGAGGGCGATGTCATCGCCGACGGCCCGAGCACGAGCCAGGGCGAGATATCCCTCGGCAAGAACATCCTCGTCGGCTTCATGACCTGGGAAGGCTACAACTACGAGGACGCTATCCTGCTCAACG
>CAZWJM010000115.1:0-3824 GCA_964634435.1 uncultured Oscillospiraceae bacterium | reverse complement strand
CCGCAGCCGATGGCGGCGACGGCAAACACAATGGCAAGGATGATCCGCCATGTTTTCGTCACCCAAAGTCCGCAAACGCCAAAGAGCACAAGCCCCGCAATCGATACCGCCGTCGCCGCCGCCATGCCGGCTATCAGCGCCTTCGGTACCCAGTTTTTATAATTCGGTTTCATATTTTTTCTCCTTTCTGCATTCCGCATAGGTCAGCGGAAAACTGGCCTCCAAAACTTCACTCTTTTGCACCGTCCAGCCCTGCTCCCGCAGGAAATCCAAATAGCTCTCGCTGGACCAGTTGCTGTACTGCCGAAAGCCTACCAGCTTCATGAAAAACGCTTTGACATTGCCAAAAAAGTCGTTGCCGTCATGGGTAAAGGTGGGGGCAATCAGCACGCCATCGTCCTTCAGCACCCGGTGTATTTCTGTCAACGCCTTCTCCGGCTCCGGCACGATGTGCAGAGCGTTGGACACGATGACCACATCGAAGGAGCGGTCGGCATAGGGAAGACAGAACATATCCTGCACCGAAAAATGGAGCTTGGTAGACTGCACACCCTGTTTTGCCTGTGCGATCATCTCCGGCGAGGCATCCGTGGCCTCAATATGGTCAGCAGAACTGACAATGTGCTTGGCAATCAGCCCCGTTCCGGTAGCCAGCTCCAGCACCTGCTTGTGCCGCACCACAGGATAAATAAGCGCATACATTTGCTCATACGCCTTGCTGTCTTTCCGCATGAAGCGGTCATATATTTTCGCTGTGCGATCCCAAAATGTTTTCTTCATAATATTCCTCCTGCTTTGCGGTTAGCCGCTGCTAACCAGCGTGCCGTCAAAAAGCCGCCCCTCGGCAGCTTCAAACAAAAATACCTTGTTAATATAATAGCACGCAATCGCCGATTGTCAAGCGTAAGCGAGAAATTGTGTAATGATGGGATATATTATTACGGAATATCAAGAAAACGGTTGAAGCTGGCAAAAACTCTGCTATAATAGATGACACCGAAAGAAAAGGCGGCGTAGATGTGTATTTTGTAACTCGACTGGATATTGAGAAATATCGATGTATTTCAAATGATATAAAGACCGATGAAGTTATTATTACCGATGAGCGTATTCAGCATATCAATGAACGGCACCTAAATGATTTTGAAAATCACTCTAAATATCTGAAGGATATGATTGATAATCCTCAGTATATATTAGCTGATAAATCACCCAATACAGCTATCATACTGAATGAATATGTGGAAGACGGCCATAAATTTAGGCTTGTTCTAAGATTGGCCGTTTATAATGATCCGCCCGATTACAAAAATTCTATTATTACCTTTTTGGAAATTGGAGAGCGCAAGTTCAAGAAATATCTTCGTAACAAAAAAATTCTTTACAAGGCCGAATAATCAGAGTATACTGATTATAGAATAGATAAGGACTTTGAGGTGGAAATTTTGTGTCGCCACGCGCCACATGCTTTTAAGCAATGGGCAAAAGAAATGCAGGGTCAGGCACGCCTGCCAAAGTCCGCTATTAAGGGAGCTGCATTTCCGTAGCTCCTTTTAATTATTCAACGCTCCAAAGCATCGTGACCATACAAAAACCCGCCCGCACATATCATTTGTGCGGGCGGATGCTTTTTACTCAGAACTCGTAGGTCTCGGGCGCTTCGGTGAAGGAGCTGAATGTGGCGACGGCGTTTTTCAGGTACAGCACCTGGGTGTTGTCGTCGTTCTCGTCGTACATAGCGCGCAGGTTCGTGTAGTCGTCGAGCATGGACTTTTTGGCCTCGACGCGGTCGTCCTCGACGAGCTCGCCGCTCACGCGCAGCCACTTGCCGTCCTTGAACGCGCAAATTTCGCACTTGGGGTTCGCGGCGATCTGCTTGGACACGGACTTTACCTTGCCCGTCTGGATGTACAGCTTGCCATCGAAAATGTGCGCCGTGCCGAACGGACGGACGCGGGGCTGGTCGCCCTCGGCGGTCGCCAGGAAGTAGGTTCCGGCGGACTTCAGAAATTCACATACTTTTTCCATTTTATAATACCTCCGTTTGATTGACATGTTGCTTGTTTTATTATATGATACAGACAAAAGTTTCATTTGTAAAGTAGGTGCTATTTTGTCGTATAGTTACCGCAGAGAAACTATTGGAGGTTTTGGATATGGAATTGCCCGCATGCCCTGTCGAGACGACGCTTATGCTCATCGGGGACAAGTGGAAAACGCTGATTTTGCGCGACCTGCTGGACGGCACGAAGCGCTTCGGGGAGCTCAAAAAGTCCATCGGCACGGTGTCGCAGAAGGTGCTGACGGCGCAGCTGCGCGACATGGAGGAGAAGGGGCTGCTGACCCGCAAGGTCTATGCCGAGGTACCGCCGCGTGTGGAGTACACGCTGACGGAGCTGGGCTACAGTGTCCGCCCCGTGCTCAAGGCCATGGCCGACTGGGGCGCGCAATATCAGGCCGGGAGGAAAGGCGAATGATACGCGAAATTTGCAAAGACGAGGCGTTTCTCGCCCAAAAAGCCGAGCCCGCAGCAGCGGAGGATCTGCCGCTCGCGCAGGATCTTTTGGAAACGCTCATCGCCCACAAGGACGGCTGCGTTGGCATGGCCGCGAACATGATAGGCGAAAGCAAGCGCATCATCGCATTTGAAAACGACGGCGGCTACATGATTATGTTTAACCCCGTCATCGTCAAGCAGTCCGGCGCGTACGAGGCCGAGGAAGGCTGCCTGTCGCTCAGCGGCACGCGGCGGACGAAGCGGTATAAAACAATCAAGGTGCAGTGGCAAAACGAGGCGTTTCAGACTCGCCTTAAAACCTTCACGGGCTGGACGGCCGAAATAATCCAGCACGAGATCGACCACTGCGAGGGAGTCATCATATGAAAAAACGGACGAAAATTATCCTGGCTGTGTGCCTTGCGCTGCTGCTGGTCATCGATATCGGCGGCTGGGTCTATGTTGCAGATTACTATCACGCGGATGAGCAGGCCGTGGCCGCGATGGCGGGCGAGTCTGCCGCTGTGCGCGTCGAGCAGCGCGGCGACGTGACGTGGTTTGTGCCGGATTCACCGGCGGCGGGCATGATTTTTTACCCCGGCGGCAAGGTCGAGGCGGCCGCCTACGCGCCGCTTCTGAGCGCCTGCGCCGAGCGGGGCATCGTCTGCGCGCTGGTGCAGATGCCGGCAAATCTCGCCGTGCTGGACATGGACGCGGCCGACGGGCTGCAGCAGGAGTTCCCCGCGGTCACGGACTGGTACATCGGCGGCCACTCGCTGGGTGGGGCGATGGCGGCAAGCTATGCTTCCGGGCACGCGGATGAGTTCGCGGGCCTTGTGCTGCTGGCGGCCTATTCCACGCAGGACCTGAGCGCGTCGCCGCTTCGTGTCCTGTCCGTCTACGGCTCGGCCGACGGCGTGCTCGACCGCGAGGCGTATGCGGAAAATTGGCCGAATCTCCCCGCCGACACCGTTGAGCTCGTCCTCGACGGCGGCAACCACGCGCAGTTTGGCAGCTACGGCGCGCAGGACGGCGACGGCGCACCCGCCATGCCCGCCTCCGAGCAGCTCCGACAAACCGCCGACGCAATATCTGCGTTTTTAGAGGCGCATTGACGCACCTACGGATACGCATATCTCTGGTGTCCCGGTTCGATGGCGCGCAGGAAACCGTAACGCTGGTCTATGGACGCAAGTACGTAGCAGGGTTTGTGCAGCATACATTTGAGGCGAAGCAAATCATAGCCGCATGATATAAAACAGCATAAAATTTTAACCTCCGTACCCATGTGGTGCGGAGGTTTATTTTTGTGCTGTTTTGGTGCAAA
>CAZWJM010000114.1:0-3834 GCA_964634435.1 uncultured Oscillospiraceae bacterium | reverse complement strand
GTCAGCCGGCGCAGCTTTGTCACCGCGTCGCAGGCGTTCGACACTATCTCGCGCAGGAAAATGTCCTTGTCGGAATAAAGCCATTTCTTGATTATCGGGAAAATATGCTCCGTCTCAACGGATATCCCGCCTTTTTTGATTTTTTCATCCATGTTATTTCTCATCCTTTCGGTTTCTTACCGGTCTGATATATATCTTTCGATACAGGATCATTCTATAATATATTATAATACAATTCAATAAAACTTTGTTAATTTTTTATTTTCGCACGGGATTAACAATATATTGCGCAGATTCAATATCGGGCACGCCGGTTTCCGGATTTGATTTGTACATAATATCACCTCCCGCCCTCTTGACATTTGCGCATCCCTGTGGTATAATAATCCCGTTAATCTCCGGTGGAGAGCTCACCGGGCCAATAGCTCAGTTGGTTAGAGCTACCGGCTCATAACCGGTCGGTCCTAGGTTCGAGTCCTAGTTGGCCCACCACGAAAAACCCTCTTTTGTCTACCAAGGCAAGAGGGTTTTTTCTGCTTTCGGTGCAAAACACGGGACAAACGGCGGAATGACGTATGTCTTTCTTCCCGTGCCGCACCGACGGCAAGCCGTCCGACCGCAGGAACGGCATGAACGGGGCTGAAAAAAATATTCCCGAACGGCAAAGAGGGGTTGACACGGCTGTCACGATGTGATATAATTATACCGCCAAGTCAACGTTGACACCGCTTTCCCCTGATTCCGGCTGCAGCGGCGATACGGCAATATGTCAATATGCACAAAAATGCGGCAGGCAATTTGTGCACCGTTTACATCGCATGAAATTCCGGGATATGTTATACTGTTGCCGTAATAACACATGATCGGAGATCCAGCATGAAAAAACAGCTTTTCCCCCGCAGCATAAAAAGGCTGCTGACACTTATTCTTGCAGCAGCGACGCTTGCCGGCTGCTCCGGAGGCGGAAATCCCGCCGGATCCGAAAGCTCGCCGCAGTCCGGAAGCACCGGTGCGGTGCAGTATGAAAAGACCGTTCTGTCTCACACGGATTTTGACAATGTAGCGATCCGCGGCAGGTCTCTTCACACCGAAAAGGGCTATCGTCTGGAATGGCCGTATTCCGGCTTTACGCTCCGCGGGTATTTCGACGGAAGCATAAGCATTCAGGTTGCCGACGCGCAGGGATATGCCGACAACGCGAGCCTGACCGTGACGGTTGACGGGAATGCGGAGCAGAAAACGCTGCTTAAGGGAGCAAAATCCCTTGTGATCGCCGATGTCGGGAAGGGTTATCACGAGATAACCGTCAGGAAGGGAGCCGAGATAACCGCGTTCCGCTTCACTCTCACCGGGCTGTCGTTCACCGGGTGTCTGCTTGAGCCGGAAGAACCGAAGCTGAGGATAGAGTTCATCGGCGACTCGATAACGAACGGTGTCGGCGCGACGACGGAGGACGGAACCCTGCGCTATCCGCACGGAGTAAACTGCCTGTCGGCATATTCCGGAATGACCGCCGGAAGGCTGGGCGCGGAGGCAAACATCATCGCTCTGTCCGGCTGGGGAATATCAAAGGGCTCGTCTTCGCCGACCGAGATAATCCCGCCGATATACGGAAAGTATTCGCCGTTTGACGAAAGCGGCGCAGAGTGGGATTTTTCGTCCTTCAGACCTGATGTGATAGTTCTTGCCCTCGGCACAAACGACGGCGGAGCTGATCCGGAAAAGTTCAGGACGGAATCCGTCGCGTTTCTTAAGCAGCTGCGGGAGAAGAATCCCGGAGTGCCGATAATCTGGATATACGGCATGATGGGTTCCACCCTCAGCGGAGAGGTGAAGCAGGCAATTGCCGATTCCGGGCTTGACGGCATAAAATACGTAAAAATGCCCGCAAACTGCGCCGGAGGCGACCGTCATCCGACGGAAAAGGCTCAGGAGGAGTATGCGGACAAACTGATAAAAGAGATAAACCGGATTATCAAATAGCAAAAACAAGGAAGACCAAAAAAATGTACAAGATCACTTTCATGGGTGCGGGAAGCACCATATTCGCAAAGAACGTAATCGGCGACACCATGTGCTGTGAGCCGTTCCACGATGCGGAATTCGCGCTTTATGACATCGATTCCGACAGGCTTGAGGAGTCATACATAATGATCGACGCCCTCAACAGGAGCATAAACGGCGGCAAGGCGAAGATCACAAAGCATCTCGGGATCCCCGAAAGGAAAAACGCGCTTGCCGGTGCGGATTTCGTCGTCAACGCAATTCAGGTCGGCGGATATGAGCCGTGCACCGTTATCGACTTTGAGATACCGAAGAAGTACGGCATCCGTCAGACTATCGGCGACACGCTCGGCATCGGCGGAATATTCCGCGCGCTCCGCACCATTGCCGTTATGAGGGGCTTTGCGGAGGATATCGAGGAGGTCTGCCCCGACGCATGGTTCCTCAACTACACCAACCCGATGGCAATGCTGTCCGGATATATGCAGAGGTACACGAACGTAAAGACCGTCGGTCTCTGCCACTCGGTTCAGACCTGCTCGGCGGGACTGCTCGACTCCCTCGGCATGAAGGACAGGATAGAGGGCAGACGCGACCTCATCGCCGGCATCAACCACATGGCATGGCTGCTCAAGCTGACCGACAGGGACGGCAACGACCTCTATCCCGAGATAAGAAGGCGTGCAAAGGAAAAGAATGCCGCCGGAAAGCACCACGACATGGTTCGCTACGACTACATTGACAAGTTCGGCTATTACTGCACCGAGTCATCGGAGCACAATGCGGAGTACAGCGCACTTTACATCAAGCCGGGACGCGAGGATCTTATCGAGAAGTTCAACATTCCGCTTGACGAATACCCCCGCCGCTGCATAGATCAGATCGCCGGCTGGAAAAAGCAGAAGGAAGAGATCCTCGGCACCGGAAAGATCGGACACACGCGTTCGAGGGAGTATGCTTCCCACATAATGGAGGCGATGGTCACCGACGTTCCGTACCGCATCGGCGGAAACGTCATCAACCACGGCTGTATTGAAAATCTTCCGGCTGAAGCCTGCGTTGAGGTTCCCTGCATGGTTGACGGCAGGGGAATCAGTCCCACCTATGTCGGCAGGCTTCCCGTCCAGTGCGCTGCCATGAACATGACAAACATAAACTGCCAGCTCCTCACCGTCGATGCGGCTCACGAAAAGAGCATGGAGCGCGTCTGCCAGGCGGCTATGCTTGAGCCCCACACCGCCGCTCAGCTTTCGACCGACGAGATAGTTTCCCTCTGCTACGAGCTTAAGGAGGCTCACGAAAAAGCGGGATTCCCGATATTCTGATAATCTGTAACTTTTGGGTATCAAAAACTCGGAATGAGTTTTTGGTACCCGTTCTTTTTGTTATGCGGGTTGATATTATACCGGGAATGTGGTAGAATAAAAGAAACGCGGGCGCTGCCCGGACCTGCCAAGAAAACTTTTTGAAAAAAGTTTTCTCGGAACTTTCAAAAACTTTTGAAAATCCGGGCTCGGGTGTTTGCTGTCTGCGGTGTAAACAATGGTAAAAAACAGTTCAAAAGTTCTTGGAATTCTTAAAACCTTCTTTCAAGAAGGTTTTAAGGCGGAGGGAAAATGAAAAAAAGCATATTGCCGCTTCTGGCTATGATATTGATGATCTCGCTGTGCTCCTGCGCGGTTCCGTCCGGCAGACCGGGAGAGAGCAGCTCGCTGAGCGATCGGACGGAGCCTGCCGGAACGTCGGGTGCGGGGACTGCTCTGCCTGCGGAGACGACCGTGCCGCAGACATCCGGCGGAGCAACGGAAACCTCATTCCCGCAGACGACCG
>CAZWJM010000113.1:0-3850 GCA_964634435.1 uncultured Oscillospiraceae bacterium | reverse complement strand
ACCGCAATATGCGTATCCGTAGGTGCGTCAATGCGCCTCTAAAAAAGTGTAAAAGAACCGTTAATATTAGCACGGTGGTATTGCGCAGGGCGCGGGGCTGTGCTATTATTTATCTAACAGTATTAGTTAAGCTGATAAAAACCGACATTTTAATTGCGGAGGCCGTGATGGATTACACCATGCTCGCGGAAAAAATGCTGTCTGTGCGTGCGCAGCTCAGCCATATGCCGGCCGGCGAGGCGGTCAGCGAGGCCAGCGGGGGCGAGTTTTATGCCCTGAGCTTCCTGCTGCTGCACGGCGACCGGAGCAGTCCCTCGGAGCTGAGCCGTCACATGGGCGTTTCGACGGCGCGCGTGGCCGCGCTGCTCAAGCACCTTGAGAAGAAGGGCTTTGTACACAGGCTTTCAGACCCGCGCGACGAGCGGCGGGTGATCGTCATGCTCACGGATGCGGGGCGGGTGCTTATCCGGCAGCGGCGTGCGGACGCGGTGGAGCGTGTTGCGGCGGCGCTGCGGGCCCTCGGCGAGGAGGACGCGCGCGAGTATGTGCGGCTGCAGCTGAAGCTGCTCAAGGCGATCGAGGTAACGGCCGACGGCTGAGTCGGCGAAGTGGCTGTGGCGTCGGCGTTGTCCTGATTTGGTGCAAACATGGCGTGGGATTCCACCAGCCCATGTAGGGAACAGGTAAACCTGTTCCCTACAATGTAAAGCTGTGGCGGCTAATGCCGCAAATATAATCCACCTCATCCGTCACGGCGCAGCCGTGACACCTTCCCCTCAAGGGGAAGGCTAATGGGTGCATCCGTCAACAACATTGTTCTAATTTAGTGCAAAGCAAGACGAGACAGCGGGCTGGTCAAGACCCGCCCCTACAAGGGCGCGGCTGTTCTAATCTGGTGCAAAGCAAGACGGAACACGCGGAACGGGCAAACCCTTTTCCTACAATTATTCTGCGGGGCTATGGCACGCGTTTTGCCTCCCCCTTGCACAGTGGAGTCAAGGGCAAAGCCATTACACTATGCGCCGTTTTTTGCACCAAATCAGAACAATGAGATTGGCATTAACAATGATGCGCTACGCGCGATTTATTACACCTCATCCGGGTCATCGCAATCCGATGCCCCACCTTCCCCTCCGAGGGGAAGGCTATTTGCGCACTAATTCAGTGCGTTATAGAAACCTTACACCGCACCTGCGGACATAGACCAGCGTTGCGGTTTGCTGCGAGGTCTCCGCTCGAGATGCGGCAATAAACGTATCCGTAGGTGCGTCAAGGCGATTTGAAAAAGGAGTGAGTTTGGTATTAAGAAGATCAAGACTGAGCGATTGGAGAAAAATCATACTGCGATAGTCGAAAAGGTGCGGGAATCGGCGATATCGGTGCTGCCGATCGTGGCGATCGTGCTGGTGCTGTGCCTTTTCGTTATGCCGATGCAGACGGACCTGCTGCTGTGCTTCCTCATCGGCGCGCTGCTGATAGTGGTGGGCATGGGCCTGTTCTCGGTCGGCGCGGACACGGCGATGACGCCTATCGGCACGAAGATCGGCACGGCGCTGACCAAGACCAAAAACCTGCCGCTGATCCTGCTGGTAAGCTTCCTGCTCGGCTTTGCGATAACGGTCGCCGAGCCTGACCTGCAGGTGCTGGCGGACACCGTGCCGCATATCAAAAACAGCGTGCTGCTCGTGACGGTCGGCGTGGGCGTCGGCTTTTTCATGAGCGTGTGCATGGTGCGTATCCTGTCGGGCACGAGCCTGCGCTGGCTGCTCATCGGCTGCTACGCGGTCATATTCATCCTCGCGGCGTTCACCGACCGTGACTTTTTGAGCATCGCGTTCGACTCCGGCGGCGTGACCACCGGCCCGATGACCGTCCCGTTCATCCTCGCGATGGGCCTGGGCGTCTCGATGATCCGTTCCGACCGCGCTGCCGAGGCCGACAGCTTCGGCCTTGTCGCGCTGTGCTCTGTCGGCCCCATCCTGTCGGTGCTCATCCTCGGCTTTTTCTACACCGACAATAATGCCGTCGCGGACATAAGCGCCGCCTCGTTTGCCAACACCGCCGAGATCGGCACGGAATTCCTGCGCGCCCTGCCCGCGTACATGGGCGAGATGGCCGTGGCGCTTTTGCCGATCGTCGCGATATTCCTCATATTCCAGTTTGCGCTGCTGCGGCTGCACGGCCGCCCGCTGGCGAAGATACTCATCGGCATCGTGTACACCTATGTCGGCCTCGTGCTGTTCCTCACGGGCGTGAACGTCGGCTTCTCGACCCTGGGCGCATCCCTCGGCGCGGCGCTTGCCGAAAGCGGCGTGAAGTGGCTCATGGTGCCGCTTGCGATGCTGCTGGGCTGGTTCATCATCTCGGCCGAGCCCGCCGTCGGCGTTCTAGAAAAGCAGATCGAGCAGGTCAGCGCCGGCGCAATCCCCGGCAAGGCGATAAAGCTGAGCCTGTCGATCGCCATCGCGCTTGCGATGGGGCTTGCGATGCTCAGGGTGCTCACGGGTGTGAACATACTGTGGTTCCTCGTTCCGGGCTATGCGATCGCCCTCGGCCTGTCGTTCTTCGTGCCGGATATCTACACGGCCATCGCGTTTGACTCCGGCGGTGTCGCCTCCGGCCCGATGACGGCGACGTTCATGCTGCAGTTCATGATGGGCGCATCGAGCGCGCTGGGCGGCAATGTGCTGTCGGATGCGTTCGGCGTCGTGGCGATGGTCGCGATGATGCCGCTGCTGTCGATCCAGGTGGTCGGTGTGCTGTACGAAAAGCGCGCCGAGCGTGAGGCTGTTCCCGAGGTCACCTACGGCGATCTCGAGGTCATCGAGCTGTGGGAGGAAGCAATATGAATTATGTCATTTCGATAATTAACCCCGAGGCGCTGGAGCTTCTGACGACCATCTGCGACGAGCTGAAGCTGCCCATGACCGTCGTCCTGCACGGGCGCGGCACGGCGGCGCAGAGCATGATGGATCTGCTGGGCATCGAGTCGCTTGAAAAGCGCGTCGTCACGACCGTTGCGGACGCGGAGACGACCAAAAAGCTCATAAACGCGCAGAAGCGATGGCTGCATCTCGGCGTACCGGGCCACGGCATCGTCATCGCCGTGCCCATGAAAAGTATAGGAGGAGGAAAAGCAATGGCGTATTTGAACGCGGAGAATAAAGCAAAGCAGCCGCCCGAGCTGAAGTATGCGTACGAGCTGATCGTCGCGGTGACCAACGAGGGCTGCACCGATATGGTCATGAACGCCGCCCGCGCGGCCGGAGCCCGCGGCGGTACCGCCCTTCACGGCAAGGGTACCGGCGAGAAGGACCCCCATTTTTACAACATCACCCTCGCCGAGGAGAAGGAGGTCATCCTCATCGTCGCGGCCGCCGAGCAGAAGTCGAATATCATGAGCGCCATCCTCAAAAAAGCAGGCCCCGACACCGAGGCCGGCACCATCGTCTTCTCCCTGCCCACCACCGAAGTCGCCGGCTTCGGCCTCTTCGACGATTCTTCGGAGGCGAATTAGGGCACCTACGGATACATATATTGCGTCAGCCCGGTTCGAGAGTGCTGACGAAACCGGAAAACTGTCACATGACGTAAGATAGAGCAAAATTAAACCTCCGCACTAAAATAGAACATTGCACAAAAAAGCCTTCCCCTTGAGGGGAAGGTGTCAGCCGAACGGCTGACGGATGAGGTGGATTAAATTTGCGCCAGCGGCGCATACCTTATAGTTGTAGGGAACGAGTTTACCCGTTCCGCGTGCCATGTCTTGCAGCGCACTAATCGGGCGTTGGCACCCCTCGAAACTACCGCTTACCTCGAAATAGATGAATAATAAGCAAAACCTCCGTAC
>CAZWJM010000112.1:0-3874 GCA_964634435.1 uncultured Oscillospiraceae bacterium | reverse complement strand
TTGCCGTGGCAGACAAACAGTATTTTTATCAAATTATTCATCTTTCCTCTTTCACGAGGTGGACGTTTAAGTGGTCGTAGCACATTTCAACGCCGTTTTTCTCAAAGCATGTGCGCAGATTTTCGTTCAGCGCAAAGTACACGTCCCAGTAATCGGCGGTCTTGCACCAGACGCGCACGGTGTATTCTATCGCGCTGCTGCCGTAGGACGCTATCGCGACAAAGGGTGCGGGGTCTGGCAAAATGCGCCCATCCATGGCCGCCGCGTCGAGCGCTGCGCGGCGCACAGCCTCCGTTGCGCAGTCATACGATGCTGTGACAGATATGATGACGCGGCGCGTTTCCTCGGCGGAGTAGTTGATTATCTGCGAGGAGGTGACGTTCCCGTTCGGCGCGTACACGATGCGGTTATCGGGTGTGGCAAGGCCGGTGTAGAACAGGCCGATGCTCTCGACCGTGCCGCTCTGCCCGCCGACCTCGACATAGTCGCCGACCTTGAACGGATGCGTTGCAAGCAGCGTTATGCCCGAAAACAGGTTCGCCAGCAGACCCTGCAGCGCAAGCGACAGCGCAACGCCCGCAACAGACAGCACCGCCACGAGACTCGTGACCGGTATGCCCAGCGTGCCTGCGATGATGATGACCGCTATCACCCACAGCACGGCCTTTATCGCGCTGCGGAAGAAGGATTTGAGGCTTGCGTCGATGTGCTTGCTGCGCTCGAGGATATTCTCAAACGCGCGGCACAGCAGCTTTATCGCAAGATAGCAGATGACGTAGACGATGAGCGCCGACAGCAGGGAGCTGAGCGAAACATCGCCGAGCTTTATCTCAGACAGTGAGTTCAAAAAATCCATAGCTTATCCCAGCTTCAGCTCGCGGCATGAGCCGTCGCCGAAGGCTGCCTCCATTTCGCTTTTGTATTTTGCAAAATAGTCGCTTGGCATGAGCGCCTGCACGCAGCCGGCAAAGCCGCCGCCGTGGACGCGCCATGCGCCGATGCCCTGCAGCAGCTTGCGGCTGAGATACAGGCCTGTTTCAAGCTTGCGGTCGTCGGTGGTGCTGGTGACGATGTTGTTGAGCAGATCCTCCGACGAGCGGCCCGATTCGTTCATCAGGCGCATGTACTCCTTCGCGTTTCCCGCGATGAGCGCGTCGCGCATCTTCGGAACTCTGGCGTTTTCGTCGAAAAAGTGCTTTGCGCGGCGCACGGGACGGTCGGCCGTGTCCCACTTCTTGTCGTAAAACTCGCGGGGGTCGACCTGGCCGAGCAGCTCGCGGCCGAAGAAGCTTGCGATGTAGCGCATATCGGCCGGGATGCGGGCATAGCTCGTGTCCAGTCCCGCGTGGCTGCCGCCGGTGTCGGTCAGGCACAGGGTCAGACCCATGCGCGAGAAGTCGGCGTTGACGGGGATGACCTCGTTGGTCAAAAAGTCAATGTACACAGCCTTGCCCAGCGAGCAGGCGAGCTGATCCATAAGTCCGCAGGGCTTGCCAAAGTGCAGATTCTCCGCCTGCTGAGCCACACGCGCGATGGCGTGCGCCTCCAACTCGGAATTGTTGTACAGGCCGTTAAAGATCCTGCACATCAGCACCGCGAACGCCGCCGACGAGCTCAGACCCGAGCCCGCGGAAAGCTCGCTTTCTATCGTCGCGTCAAAGCCGCCGAAGCGCGCGCCGATGTCGTACATCGCAGAGGCAACGCCGCGCACGAGCGCCTTTGAGGAGCCGAACTCCTCCGGGTGCACGTCAAGGTCAAGCAGGTTTATCTCCATATCGGGGAAGCCGGCTGATCTTATCCGCGCAACATTGTCGAAATTCGGCTCGACCACGGCATGTATGCCTTTGTCGACCGCAGCGGCGAGCACGCGCCCTTTCTGATGATCTGTATGGTTTCCGGCAAGCTCAGTCCTTCCGGGAGCAAAAAAGCTGTTCATATTACGCCTCCACTGCACATTGCAGTGCAAATTTCATCTCCGGACAAAGAGCAGGGGCCCTTTGCTTAAATTACTTTCTCTCCAGCACCTTTTCGATGCCCGCTATGACGCCCTCGGCGTCGACGCCGTACTTGGCAAGCAGCTCGGCATAGGGGCCGGACTCGGTGAACGTGTCCTGAATGCCGACAAATTCCGTCGGAACGCCGCAGCCGAAGTATGCAAGCACCTCCGACACAGCAGAGCCCAAACCGCCGTGGACATTGTGCTCCTCGGCGCAGACTATCGCGCCCGTCTCCTCGGCGCACTTCTTAATAAGCTCGCGGTCGATGGGCTTTATGGAGTACATGTCGACAACGCGCACCGATATGCCCTTTGCCTCGAGCTTTTCGGCCGCTTCCAGTGCCTTGTGTACCATAATGCCGCAGGCGATGACCGTCACGTCCGTGCCTTCGCGGACTATTGCGCCCTTGCCGAGCTCAAACTCGGTGCCTTCGGCGTACAGGTCGGGGTACACCTCGCGGCTCAGACGCAGGTACATCGGGCCATAGGTCTCCGCCGCGTATTTCGTCGCCCAGCGTGCCGCGGCAGCGTCAGCCGGAGCGATGACCTTCATGTTCGGCAGTGCGCGCATGAATGCGATATCCTCCGTCGCGTGGTGGCTTGCGCCGTCCAGCGCGTCGGACATGCCGCAGTAAGCGCCGCCGAATTTGACGTTGAGGTTTGCGTAGCAGATCTGGTCACGCGCCGAGAGCAGACCCAGCGAGGTCAGGAACACCGTGAAGGTGTTCACGAACGGGATCTTGCCGCAGGTGGCCATGCCGGCCGCGGTTGCGACCATGTTTTGCTCGGCGATGCCCATGTTGAAAAAGCGCTCGGGGTGAGCCTTGCCGAACATTGCGCTCTTGGTGGAGCCGGAAAGGTCGGCGTCGAGCACGACTATGTTTTCGTTCGTTTCGCCAAGCTCTGCGAGCACCGAACCGTAAACTTCTCTTATTGCCTTAGGCATCCTGCGCACCTCCCAGTTCTTCCATCGCCTTTGCGAAGCTTTCGTCGTCTATTGCCTTGCCGTGCCATGCGCTCTGGCCCTCCATGAAGGAGACGCCCTTGCCCTTTACGGTGTTTGCGATGATGACAGTCGGCGCGCCGACGGCCGAGTCTGCGACGTTTATGCAGAAGTCGAGAGCCTCCAGGTCGTGGCCGTCGCACTCGAGCACCATCCAGCCGAAGGCCTCCCACTTGGCTGCAAGGTCGCCCAGCGGCATGACTTCGTCAGTCGTTCCGTCAAGCTGCACCTTGTTGTAGTCAACGATGGCGATGAGGTTATCCAGGCCGAACTTCGGCGCGGACATTGCCGTCTCCCAAATGACGCCCTCGTCAAGCTCACCGTCTCCCAGCACGGCGTAGACCTTCGCCGGGGATTTGTCGAGCTTGAGCGCCATCGCCATGCCCTGCGCGGCGGGGAAACCCTGGCCGAGCGGGCCTCCGGGCATCTCGACACCGGGGGTGTGCATGTTCGGGTGGCCTGCAAGACCGCCCATACGGCGCAGCGTCGCCATTTCCTCAACAGGGAAGAAGCCCTTTTCGGCGAGGTTGCGGTAGAGCATGGGTGCTGCGTGACCCTTCGAGAGGACGAGCCTGTCGCGGTTGGGGTCGTTGGGGTTTTCGGCGCTGATGTTCATGTGCTCCTGATACAGATACGTCAGGATCTCGCACGATGACAGCGAGCCGCCGGGGTGGCCGGACTTGGCCGCGTGGATAGCGGTCAAAACGTCGATTCTGAAGCGCCTGCACAGCTCGTTGAGCTCGGCATAACGCTCGGCAGTTAAAGCCATTTCTTTTTCCTCCGTTTAATTAGATTGTTGTCTTTCAGTTTCTCTTCATATTTCATCATTATATAATATAGAACAACCCGCCGCCAAAGTCAACCACCGGGCGCCG
>CAZWJM010000111.1:0-3877 GCA_964634435.1 uncultured Oscillospiraceae bacterium | reverse complement strand
GAGATTTCTTCAGCGCGGAGGAGCCGGAGGAACTGGCGGCGCGCTTTGTCGGCCACACGCCGGACCGTGCCGGCTACACGGCGGCGCTGGACGGCGTGGAGACAGCCCGCTACTTCGCGGGGCTGCAGGCAGACGAGCTGATCGATATCCTGTGCGAGGCGTGAGCTGCGGTGAATGTCGCTTGACAGAGGCGCGGAGGGCAGAGTAGTATGATAAAAGCGTTATCTCTGCTGTGTGCAGTCAAAGCTTGAATGAAAAGATGGGACAGAATTATGCAGTTGGATAAAATACAGAACACATCGCCTAAAATACCCGAGCTTATCATGCAGTCGCTCATCGGGGCAATTGAGGCAGGACACATTCATGTGGGGGAGGAGCTTCCCAGTGAGCGCGAGCTTGCCGAAAGTCTCGGCGTGGGCCGCGGCTCGCTGAGAGAGTGCCTTGCTATCCTGGAGTTTCTTGGGGCGATCGAGAGCCGCGGAAACCGGAAGGTCCTGCTGCGCAATGCGGACTTTATTCAAAAAGTCCGTACCTGGATTGAAAGCGCGAACCAAATGGACACGCGCAGGACATTCAATGAGTTCCGACAGGTCATAGAGGTCGGTATCGTCAAGCTTGCCTGCGAGCGTGCGACGGACGAGGACATTGCGGCGATGGCAACAGCGGTCGAGCATCTGAAAGAGAACCCAAGCAAATACGAATATGATGTGGAGTTCCATGACTCTCTCGCCGTAGCGAGTCACAATTCCATGCTGGCCGCGACGATCCATTTGGTCAACAATCTGATCGCCGACGTCCGTATCCGCTTCTGGGATCTGCCGGATTATCAGGAGCGCACGCAGCAGTCTCACTATGCGATCTATCAGGCCGTATGCGATCGTGACGTGGAGCGTGCCCAGCTTGAAATGTCCCGCCATCTTGCCATTGTGGACGAGTTTTCTGAGAAGTATCCCGGACGCAGCATGGGCGAGGAGGAGCCGCCGATCCCTTAACTTGATTTCTGAAACACACCCGCCGAAGGTGGGTGTGTTCTTGTATGCGATGCAAATTGTGAAAAGCAGACAAATATTTCTTTGCTATTTCAGCAAAGCAAAGAAAATGAAACGGCACGCTTGACTATTTGCGCAATGTGTGCTATTTTGTATACAAAGATGAAGCGGTAATACCATCCAACCAATATACCATTTCTTGTGAGCTCCGCGCGCGGCGCGGAAATTTTTCAAGGCGTGATGGTATTACCAGCTTACCATCATGCCGGTAGAACAATTTATTGTGATTAGGAGAGTAAAGAAATGAGCGATTATATCGAAATGGCCCAGGGAAAGCTCGGACGCGTCATCGTTGTGCGTCTGCGCCCGGGCGCGGATGTGCTCCTCAGCCTTGAGGAGGCGTGCAGAGAGCACAATATCACGAACGGCGTGATCCTCAGCGCAATCGGCAGTCTTCAGTCTCCGCAGTTCTGCGACGTGGTCGAAATGCCAATAAAGGCGGGCTATGGCTACGGCGAGACGCTGCATCTGACCGGTCCGATCGAGCTGACCAGCGCGTCCGGCATCATCTGCCACGATGATGAGGGCACCATCAACCTCCATGTCCATATGGACCTGTGCGACCGCCACGGCAACGCGCACGGCGGCCATTTGGTCGAGGGCACGAAGGTGCTGCTGACGCTGGATGCCGTGATCGCGGAGGTCGAAGGCATTGATATGCGGCGCAAGTACAACAATGAGCTCGGCGTACCGCTGCTTGCACCGCAGCAGTTGTAAAAACGACACGAATATAATTTGAGAAAGGCGTGAAGATTTTGAACAAGAAGAAAAATCTGCCCGAAGAGAAGTATCCGAAGGAGATGCTGCTCAATCTTTACCGCACGATGGTGCGGATCCGCTCATTCGAGGAGCACGCGGCGGAATGCTTTACCAAGGGTATGCTCGCGGGCAACATCCATCTGAGCATCGGCCAGGAGGGCGCCGAGGCGGGCGCGTTCGCCGCCATCGGCCCGCAGGATTATTTCACCTCTACGCATCGTGGCCACGGTCATGCGATCGCGCGCGGCGCGGACGCCAAGCTCGCGATGGCGGAGCTGTTCGGCAAGGAGACCGGCTATTGCAAGGGTAAGGGCGGCTCCATGCACATCGCGGACATGAAGAAGATGAACCATCTGGGCGCTAACGGCATTGTCGGCGCCGGCCAGCCCATTTCCTGCGGCAGCGCGTTGGCCTCCAAGATCATGGGAGATGGCGCGGTGACGGTCGGCTGCTTTGGCGACGGCGCGACCAATGAGGGCACGTTCCATGAGTCTCTGAATATGGCGGCGGCGTGGAAGCTGCCGGTCGTGTGGTTTATTGAAAACAACTGCTACGGTGTTTCCACCGAGATCCACCGCGTGACCAACACGCCCGACCTTGCGACCCGCGCGGCGGCCTATGGCGTGGAGTATGCCGTTGTTGACGGCACAGATCCCGTCGAGGTGTACGAGGCTATGTGCAAGGCGATGGAGCATGCGCGCAGCGGCAAGGGCCCCTATGTCCTCGAGGCAAAGGTGTTCCGTTATCAGGGCCACTACTGCGGCGATCCCGCGGTCTACCGTCCGGCGGAATACATGGAAGAGGCACTGAAGAACGATCCGATCGACAAGCTGGGCGCGCGTCTCAAGGCGATGGGCGTCAAGGAAGAGGAGCTGGCTCAGATCCATCAGGAAGCGAAGACGGAGATGGATGAGGCGGTCAAGTTCTCCGACGAGTCTCCCTATCCCAATCCCGCGACCGTTTTGGACGATATGTATGTGAGCGATAATGAAAGGTGCGTGGCAAGATGAGCAAGAAGATCACGGTCAGCAAGGCGATCGGCGAAGCGCTGCATGAAGAAATGCTTCGCGACGAAAAGGTGTTCATTATGGGCGAAGATATGGCCGTCATGGGCAATGTCTTTGCCATTACCAAGGGCTTTCTGGAGGAGTTCGGCCCCAACCGCGTGATTGACACGCCGATCTCCGAAGAGGGCTTTGTCGGTATGGCGGTCGGCGCGGCGGTCCGTGGTATGCGCCCGGTCGTCGAGCTGATGTATGACGACTTCGCCACCGAGTGCGCGGACCCCCTGTTCAATCAGGCGGCAAAGATCCGTTATATGACCGGCGGACAGTGCAATGTTCCTATGGTACTGCGCGCGCCGATGGGGTCCGGCCGCCGCAACGCCGGCCAGCACTCCCAGTCGCTTGAGAATTTCTTCTGCCACTTCCCCGGTCTCAAGGTCGTGGCTCCCAGCTCCGCTGAAGATGCCAAGGGGCTGCTGAAGACGGCGATCCGCGATGACGATCCCGTCGTGTTTCTTGAGCACAAGCTGCTTTACGCCCATAAGGAAGAGATCCCCGAGGGCGAATATACCATTCCTCTCGGTGAGGCAAAGATCAAGCGTGAAGGCAAGGACCTGACGATCATCTCCTGGTCTCGTGAGGTCAATTTCTCGCTTGAGGCGGCGGAAACGCTTGCGCAGGAGGGTATTGATGTCGAGGTGCTCGACCTGAGAACGCTCGTGCCGCTGGATTGGGAGGCCATCAAGGCGTCCGTTTCCAAGACGCACCATGTCATCATTGTCTGCGAAGAGGTCAAGCGCGGCAGCTATGCCGGCGAGATTTCCGCACAGATCGCGGAGGAGCTGCTCGACGAGCTGGATGCTCCGGTCGAGCGCGTGTGCGGCCTGAACATTGTTTCTCCGTTCAGTCCCGTGCTGGAGGATCAGAACTTCCCGCATCCGGCGGACATCGTTGCCGCGGTCAAGCGCGTGCTCAATCAGTAAGGGAGGGGATCGCATGGCTTACGAAATTCTTATGCCCCAGTTGGGACTGACGATGGAAGAAGGCACAGTATCCAGCTGGCTC
>CAZWJM010000110.1:0-4027 GCA_964634435.1 uncultured Oscillospiraceae bacterium | reverse complement strand
GCTCATAACTGCTGCCTCATAGTCACCAAAATGCTGGGATTTTTTGATCTTTTTCAGATATCTGGCATAATTGGTAAAGCCTGGTGCCATATAACTCCACAATTCCTTCATGCGGAAAAGTACATTCACGCGGTGATGCTTGACGGCGATTTCATCTTTGACGACAACTGCTTCTCCATGCTCCCCGGAGAGACAAGGACGGTTAAATTCAGAAGGAGTGCATACTGTGCCTCGGAGGCTCCGACGGTCGGGACTGCTTATATAGGGTGAACTCAATACAATTCCGCCCCGGCGACGCCGGGCGGATTTGTTTTTATATGAAAAATTTACCGGTTGTGTGCGGTGGGGTCGGGCTGCATAAGCGGCACTGCGGCGCGGCAATACTTTTTATCAGGAAACGGTGCGCGGCACTTTCCGGAAAGGGCGCTGTTTATGGCTTATATGCACGGAAACAAAGTTGAGATCTGCGGGGGGAACACCTCAAGGCTTGTAACCCTCGGCGAGGCGGAGAAAAAAGAGCTTCTTCTGAAAGCCAGAGGCGGGGGTGCCGGGGCGAGGCAGAGGCTGATCGACGGCAACCTGCGGCTGGTCCTCAGCGTGATAAGGCGGTTCGGCAACCGGGGGGAGGATCCGGACGATCTTTTTCAGATAGGCTGCATCGGGCTTATCAAGGCGGTGGATAACTTCAATACCGGGCTTGATGTCAGGTTTTCCACCTATGCCGTGCCGATAAGTGTGCGGTGGGGAAAAGCTGTCTTTCGTCATGTTGCACAATAATTGCACCCTGAAATTGTGCAACTCGCCGAATATACTTTTTTGTCGTTGATCTGGCGGAAACATTACCGCGCAAATACTTGAAAACAGACTCCGTTTGTGGTATAATTATTATGTAAATTGCTTAACCGATTAAGTGAAATCGCGTTTTTTCAATTGTTTTTTCCGCAGAAGCAAGCGGAGGAATTATTGAAAAGCAACAAAATGCAGGTTTCGGAAACGAGGTAAAATGAAAATCGGAAGAACAGGAACAGGAAGGATTCTCACTGCCTGTCTGTTTGCGGCGGCGGTATCAACGTCCGTACTTCTCTGCTGCTGTAACGGCGGGAACACGGAAAAAGGAGAAAACGTGAATAAGACCCTGAACAAGCCGGGCTCGCTTGCGCTGCCCGAATACCGGCAGGTATCCGCCGAGAGCGAAAAATACCGGATACATGACGACGGCGGACTTATCTACAACGCGCTGTCAAAGGAAGCAGGCGATCTGACCGGCAAATACGACGGCGCAAAAAAACGCACTGCAAAGCTGATAACCGACGGCATGGAGATCGAGCTTAAGCTCCCGACTGAGCTGACCGCTTACGACATGATCCCGATCGACTACCGGATAACCTCCGAAAAGGGAACCCGGGCACCGCTCACGGTAGAAGCAGTCGCCTACGAGGAGGCGGGAAGATATGACGGGAACTGTTTTGACCTGACATCTCCCGGCAGTCCCGACATCTCATATGAATACCTCGGGTATGTCACCGGCACCGTGCTTGAGGGCGTCAGAAACAATATGCAGAGGAAGAACAACGACACACCGGCGGCATTCTATCCGGATTTCACCGTTTCGGATCTCAATCCGTCCGGAACCGTCATGTCCGCCGATCTCGTCTGGCTGAAATTCCGCTATACAAACACCGGAAACACCGTCCTCGACTGTGAGGGACAGGGAAACTTCAACATTTTTCCGCGGCTCTTCAAAAAGAGCACCGACGGAAGCTGGACAGACGTCGGCGGCACCTTCAATCAGTATATCCGGGAGCTTACTTACGTCTATCCGGGCGAAAGCCGTGAATTCTACGTCAACTTCCTTGTCGGATTCGGTGCGGAGGACTACGGAAAGACAGCGATGAATCTCGGGCTTCTTCCGGGTGAATACAAGGTCGTGCTCACTGCGCTTTACCGCACGGAGCTTGATTACAATGCCGAAGTGAATCTTTATCACGGCAGGACAATGAACGTTGCCGAGTACCTCTTTTCCGTCTCCGACACCGCAAAGGACACGAAGGCCGGGGAGGTAAGGACTCTTTCCCGCGATGCGGCGACCGACAGCGCAAAGAGATCGTGGCTCCATTATTTCGAGGAGTTCATGACGACATTTGAGCAGCACCGCAACGGGGTCAGCGCCGGCGTTACGGAGGGCAGGATATACCTTCAGTGCGCTCCGTGGACCGACCAGATAGTCATAAAGGTCATACACTCCGACCCTCAGAAAATGATCTCGGTAAAGGTTCCGGTCAGGGTCAGCACCGACGGGACAGAAATCGTGTACGATCCCGACAATATTAATGTCATCGTGAACTCCGAGGGGTACGAGGAGCCGGTCATCTGCATACAGTCAATGCCCGATCTCCGCGCAAACGTCCAGATCTCGCCATATCCGCAGGAAACGATAATCCGCGACCTTCTCACCATGAAGGAATGCGGCGCAAACGTGACAAGCTGGCAGGGCTTCACATGGCTGTTCGACAGCGTTGCGGATCAGGTGGCGTCCACCTCACAGGGTACTCTCGGCAAAAAGGTCAATCTTCCAGGCGATTCCCTGAAATACGCGCTTGACGTCTGCCGCGGGTTGGGACTGAAATCACTCGGTCTTGCATCTTACCCATACGGCAGAAATGCGGTCGCTTCGGCGGCTTCGTGGCTGTCAAAGAAAAACTATTCCTTCATGCCGGGCTCGTCCTATGCCGAGGCGGATTACTCCGACCCGAAGGTCGCCGAGGCAAATGCCATAGTTTCGCTTTACGAACGCTCAAGGTGGGGCGACCTGTACTGGAGCGATGCCACAGGCAGAAACTTGTACACCATCGAGGACACGCGCGGGCTGATGAGATACGAGCATCAGTGCCGCTACGGCATTGGCGAAGGCTCGAAAAAGGCTTTCCGGGAATGGCTCAGGGAAAAGTACGGCACGGTCGAAGCCCTGAACAAGGCATGGGGCTCGGATTACAGTGTGTTTCTTGAGATCGATCCGGAAAGAGACCAGCCTTACGACGACACTGCATTCGGAAAGTGGGTATATTACACCAACAGAAACACCCCGTTCTACGAATGGTCGCCGGCGATCATCGACCTTGACATCTTCCGCACACAGCTCAGGGTCGACAGTTACGAGAGCTTCACTGCGGATATGCGGAAGCAGGACGACGGAGCGTCGGTGCAGATGAGGACGGAGGGCAGTCAGTTCATCGTTCCCGGACTTGACCCGGATACGACAAATCCGCACTACCGCCAGATAATCTACTCCCAGCTCAAGGGCGCGGCGGTTGCAGAGCTTATAGCTCCCTCCGATGCGGTATCGGCTCATTGCGATTACACAAGGCTTGCGATGACTCCCTCCGAGGTCAGATACCTGACGCGGAAATCCACCGACAACGGCATTATTTCAATGCTCCTTCCCCAGTTTCACGATATGCGTGACATTGCGCTCAATGACGTGTACGGTGAGGATTACCGAGGATACTACAATCTCTCCGACCCGGTTGCAAAGGGAGCCTATGTGCATCAGCTGACCGCGGTATTCCCGTGGTGGAAGGCGACATATGAGGAGGGCGGCGTGCCCGGTATTCTTTGGCAGGATTTCGAGTGCAACGGCTTTGTCACCGAAACACAGATAAAGGAAATGAAGTTCTTCAGGGAAAAGCTCCTGGAAACGCTCTCAGATCCGAAGGTTGCGGCAATGAGAAAGACCGACCGCGAAAACTTTTCCGAAAACGTGACCGGAAAGAACACCTATGATCCCGAATTCATCCGCAGGGCGGTTGAAAATATTCTGAACAGCAAATAAAAAACGGAGGAAAAAACCATGAAAAAGCTAACAGCAGCAGTCCTTTCGCTCATTCTCGCCGCCGGCTTTGCAGCCTGCAGCAAAGGCGGGGCATCCGGTGACGGCACCCGCGAAAGCAGCGCGGGAACATCGGTTTCCGAACCGCCGATAATCGTGACCGAGCCGAAACAGACGGAACCGAAACAGACCGAACCGAAG
>CAZWJM010000109.1:0-4079 GCA_964634435.1 uncultured Oscillospiraceae bacterium | reverse complement strand
GTGGTACTCGTTTTTGCTTACAGCGGGAGGTCTTTTTCGCGGAAGCAGACGTTGCCGATGGTGTAGGTCACGAAGGCGATGCCGGCAAGCAGGAACAGCTTCCACGCGAAGTTATAGTCGACGCTGCCCGTGCCGACAGTCGACAGGGCGTTTATGTCGTAAAGCCCGACGAGGGTGAGCTTATTGAACACGCCCAGCTCCTCGACACCGACGCCCATGTTCACCATGTCCTCCGCGCCGAACATGCCCAGCAGCGACGCAATGAAGAACCACGAAGTCAGGCCGCCGCCGAACGCGATGGCCTTGCGGCTTTGGCTGAACAGGCAGCTGCCCATGTAGCATATGCCGCACACGGCCTGCGAGAGAATGTACATGCCAAAATACAGCGCAAGGTTCATCTTCACGTTTGCCTCGCCCATGAACGCCTGCATCGCGATGCACCTCGCGGCAAAGCCGCACGCGCAGATGATAAGCGGCGAAACGATGAGAAACAGCGCCTGCGTGTTCGCAACGGCCGAGCGCTTGGTCGGCGTAGCCAAAACATACGCCATCGAGCCGCTGTCGACCTGGTTTACGATGAGGGAGTTTCCGACGATGACGATGAAAAGAAACAGCGGCAGAAGCCCCGTGACGGTGTAATACATGGTGTTGAGCATCGCGGTTTTATCCATCTCGGCCATCTGCGTGAGCCGGTCTGCCGGAAGCCCCATGGCAGAGAGCATAGTCTCGAGCATTTTGTCGACCGAAAGCTCCTGCCCCGTGAATACGCCCGTCTCGTCCTGCAGGGCATAGACGTACTCAAACTGCTCGACAAAGCTTTCGACCGAGCCGTCGTCGTCTGCGAGCGTATCGATCGCCCCGGCAAAGGCCTCGGAGCTGAACGATGCGCCGAGTGCACGCTGATTCATCATGTTAAAGGCCGCATCGTAGGCGCTTTTATCCGCCGAGGCTGTGAAGTCATCGGCCGACAGGGAGCTGCCGGTGGCCTGATTATAGGTCGCGATGGCAAACAGGTGCGAGTAAAGCTGCGTCTGCGCGTCCTTCGTCTCGTCCGTTATGCTGCTCTGCCCGCCCATGATGTGCATGGCAAAGGTAATGACCGTTGTCATCAGGCACAGCACGAGGCATATGACCAGCGTGAGCACCCAGTTTGATTTTATGTTCTGCTTCATCAAAGGCCCGGAATAGAACCTTGCGGGTTTAACCTTCATCTTGCATCCTCCTTTTGAACCTGTCCTCGAGCGTCGCGTGCGCCTCGTTGAGCGCGCGGAGCTTATAGCCGGAAAGCTGCTTTATAAGCGCGCCGATATCCGCAACGTCGCATTTTATGCTGCACTCGCTGCCGGTGACGGCGCAGTCGGCAAACGCATTTTTCTGCGCAAAGTCAAGAGCGTCAAAGGCGTTTTCAAACACCGCCGAAAAGTGCTTCTGCTTTTCGTGCCGCAGGGCGTAGACGTCGATGATGTCGACGATATGCCCGTTTTTTATCATTGCCGTGCGGTCGCACACCTCCTCGATCTCCTCGAAGATGTGGCTTGACATGAAGATGGTCTTGCCCTTGTTCTTCTCCTCGCGCACAAGGTCGAGAAACACCTCGCGCATGAGCGGGTCAAGGCCCGTCGTCGGCTCGTCGAGCACGAGAATATCGCGGTCGCCCATGAGGGCGGCGACGAGGGCGGTTTTCTGCTTCATGCCCTTGGACATGCGCTTTAAATTCGCCGTCGGGTCGAGCTGGAACAGCTTTATCAGCTTGTTCATGTACCCGAAGTCGCGCACGCCGAGGTATTCGGCCTGCAGCTTCAAAAAGTCCGTGCCGCGCGGAAGCTTAGGAAAGGCGATCTCGCCCGGAACGTAGCTGACGTGGGGCTTAATGTCTATCGACTTTTTCCACGCGTCCATCCCCAGCACCGAGACCGTGCCGCTGTCGGGACGGATAAAGCCCATCATATTGCGTATCGTCGTCGTTTTGCCCGAGCCGTTCGTGCCGATGAAGCCGAACACCTCGCCGCGCCGCACCTCGAGGGATACGTCGAATATGCCGCGGCCGGAGCCGTAGTCCTTGGTAAGGCCGTCTGTTTTTATAACGATATCGCTCACCGCTGCACCTCCTCGAACTCATGCTCGTTTTTATAAAAGCCCATGAAATAGTCCTCAAGCGTGAACACTATCTCCTGAAAATCGACGACGTTGAGGTCTGCGATATCCGCAAGCAGGGCGTTTATCCTGTCGGCCTCGATGACTACGCGGGCGCGCAGCTTGTTCGCGTTTTGCGTGTGGAAGGTGTAGTCGCGCGCGGTGAACCGGTCAAACGACGCCCTGTCACCGAAGGCGACGCGGTAAATGCGGCTGCTGCTGTTTTTGAGCTCGTCTGACACGAAGTCCGCGGCGATGCGCCCGTCCTTGATTATCGAAATGCGGTCGCAGGTGGCGTCGACCTCGTGGAAAATGTGCGAGGACAAAAGTATGGTCTTGCCGCGCTGCTTTTCCTCGAGGATGAAGTTAATAAACTGCTGCTGCATGACAGGGTCAAGGCCGCTCGTCGGTTCGTCGAGGATGAGGATGTCGGGGTCGTGCAAAAAGGCCGTGACGACGGCAAGCTTGCGCCGCACGCCGAGGCTCATTTTGTCCACGCTCATCGACGGGTCGAGCTCGAAGCGTTCAAGCAGGCACTTTAGCGCGGCGTCGGAGCCGACTTTGCGCATTTTCATCTGCATCCTGAGAAATTCCCAACCCGTGAGGCCGCGCGGGAACGCGATCTCTCCCGGCAGGTAGCCGACTTCGAATTTGAGCTCGGCCGCATTATCCCAGCTGTCCCGGCCGAGGATGTATGTCGAGCCGCTCTGCGGCTTTGAAAAGCCCATCAGGTGGCGTATCGTCGTCGTTTTGCCCGCACCGTTCGGGCCGAGGAAGCCGTAGCAGACGCCCTTTTCAACGCTGAGCGAAACGTCGAAAACGCCTCTGCCGTGGCCGTAATCTTTCGTGAGGTGGCTCACTTTTATAACCGCCATGCTGTCACTCCTTTGCTGTCGCCGGGCGTGCGTTGACATCGCCCAGCAACGTGTTGTATAATTGTACCGTGATTTGCCGCGTTCATCAACCGACAGCTCCCGTCCCGTTGTTGGCCAATCTGCTGCCGCAGGGGCGAATCGTTTTGGGATTGTACCGATACATTTATTGCGCTTGCCCGACCGGAGACTGCGCAGTAAACCGCGGCAGTGGACAGTGGATAGTGGACAGTTATTGTTCCGATTTGGTGCAAAAAAAGCCTTCCCCTCGGAGAGGAAGGTGTCGGCGGCAGCCGACGGATGAGGTGGAATAAATCGCGCGTTAGCGCATCATTGTTGACACCAAATCCGTTGTTCTATATTAGTGCAAAATCAACGATTTAATGTAACGGTTTTGCCCTTGGCTCCCCTTGCACTGGTGAGGCAAATAACAAACTATTTTGCACCAAATCAGAACAATTACGGCGGCTCGTTGCCGCGATCAAAAAGGAGGCCATTTATGAACAAGCAGCCCGAACAGACCGCAAAAACGCGGCAGACGATGATCGACGCGTTCTGGAGCCTCGCCGTCGAGCAGGGGCTCGATAACGTGACCATCACCGCCATCACGCGCAAGGCGGGGCTCAACCGCGGCACATTTTACGTCTATTTCGCGGACATGCCCGACCTCATCGCCCAGGCCGAGGACGAGATAATCGAACACCTCAAGGCGCGCCTGCGCGCGAGCATCGAGGGCGGCGGTCTGGATAACTTCGAGGTGTTCACGGAAAAATACCTCGACGTCCTCGCGCAGTATGACGACAAGGTGTTCTTCCTCATCGGCAAAAACGGCGACCCGAACTTCCGCTCGGTCGTGATAGGCGACGCGGTGAAAATGTTCCGCGAGGTGTTCCGCCCGACCGACGCGCCCATAATCAGCGAGCACATCGTCGCCTACCTCGCCTCGGCCGGCCTCGGACTTTTGGCCTACTGGCACGAGACCGGCAAGCGCATCAGCCTGACCGAGCTTGCGAAGATATTCCACACCCTCGCAACGCAGGGCATCCGCAGCGTCGTCGCGAATACGGAGGGGTA
>CAZWJM010000108.1:0-4088 GCA_964634435.1 uncultured Oscillospiraceae bacterium | reverse complement strand
CCCTCCTGCGGCATCCGCGGGAGGGTGTTATTATATATTCTTTTAGCCCTTTAGCAGCACATGCCGCCCCAGGGGGTGAGGCACGAGCAGCACAGGTAGGTCGAGCAGCAATCGTCGAGGATGCAGCAGGAGTTATGATAATCCCCGCTGTACTGCTGATAATACTGCCCGTTATTCTCCAGCCTGTTGAGAAGCTGGCGATAGTTCGGGTTATCGGGGTCGATTTCGACAGCGCGCTTTGCGTCCTCCAGGGCGTTTATCTTATTGCCCAGGTACATGTTCGCCACGGCGCTGAGGTAATACCAGCGGCCGTCACGCTCGGAAAACGGCACCTGCGAGAGCGCCGTGAGCGCCTCCTGATACCGCCCGTTGCGTATGTAGTTTACCGCCGCGCGGCACTCGGCACGCTCCTGCGGCTGCTCGTACGCTCCGCCGAAACCGCCGAAGCCTCCAAATCCACCGTAGCCGCCGTATCCACCGTAGGCATTGCCGCCGGAATACTGGCCGCCGGCCGTGCCGTTTTTTATCTGGTCATAGGCCGCATTTATCTCATTCATCTTGGCCGCTGCCGAGGCGTCGCCCGGGTTGCGGTCAGGGTGATATTTTTTTGCAAGCTCTCTGTATGCTTTTTTTATCTCCTCGTCCGTCGCGTTGCGCGATACGCCGAGGACCTCATAGGGGTCGCGTGCCATCCGGTACTGCTCCTTACTTACTGCTTATTCCGTAGTGACGGTCAAATTTCATCCACACGCCGCTGCACAGTATATTTTTTAATATTTCCGCATCCTGCACGATGGGAAGCCTTTCAAAGCTTCGGACGCAATCGGCCAAAAGCAGCTCGAGGATGCCTCGGAAGCGCTCCTGCTCGTCAAGGCGGCCGTACAGGTAAACGAAGGGGTTATACTTATAATTTCTCTTGTCGTATTTAAGGTCTATGCATGCATCCATTACATAGACAAATTGCCCGAGCGCCATGCCGAAGGTGCGCAGGTCAGACTGCCAATGGTCCTCGCGCATGACGAAAAGCTCCGCCATCAGCCGGCCGAAGGCCGAGGCCGCGGCGTCGGTGCTTTTATCCCAGCTATCCTCGATCGTTTTTAGCTCGTCCATCGAACGTGCTATCACCGAGCACTGGCGGGGATACTCCCTGCTGACCTTCTCGTACGCGGGCTTGAGCACCTTTGCCGAGGCAAGGGCGGCGGCATTTAAGTCGTCGTGCCAATCGTCCATGCAGTTTAAATACGCAAGGGCGACGTTCATATCGGCGGCATAGTCCGATATCTCCGACTGCAAAAACTCCCGCTCGGACAGCGGATGCGCCGGGCACGGAGCCTTGCCGTGTTCGTCAAACGGCTCGTACAATCCGCTCAGCAGCATGACGAGGAACGTCATGTCATACGTCAGCGTGAATCGGGCAAGCTCACCGTGCCGCTCGGACAGGCTGCGGCACAGGCCGCAGTAGTACGCCTTATACCGGCGGCGCTGCTCATCATTCAGGCGGCCGAGATCAGCCGTCACATATCCGAACATCTTATGTCCTGCCGGTAAACGAGTTTCCGCACTTCTTGCACACGATGTTTATCTTGCCCTTATGCTTGGGCACCCTCAGCGTCGTGTGGCACGCGGGGCAGGTGAAGAACTTATAGTCCTTGCGCTGCTTCCAGCGGATGCTTATCATCTCGAACTTGCCGGTTATGCTCATCCTGAGCTTGAGATAACGGTAGTTTTCCGCGTTGCGCTTATATACGTTTCTTGACAGCATGCGCGCGTATACCAAAATCAGCAAAACGAAGGCCACCAGCCACAGGGGCCTCGCCACCACAGTTTTGTTGAAAACGATAGCCACAATCATGAGCACAAGGCTCAAAACGGACAGGAATCTGTTGAGCTGATCCGTCCCGTAGCGGCCGGCCATGAACCGCGCAAATCTTTCTCTCATGCAATGATCACCTTGAAGATAATTTTCAATACTTTATATTACCACAGGTGTAAGTGAAAATTATAAATTATTTGTTAATTGTTCAGCCTTTGACGTATTCCCACACATATTCGGTCACAGTTCCCTGCTCTGAGCCCGGCTGTTTGTCGGTGCGCTTTGTGATATTGCCCGGCTCATCGTACTCGTAATCGCTGTGCGTCACGCTGAGGGTGCTGCCGCTTCCGTCAAATACGCTGACGCTTGCCTCGTTCCCGTGTGCGTCGTAGCTGTACTCCGTGCGGCTGATAAGCGCACCGTCGGCGCTGCTTTCGCATTTTATGAGTCTGCCGTCGGCGTCATAGGTGTTCGCGTCGACCACCTCGCCGCCCTCGACATAGTCCCTGCGCACGCATTTTGTCACAAGGCCGTCATCATTATATTCGTAGCTTTTCTCGTTAATGAGCTCGGAGCCCTCATAGTACTTTTCGCCCACGAGTTTCGTGCCCTCATATGCGCACAGAGTGACCGACTTCACCGTGTCGCCGACCATGCTGGTCTCCTTCATCTTAAGGCCCGACTCATTGTATTCATACAAAACGCGAAACTGCTCGGAATACTCCTCCGGGCCGTCGGCGACGTAGCTTATCATCGTCGTCACCTCGCCCGTCTGCGCGCGGATGAATTCCCGCTTGCCGCTCGGCGCGTCGTTCACGCCCAGTGTAGTTTCGGAAACGACGTTGCCCGCGCCGTCGTATTCATAAATGACCGTGCTGAAGCACAGGCCGTTTGCGTTGTAGGCTATCTCCTTGACGAGCTTGCCCTCGGCCGGCTCGTATATCGCAAGATCCTGCGTGGGCGCCGGAGTCTCCGTCGTCTGCGGCGCGTCGGACTCGTCCTTCGCGCACGCGCAAAGCCCAAGCGCCATTATAAGCACCAATGCCAAACTGCAAAGCTTTTTCATCTGTGTCGCTCCTATATGCCAAATTAATATGCAGTATACCACATATTCCGAAATTATCAAAGAAAAAAGCGTTCTTATCTTATACTAACCAATACGTTAGTACAAACTTTTCGGTTATTACCTACCAATAAGTGCGTAATTGACAAATTAACGTTTGGAAAACTAAAATGGATATAAGTTAAATGTTTGACGTTTGCGAATAAAAGTAATTATTGAAGAAGGAGAAAAATCAATGGAAAAAGTATTTGTGTTTCTCGGTAAAAAAGCAGATGATACTTACGAGTCCTTCCGTGCGCGCTATTTGGGCGAGCACAAGGAAAAGATACTCTCAGCCGGTGTTAACAAGTATCTTGCCAGTACATGCGAAAGCCCCAGCGAGGCGCTTCTTGAAGCAGGCTGGGGAGTTTTCAGTGCAGATGACAACAAATTTGAAGCATACGACACCGTGTGGACCGATGATGTCGGCAAGCTTCTCGCGCAGTATTCAGACGAGAATATGCTATGTGCATACAGAGCAGAAGAAAACGTGGTAATAAACTGCTCTGTAGACACACCCGAAGGTGAAGCAAACTTTTGGATCAAGCGCGTTGTGCCCATTCATCGCAAAGAAGGTATGACAATGGATGAGTTCGTCGACTACTGGAAAAATATTCACGGTCCCAAAGCCAAAGAACACCTCACCGGTCTCGGCCTTTATTGTCAGAACTACATCAGAGAGGTTTTGGTAGGCGAAAAGGATGAATGGAACGGAATCACCGAGCTTTATTACTGGAGCGAGAATGCGTTTAAGTACGGTCATTTCAGCCAGCCCGATTCACGAAAAATTCTTGGCGAGGACAACGCAAACTTCGTAAGCCGTGGCATGACACTTCTGTTTAAGGAGTATGTTCAGAAAGCTTAATACATTTACAGGGCAACGCCAAAGACCTTTAGCCTAAGCGTTGCCCTGTTTTTTCAGTTCTCATCCACGTCGCGGTCGAGGATCGCGCCGGAGTAGGCTTCGACTTCGTACTCGTACTCGAGCGCTATCGTCTCAAACTCGACATCGTAGTACCACACACCGTCGTCGAGCTTGAGCTTCGACTTGAGGTGCGACACCTGATTTTCGGCAAGCCCCGCATCCTTGAGGGCAAGCGTCGCTGCCTTTTCCTCGCCGATGAGCAGCTCATCATCCCGCGTTTGCAGGACAAGATAGTACGCGCCCGCCGC
>CAZWJM010000107.1:0-4114 GCA_964634435.1 uncultured Oscillospiraceae bacterium | reverse complement strand
GCGTAGAACTCAACGGTGATGCACAGGATCATGCCCTTTGCCCAGTGGTCGGGGTTCTTGGCAAGCAGGTTCACCGATGCCGCCGCGACCTTGCCCTGAGCGATGGCCGATACCAGACCGCCGATGGCGATGGGCATGCATGCTGCGAAATAGCGGCAGCCGTCAACGAAGGAAAGATCCATCGCCGTGCCGTCGAGCAGGCCCATGTTCAGGATAGCGACGAAGAAAACGACCAGACCGTACAGACCCTGGGTGCCGGGGATGACCTGAAGGATCATCGCCTTACCGAACTTGGCGGGATCCTCGGTGACGAGGCCTGCACCCGCTTCACCGGCGATACCTGTGCCGACTGCAGAACCTGCGCCTGCCATGCATGCTGCAAGACCTGCGCCGAGAAGACCTATTGCAAGGCCGGAATGTGCAAACAAAAACTCCATTGATTTTTCCTCCTATTATTATTCCGCAATATCATAATATTTTGTGCTTACTTCAAGGGGCTCAAATGCGCGGCCGCCATCCTTATAGAACTTGCCGAAGTATTCAAGACACTGAAGTCTCAGGTCGTGAACATAGCAGCCCAAAAGGTTGAGGGCGAAGTTGAGCGTGTGTCCGATAAGGAACACGGGGATAAACAGCCAAATGCTGTTTGCGATGCCGCCGATGGTGTTGAACACCGTTGCGATAACGCTGCCGGCGAGCATCAGCGCCATGATACGCGAATACGAAAGTATATCGCCGAACCAGCCGGTGACCGTGTTATAAAGCGTTCCGAACAGGCTCGTGAATTTGCCGAAGCCCTTCGCGCCGCGGCTTCCGCCGTAAAACAGCATCACGCAGCCGACGATGAGAACAACGGGGACGCCGGAGATGTTGCCGACGCCCAGCGCCGCCATTATTGCGCCGATTAGGATTACCCACAGCGAGCCTTCCTCCCACACAGCGCCGGCGATATCGCCCTGCTTCACCTTTTCCACCACGTTTATCACCATGCCGGTGTTCAGGTGGATAAGGCCGAGCACCATTGCACCGATGAGCACCGTCAGAACGTCGGTCATCGGGTTAAACAGGCACCACAGCTCGCCCCAGCCCTCGGGCATTCCGATAAGCTGGCCGATCTTCACGAGCGCATCGCCGAAAAAGCCGCCGGTGAGTATGCCCATGACGAAGGTGGATATTCCGCCGTAGAGCAGGAGCTGGCAGAAGCTCAGCGTGCCCTTGCGCGGGCGTATCTTCTTCATTGCGACCACCGCCGCGATTATCATCAGAAGACCGTAGCCCATGTCCGCCATCATCAGGCCGTAAAACAGGATGAAAAACGGCGCCATCAGCGGGTTCGGGTCAACGCCGTCATACGCCGGCAGGCTGTACATGTTTGTTACCATGTTCAGCGCGTTTGTCAGCTTATTGTTGCGAAGCTTGACCGGCACATCGGGGTATTCCTCCGGCGTGGGGTCGACAGCCTCCCATGCGCAGTCGAACTTATCCAGGCACTGCGCCACCTGCGGCTGCATGCGTGCAAGCATCCAGCCCTGAAGCGCAACGGCGCTTTCCATGCCCTGGAGCCTGCCCTCTGCCTCGGCGTAGACCGTTTTGGTCGACATCCTGTCGGCGCAGAGCTTGAGCTCTGCCCTGTGGCAGGCAAGGGACGTCACCTCGGCTGTAAGCTCCGATTTCTGCGCCGCGAGCCGCTCGATCTCGGCCTTGAGCCTTTCGGTGCTCTCGGCGGCCGTGCCCTCGACGTTTGAAAACGCGGCTATCGCGAAGTTGTGTGCGCGCAGCGCCTCAAGCGCGGCGGGAAGCTCCTCCTTAAAGCACACAAGGGCAAGATACCTCTGCGCCGTATCGCCCGATACGGACACGAGCTCTGCCTCCTCGGTCGCCTCGTTTAGCGCCGCCTCGACCTCCGCAAGCGGAACTGCCTGCGGCACAAAGCCAAGCGTCACGGCACACCTCTGCGTTCCAGTGCCCTCCAGCGGCCAATCGAGCTCAAGCCAGGGCTTGAGCGCATCTATCGAACCGCCAAGGCGCGCGGTCTCGGCATTTATGCGGCGTATCGTCTCGTCGATGGTGACTATCCTGCGCGCAATGTCCAGCGTTCCGGCAAGGCTCGAGTCATCGAGTATCTCCTCGACCTCGGACAAGGGCTTTGCCGAAAGCAGCTTGCCCTTTGCCGGAGCGTACTTATCGAGAAGCTCAACAGCCTGCACCAAAAGCGCGTGGTCGGAGCGGCAGCTTGTCAGCTCGCTGCTCTCTCTTGCAAGCAGCGCCCGCATTTCGGGGGAAAGCTCATCCGTCTCAAGCTCCGTGACCTCGACGCAGCCGAGCAGCATAAGCTCGCGCAGCATCTTCTTTTTCTGATCTCGGGCAATGAGCAGCCGGAGCTTTTTCATTTTTTCAATGGCCATTACCCGTCCACGATCCTTTCCGCTATAAACTGCGCCGCCTTGTCACAGCGGCTCTCCGCCTTCGCACGGAGCACAGCCTTCTTGTTCTCCGCGCTCAGATAGATCTCCTTGGCCTGTGCCTCGGCCTGGGCATGAGCCTCGGCCTTCAGCCTTTTGACCTCGGCCTCCGCTTTGCCCCGAGCCTGCTCGATGTCGCCTTTTCCGTCAAGCTCGGCCTGCGCGATTATTCGCTTTGCCTCCGCCTGTGCCTCTATAACGGCAAGGCGCGCGCTTTCCTCCGCCTGGCTGATGGCGGCGATCTCGTCAAACGCCATTAGCTTTCCTCCTCTCGTTAATTTCTTTAATACAAATTTGAATATTATAACAAACTCCTCATTTGATATGTTAACAATAACAAAAAAACCTTTGAATTTCAACGATTTTTGTGCATTTTTCCTTGACAAACTTCAAGCAATTAAATTGTTAAATTCTTTACTTTTTCCGACGAAGTGTTCAAATTCCCGCAAAGCATTGATACAGCGGGGTGAATTTTTTGACACAGGGCCTTTGAGAGTTTGTTTGATATTTAACATACTACTCCTCAACTATTTAAATTGCAATAGCACTTGCCACATTTTTCGGCCAATTTCGCTGATTTTTGCATAAAATTTTTAAAGTTTTCCGTTAAGACAGCTCTGTGGTCTGTTTTTTCCTTGCCAAAACGCTCATTTACATGTATAATTAGGCTCGTACTTTTGCCTCGCATTTGTATATCAAGGAGGTTAACTATGCCTAACAATTATAAGAGACGCGCCGGTGACCGTGTCGACGGCAGACGTCTGCGCTCTCTCAACGGATTTTATAATTTCATTCCGTTCATAATGCCCTCGCGCAACGATGCGATGAACTTTTACGAGGAATCGTTCGAAATAACCAATGCCGACCGCTGGTTCAGAAAATATCGTGTTGCCGGCTATAAGGGCATCGGTATGCTGCACCTGTTCATCGCCGCGTATGTGCGCGCCTGTGCGTATCTGCCGGGGCTCAATCGCTTCGTCGTCGGCCGCCGCGTGTATGCGCATAATGAGATCGAGGTCGTCATGGCCGTTAAGCGCAGCCTGACCGTCGACTCGACCGAGACGACCATCAAGGTCGTTTTCAAGCCCACCGACACGATCTTCGATGTGTACAACAAAATGAACGCCGCCATCGACGTGATCAAAAATTCCGACGAGGAAAACGGCACCGAGGAATTTGCCAACAAGTTTGCAAATCTCCCGCGCCCGATAATAAGCTTTGCGCTGTGGCTTCTGCGCGTGGCCGACTATTTCGGCCTCATCCCGAAGAAGCTTTTGGACGTCAGCCCGTTCCACGGCTCGATGATAATAACCGACCTCGGCTCGCTGGGCATCGGCCCTATTTATCATCATATATATAATTTCGGAACGCTGCCGGTGTTCATCTCCTTCGGCGCCAAGCGCCATGTGCACGAGCTTGACCGCCACGGTCAGGTGGTCGACCGCAAGTATGTCGACGCCAAGTTCGTCCTCGACGAGCGCACTGTCGACGGTCACTATTACGCGACCGTGTTCAAGATGATGAACCGCATCATCGCCGACCCCTCCATCCTCGAAGTCCCCCCGCAGAAGGTCAACGAGGACATATTCTGAATCCCCGCCGCACCTGCCCATTTTCATGGGCGGGTGTTTTTTTATATTGTAGGGTGCAGG
>CAZWJM010000106.1:0-4137 GCA_964634435.1 uncultured Oscillospiraceae bacterium | reverse complement strand
GCTGGTGCGCCTATATTTCAGAGCAAAAGCGGCAGCGAAAAGAGAAGCAGAGACAATGCAACATTTAGATGAAATTTGCACGGCACAGCGTTCGCGTGGCTTATTCCAGCGAGATAACGAATAAGTGAAGCCGCGCAAGGGATTTTCAAACCGTAGGTTTGAACGGCGTTTTTGGGTACTTTTGCCGCTGATGGCAAAAGTACCCCGCCGGAGGCAAAAAAAGACGGATTGCCACGGGCGCGGTGCGCCCTCGCAATGACATTAATACGTCGGAATACACAATTCATATAAGAGAAATAAGGAGGAACTACTATGCCTACACCCGGAACTATTGCCATCATCATTCTCGTGATCCTGATCCTGGCGGTGATCGTCAGCTGTATTCAGATCGTGCAGCAGTCCAAGGCCTACGTGGTGGAGCGCCTGGGCGCGTTCCACAGCGTGTGGGGCGTGGGTCTGCACTTCAAGCTGCCGTTTATTGAGCGGGTGGTGAAGAAGGTCAGCCTGAAGGAGCAGGTGGCGGATTTTGATCCCCAGCCGGTCATCACCAAGGACAACGTGACCATGCAGATCGACACGGTCATCTATTTTCAGATCACCGACCCCAAGCTGTATACCTACGGCGTGGAGTATCCCATGAGCGCCATCGAGAACCTGACGGCCACCACGCTGCGTAACATCATCGGCGAGCTGGAGCTGGATCAGTCGCTGACCAGCCGCGACACCATCAACGCCAAGATGCGCTCCATTCTGGACGAGGCCACCGACCCCTGGGGCATCAAGGTGAACCGGGTGGAGCTGAAGAACATCCTGCCGCCCCGCGAGATCCAGAACGCCATGGAGAAGCAGATGAAGGCCGAGCGGGAGCGCCGGGAGTCCATTTTGCAGGCCGAGGGCGAAAAGGCCAGCAAGGTGCTCATCGCCGAGGGCGAGAAGCAGTCGGTGCTGCTGCAGGCGGACGCGGCGAAGCAGGCAAAGATCATGGCCGCCGAGGCCGAGGCCCAGTCCATCCTGAAGGTGCAGCAGGCACTGGCGGACTCCATGCGGATGCTGAACGAGAACGCGCCCAACGACCAGGTCATCAAGCTGAAGGCGTTGGAGGCGCTGGGGAAGGTGGCGGACGGCAAGGCCACGAAGCTCATCATCCCCAGCGAGATCCAGGGGCTGGCCGGACTGGCCGCCAGCGCCAAGATGCTGGTGGAGGACGGCAAGGAGGCGTAAGCTATGGCAAAGACGGAACAGCGCTTTATCAAGGTCATGGGGGAGAGCGCCTTTATCAGCAGCAACGAGGTGCTGGTGGACACGCAGACCGGCGTGCAGTATCTCTACCACGCTGCGGGCAGCTCCGGCGGGCTGACGCTGCTGGTGGACGCGGAGGGCAAGCCGCTGCTGTATCATAAGACGCCGGACGCGCCGGAGTTCTGACGGAGAAAGGAGCGGAGCGATGGGACTTGAGGCGAAGCAGTGCCCCCTGTGCGGCGGGAGAATGATGCCGCCGCGGTGTGCCAGCTATCTGACCGCGGTGGATGACCCCAGTCTGCCCGTCATGGAGCGGCACATAAAGATGCTGATCTACACCTGCGAGGTGTGCCGGTATGTGGCGATGTTTGCGCCGCCGTCGCCGTTGGAGGAATTTGAGAAGCGGCAGGCAGAGGAGCAGGCCATCACCGACCCGGTGGGGCGGTTCATGTATAACTTCCGGGAGTATTCGGACGAGAAGCTGCAGCAGGTCATCGACGGAAAGGGCTATGTGCCGGAGGCGAAGAAGGCGGCGAAGCAGCTGCTGTACCGCCGGCGGTATGAGGAATAAGGAAAAAACCTCCGACTGAGTCGGAGGTTTTTTCTTCGGGTCGCGCTAGCTGCGATCCCACATACTCAGGAGCAGCAGCACGCCGTCTCCCTCTGTGCCGACACCGAACGCCTCGCCGTTGTAGATGGCCTGCGCCGCGTCATAGACATCGCTGCCGTAGTATCGCATTTCAAATGCAGTGGCATTATTATCGCTCCTTGCTTCGATAATGTTTTAGAACGCTTCAGAAATATAGAAAAAGCGCCGTCTCGGAATCACTTCCAAGACAGCGCTTTTCTGTTGTGGATCAGAGCGAACACTTCACGGCGAAACCGCCGCTGAAGAAATAGGTGTTCGTCCAATACCTGTTTGGTGGACCTGAAGGGATTTACCCCTCCGGGGCATAAACCTCGAATCCCTAGGCCCACGACAAAAATAAAGCCACCCTTGCGGGTGGTTTATTTTTGGTGGACCTGAAGGGATTCGAACCCTCGACCTCTCGGATGCGAACCGAACGCTCTCCCAGCTGAGCTACAAGCCCGGATATGCACTTTTCCGCCGCGGAGCGCGGCTACTCTGCTATTATACACGTTTCTTCTGAAAAAGCAAGAGGAAATTCATCGCGAAGCATTAGCGCAGCGAAACGCGGACATTAGATTTCTGTATTTTACTTATGGCGAGAATGTGGTATACTATCACCTGTTGTGCGGCTGGGCCGCGCCTGATACTACGATGATTGGGGAGCTGTTACTATGAGCAGAACTTTAGGCACTGTTGTCCGGGGCGTTCGCGCACCCATCTTCCGCCAGGGCGATGACATCGTCAAGACCACGGTGGACACCGTTTTGAACGCCCTGCGGGAGAACGACATCGCCGCCCGCGACGGCGACGTGGTGGCCGTCACCGAGTCCGTGGTGGCCCGCTGCCAGGGCAACTACGCCACCTGCGAGCAGATCGCCGCCGATGTGAAGGGCAAGACCGGCGGCGCGACCGTAGGCGTCACGTTCCCCATTCTGAGCCGCAACCGCTTCTCCCTGCTGCTGCGGGGCATCGCCCTGGGCGTGAAGAAGGTGGTGCTGGTGCTGAGCTATCCCTCCGATGAGGTGGGCAACCATTTGGTGTCTTTGGATCAGCTGGACGAGGCGGGCATCGACCCCTGGCACGACGTGCTGAGCCTGGCCCAATTCCGCGAGGCCTTCGGCTCGGTGATCCATCCCTTCACCGGCGTGGACTATGTGGACTACTACAAGTCCATCATCGAGGAGGCCGGCGCGGAGGCGGAGATCGTGTTTGCCAACCGGGTGCAGGCGGTGCTGGACTACACCGATGCCGTCATCTGCTGCGACATCCACACCCGCAAGCGCAGCAAGCGTCTGCTCACCGCCGCCGGGGCGAAGGTGGTGCTGGGCCTGGACGACCTGCTGACCGCGTCCGTGGACGGCAGCGGCTACAACCCCCAGTACGGCCTGCTGGGCAGCAACAAGGCCGACGACGACCGTGTGAAGCTGTTCCCCCGGGACGCCAAGTCCGTGGCGGAGGCCATCGGCCAGGCCATGTGCGATGCCACCGGCAAGCGCATCGAGGCCATGGTCTACGGCGACGGCGCGTTCAAAGACCCCGCCGGTAAGATCTGGGAGTTGGCCGACCCTGTGGTCGCCCCCGGCTACACCGCCGGCCTGGTGGGCACGCCCAACGAGCTGAAGCTGAAATACCTGGCGGACAAGGACTTTGCCGACCTGAAAGGCGAGGCGCTGCAAAAGGCCATCTCCGAGAAGATCAAGGCCAAGGACGCCAGGCAGTCCCTGGTGGGCAGCATGGTGTCTGAGGGCACGACCCCCCGCAACCTCACCGACCTGATCGGTTCGCTGTGCGACCTGACCAGCGGCAGCGGCGACAAGGGCACGCCCATCGTCTACATCCAGGGCTATTTCGATAACTATACCATCGATTAACAAGGGCAAACACGCCTGACAGCGTGTCTTTCCGGCGCTTTTTGCCCTTTTCGCCTTGGCTTGCGCCAGCAAGCCCGCGTCTCAAAAACCAAAAATCACTCGAAAATACATCGCTGGCAGGTGCGAGCAGTTTTGTCGGAGCAGAAATGTGTCCAGACAAGAAAAGACCCGCAGGTAATACTTGCCGTATTGCCAAGGGGCTTGACGCAGTATGGGCGCATTTCTGCCCGTCAAAACCGTGCTTGCCCTTGTCAATCGATGGTATCAACGAGTGATCATCTCCCATACTCTCCCCCCAAAAAGCAGGAAGGGCGGCGCATCGCGCCGCCCTTCAGTTTGTCGATAAACCCTCTCTATGGGGTCAGAGGTTCCTTTACGCAGGGGGAGCTCGAGGGG
>CAZWJM010000105.1:0-4139 GCA_964634435.1 uncultured Oscillospiraceae bacterium | reverse complement strand
GGGCAGGCAGAACCACCTTTTCCATCATCTGTCCGATGACACCGTCGGCAAGGACAACAAGCTCCCCGGAAACGGGATATTCAATGTCAATATTAACGGCAGGGTGACCGGCTGGGGCGGCGTGTGGTTTGCCGACAACGGAAGCGAAAAGGTCGTCGGCGCGGCAAAGAAAACCGATTACGGCTACATAATCGAAATTGCAATACCTCTTCAGACCATGACAGCCACCGAGGGCGATATCATCGGCATGGAGATACAGATCAACGATAACCAGAACGGAACGGGACGTACCGCAATACGTCAGTGGAGCTGCGACGAATGCCTCGGTCACTCCAACACAAAGTACCTCGGAAAGCTTGACCTTGCAAAGGCCTCGACGACAAAGGTACCCTTTGAGGACGAAACCGACATTCAGACAGAGACAGAGCCTGTTTCCACAAAGAAGCCGGAAACATCCCCGAAGAATACAGATAAGCCCGACAGCACCTCCGCTCCCGCCGGCACGTCTGCCCCCGGGGACACAAGCGGCAAGACCACCGGCACCGTTCCTGCCGACAGAGACAGCAATGCCGGAGTTATTGCTGCCGTCGCCGTGATTGCCGTTGCGGTAATTGCGGTCGTGGCTGTGATAATAGTCAGAAAGAACCGCGAAAAAACCGAATAAGTAAAGAAGTCCTTTAATTATTCTTTTTCCTTGGGGCTGTTAAAAACATCGGGTTTTTAACAGCCCTTAAAAAATGCCGGTCGGGAAACCTGAATTCCTGCTGTTGTGACGGTTGATGCCGGATAAGAAAAATCAGCGCAGAGCCTCCCGGAAAAGGAGACATGACTGCGCTGACCTGAACGGTATGATATGTAATTCCTAAAACACCCTGACCCCGCCGGAGAATACTGCTTTTACACAGCCGGTAAGAGTCATTCCGAGGTAGGGAGTATTGACAGACTTGCTTTTCATTGTGTTTGAAGAAACAACGGTTTCGGCGTCGGTGTCGGCTATAACAAGATCAGCGGGAGCGCCGGGGGTGATCCCGGCTTTTCTTCCTGTGATCTTTGCGGGATTTACCGCAAGAAGTGCGGCAAGGCGGTCGGGTGTGACGATGTTCTTTTTCAGCAGATAAGTCACCGATGCGGAGAACGCGGTGTCAAATCCCGATGCCCCGAAGAGGCATTTATTAAGCTCCTGGCAGTTTTCCGGCTTTGTAAGCGGAGTGTGGAGTGACGAAATGCAGTCGATCGTCCCGTCGGAGAGTGCCTCGCATACCGATTCGCGGTCGCGGCGGGTTCCGAGAGGCGGGATGACCTTTGCGCTTCCGCCGTAATAGAACACGTCGCTGTCGGTCATCGAAAAATACAGCGGAGAGGTGCCGCAGGTGACGGGGACTCCGCGCGATTTTGCCTGACGGACAAGAGAGACGGATTCCGCGTCGGAAACCGCGGGGATATGAATCCGGCAGCCGGTTTCGGCGGAGAGGATCAGCGCGGTAACAAGCGGAAGCAGGAACGCGCTTTCGGGAATTGCCGCAAGACCGAGGAGCTTTGCCGTCCGTCCGCCGCGCATGACGCCGTCGGAGGCAAGCCCTCTGTCAAGGCAGGCGGGAATGAAAAGGCTGTCCGATGCCCTGCAGGCAAGCATTATGCTTTTCAGCTTTCCCGGATCGGTGACCGGTGAGGGAATGTCGGTATAAACCGCGCGTTTTTCGGCATCGATTCCGGACGGGTCGGAAACGGGTATGACAGGCAGTATTCTGCACGGGGTCGATGCGGGGCGCAGTGTGACCGGCTCCCCCGACTGATGCGGCAGGCAGGCAAGATTCAGAAAGCCGCCGCCGACAGCCGCGGCGGATGCCGTTGCTATGCTGTCTCTCTGCGCGTGCGCGGGATCGGAGAAGCGGCAGGCGATATCGGTGAACGCCGGAAAAAGATATGCTCCGCCCGCGTCGTAAACAAACGTGCCGTCACCGGCAAATTTCCCGCAGGCGGAGATCGTTCCGGCTTCCGTATCGACAAGAACGCTGCCGGTTTCCGGTTCGCTCCCGTCGCCGCGGACGGTGAGGGCGTTTTTTATGAGCAGTGTGGCTGACATGGCGCGGGTCAGCGATCCGGGCAGAGCCGGGAAGCCGCTTCTTCTGTCAGGCGCTTCATTGTCAGCGCGTCCTCTGCCATTGTGCCGTCGGATTCGCAGATGATCCTCGGCGAAAGCGAATCGGCAGCGATGACCTCCGCAAGCGGCTCAAATTCCGGTCCGTAAACGCGGTCGGCAAACGTCAGATGCCTTTTTTCGCCGCCGGCTGTGTATTCTATCTTTGAAAAATGGCAGTGGAGCCGCTCTGCTTTTCCGGAACCGAGGGCTGAACCGATTCTGTCAAACACCCTGCGGTAATCGTCCGGGGTAACGAACACGCCTCCGCGGTCACGCGCGTTGAGGTGTCCGAAATCGACGACGGGAGAGAGCCTTTTGCTGATGCCGCATATCTCAATGACCTCGTCAAGCGTTCCGAGCTGGTTGACCTTCCCCATCGTTTCAAGTCCGAAAATGACCTGTGTGTCGATCTCGTCGAGCGCGCGGGAGATAGTGTCCTTTGCAAGCGCAACGGCTTCTTCACGAGATATTTTCGTCGCGCTTCCGGTATGGATGACGATTATATCCGCGCCGAGAAGCTCTGCGGCGTGGACACTTTTTCTTATGTATTCAATGCTTTTCAGACGTTTTTCCGGGTCGGTGCCGGAGAGCGAGATAAAATACGGCGCGTGGAGTGACATTGCAATGCCGTACCTGCGAGCCTCCTCGCCGACAGCCATGAAGTTGGCATCAGAGCCGATCACACCGCTTCCGCACTGATACTCGTAGGCATCAAGTCCGAACTCCTTCACCCACCTCGGCGCCTGTTTTGTGCTTTTCATCCCCGCGGCATAGAAGCTGAGCGAATTTCCCGCGGGTCCGAATTTTGGTTCTGCCATGATATTTTCCCCTGATTCATGTGATATTAAGCGATTTTCCGAAAAACCGCATACCGGGCACGGTTTCTGCCGCCGCCCGGTTGCCGTAACGGATATTATTTTACCGTGATGTCCGTATCGATCTCAAGCGCGTCTATCTCAACATCGGAATAACTGCCGCGGAACGGTACCTTTGCATAGAGCGACAGTTTTTCGCCGTAGTCGCAGAGCCGCTCGACGGAGGCAATGAACTGGGAATGCTCCTCAATCGAGTCCTCGTGTATTCCGGGGACAGTGAATACCTCCGAGACATCCCCGAGAGAGAGGCGGCAGTTCTTTCTCTCGCCGAGATAGAGCGATCTGTAATCAAGATACAGAAGCACCGTGACCTTCACCTTTCCGGTCGCCGCGTCCTTTTCTCCGCGCACGTCGGCGCGGATGTTCAGGGGAGTGCCGGTTCCGGACGAGAATGACTTTTTCAGCCTGAAGCCGTCGGGGACCGTTCCGCCTGAGGGAGCGGTGGTGTCCGGTTCTTTTGTGCCGGTTCCGGCGGGGGGCGTGTCGGTGCCGGTCGGGGGCGTATCGGTTGTCTGTGCCGGAGGCTTTGCCGTTCCTCCGGGATTGTCCTTTGACTCCACGGGGGGTTCACGGGAGCCGCTGTCGGCGGGATCATTACCGCCGGAGCCGATGCGGCTGCTGATTATAATTATTGCGGTAAGGAGTGCGATCAGAATAACAAGGAGAACAATTATCAGGTTGATGGCTTTTCTCATTTGCATGGCAGTGATTCCTTTCCGGTTTGTGATTCCCCGGCTTTCGGGCTTACTTACTTTTTATGAAATTCCGGATCCCGGCGGCGATCCCGTCCGCCTCCTTTGACAGCCAGCTTTCGTCAAGGAGTCTTTCCGCATCGCCGCGGTTAGAGACGAAGAGGGTTTCAAGCAGCACCGACGGGGCTTTTGTGTACTTTATGACCCAGAATGCGTTTTCGTATTTCATCGGGTACAGCTTCGGCGCGAAATCGTGAACTTCTCCGATGCCGTCGGATATCGATTTAGCAAGTCCGTAGCTGTACGGCGAGACCTCCGGGCAGAAATAGATCCGCGAGCCGCTTACCGACGGGTCGGTAAAGGAATTGCAGTGGATGCTGACGTACAGGTCGGTTGCCGGGTCGGCATTTGCTTCCTCGGAGCGTTTCTGAT
>CAZWJM010000104.1:0-4156 GCA_964634435.1 uncultured Oscillospiraceae bacterium | reverse complement strand
CGGAAACGGTTCTCGAAGGAGCCGCCGTACTCGTCTTCACGCCAGTTCCAGTTCTCCATGGTGAACTGGTCAAGCAGGTAACCTTCGTGGACAGCGTGGATCTCAACGCCGTCGACGCCTGCGTCGCGCAGCATCTTTGCGGTCTTACCGAATGCCTCGACCATCTCATGGATTTCCTTAACGGTCATGGGACGGGAGAGCATGTCTTCCTGCCAACGGTTAGGAGTTGCAGATGCGGATGCGCAGCTGTAGCTTACGTCGACGATGGGGGAAGCGATCTTGTTGAGGATGGGGTTCTTATTCAGGACGACCATCCAGGGGGTAACTGCCATGGAGCGGCCGAAGCCTGCTGCCAGCTGGATGAACAGCTTTGCGCCGGTCTTGTGGTACTCTACCATGTACTCCTTGAGCTGCTTGAACATTCTCTTGTTCTGATACAGCCATCTGCGGCCCATGGTATCACGGACACACTGCATGCCGGGGAGGACCAGGCCTACGCCCTTCTGTGCTCTCTGGAGCAGGAAATAAGCTGCCTCTTTGTCGAAATGGCAGGGCTCAAGCCAGCCAAACAGAGAGGTACCGCCCATGGAACACTGGACAATGCGGTTCTTTATCTCGACATTGCCGATCTTGAACGGAGTAAATAGGGGTGCGTACTTTTCGTTCATCATATGGTTCTTCCTTCCTTTAAAATATGATTGACTTATTTATCACGATAGACACTGCCGGTAAAAAGACGGTGTCGAACGTTTACAAAAGGGTATCATGCCAAGAGCTGGCGTGCCTATTCACGATAGTACAGTGAGTATAGCACATTTTTTCACAAATTGCAACCACAATATGTCCCTTTACAGGGATGTTTTTTGTGCTATCTGCCGGTTGATAAAAGTTTTTAAAGTTGTAGTTGCTTATTTTAGTCGTTTTAACGGGTGTGAGTGCCCCACAATATGTTACTCAATACCGTTATCCTCGGCGTATAGCTGCGCGGCGGGGAATTTTTCAAACAGATCCTCGAGGCAGGAGATGCGCGTAAGCTCCGCCGTTCCCGAGCGTGTATCCGAAAGTGTGCCACTTAGCGCCTCGACGCCCTCTGCGTAATCATTCGAGCTGAAGCGAAGCAGCGAATTCGGTTTCAAAGCCATGCTGACCGAGAAGCTCCCGCGGGCGTCGGCGTCAAATTCTGCCTCAAAAGCTTCACGCACCGCCAAAACATAGTTTCCAAACGAGGTTACAGACCCGGATGTCCCGACGGAAACGCTTAGCGTAAAGCGGTCGGCCTCCTGCGCGACGGCAGTGGTCAGCACCGGGACGTTATCGGACAGGGCGGCCGTTATGCTGCTCTCATGTGCCTTCAATTCGGTGTCTGCCTGCGTGTCGTCCGACGCTTCGGGCGAACACCCTGCAAGGCTGAAAGCAAGGGCAATACATAGCATGATAGCAAAAAGTCGTGTGCTCCGAATTTTCATAAGTGCCTCCAATGCTTACGAATCCGTGCGGTAGAAGTTCTGTCCGAGGATGATGCCGGTCTCGGCATCGATGATGTATCGGTAGTCGGTGACAGAGCCCGTAAACTGCACCTTGTAGCATACAGTGTCGCCGATCTTTATCATCTCGGCCGACAGATCCTTGGCCTTGTCCTGCGCAAGTCCGGCGTCGGCCAGCGCAGTCTCCCTCGCAGCGGCAACGCCGATGTAGTCCGCGTCGCTTATAATGCAGCTTCGCAGGGGGGATATCATCACAAGGCACAGCAGCAGCATTATCACCATCTGCGGCGCGCCCTTGGCCACTCTGCCCCGGCGCGATACGCTGCGCGCTTTGCGTCCCTGCTCGCGCTGCTTGTCCTTTTCCGACAGGTGAGCGCCGCTGCTGCGCCGTTTGGCCGGCTGCTTTTTCAGGTGCTTTCCGCCCGATGCCACGCAGCACTCCCCCTTTCGAAAATTCTCTGATGATACATTATATATATTCACCCCGCCGTTTGTCAACAATGCGAAAGCAGCCGAGAACATTTTTCCCGCCGCGCGTTGACAATCCCTCGCGGGGGTTATATATTTTAAAGGTTAGGAGTGATCACGATGCTTGATAAGCTTCAGGAAAATATAAAGCGCGGCCGCGATGAGAGATCGCGCAGGAAGCTCGAAAAGGAGCTTGAGCAGCTCGAGCGCGAGGCGGCCGAGGCTCAGCGCCGGAGCGAGCAGCTTCAGGCAGAGCAGCAGCGCGTTCAGGCGGAAAAGGAGCGGCTGCTTGCGCTTGACGATAAGGCACTGATGGTCGAGCTAATTTTCGCGGCGCGCGGCCTGCATTCGCGGCTTGAGAGCGTCGAGGCGCAGCAGGCGTATCTGACCCATGCCATCGACGATATCCGCGACGATATCGACAGCGTCCGCGCCGACATCGCGCAGCTGGAGCTCGGATGAGGTCGGTGCGTTAAGAAAACATGCCGGTGGCATGTTTTTAGCATCCGACCGCAGGAGCTACGCTCCGAGGAGGGGACTAATGTAACCACTGCTTAATTTGCCTCACCTGTGCAAGGGCAAAACCATTACATTCAGCGCAGTTTTGCACCAAATCAGAACAATGAGATCCGGCATTAACAATGTTGCGCTAACGCGTGATTTAATCCACCTCATCCGTCACGGCACAGCCGTGACACCTTCCCCTCAAGGGGAAGGCTATTTCAAACCAGTTCCCTACAATGTTCTATTTTGCTGCAACGCAAGACGCAACAGCGGGCGGGGCAAGCCCCGCCCCTACAAGGGTGCAGGCAAGACGTTGCAAACCTTGCTCCGCACCTGCGGGCATAGACCAGCGGTATGGTTTCCTGCGCACCCTCCTGTCGGGACACCGCAAAACCGTATCTGTAGGTGCGGCAAATCGCTATTAAAAAGGAAAGTATAGTGGATAAGTTAAAGAGCGGCAAGTTAAAGAGCGGCGCGATAAGCGCCGGAAAATATTTCAGAACATTTTACCGCTGGGTGCTGGTGTCGGTGCTGACGGGGCTGGTGTGCGGCCTTGTGGGCACGGCGTTCCACCTGACGGTCGACCTCGCAACGGCGGTCAGGCTCGCGCACCCATGGCTCATTCTGCTGCTGCCCGTCGGCGGCATCGTCATCGCGGCGATCTACCGCGTCAGCCGCATGGAAGGCAAGGGCACGAACGGCGTCATCGACTCGATCCACGACGGCGACAAGGTGCCGCTGCTGCTCGTGCCGGTCATTTTCGTCGCGACCGCGGTGACTCACCTCGTCGGCGGCTCGGCCGGACGCGAGGGTGCGGCGCTGCAGATCGGCGGCGGCATCGGCAACCACGTCGGACGCCTGCTGCGGCTGGACGATAAGGACATGCGCCTTGTGACGCTGTGCGGCATGAGCGCGGTGTTCGCGGCGCTGTTCGGAACGCCTCTGACGGCGACTATATTCGCGCTTGAGGTCATATCGGTCGGCGTGCTGTACTATTCGGGGCTCATCCCCTGCCTCGTCGCGTCGGTCACGGCCTTCGGCGTGTCGCGCGTGTTCGGCATCGCGCCCATGCGGTACGCGGTCGCGCTTGAGCCGCTCGAGCCGCTGCTCCTGCTGAAGGTGTGCGCGCTCGCGGTCGTGTGCGCGGTATGTAGCATCGTGTTCTGTGTCGCGATGCACAGGACCGAGCAGCTTGCCGCCCGCGCCGTCAAAAACGGCTATCTGCGCGCCGTTGTCGGCGGCGTCATCGTCGTTGCGCTCACCTTCATCGTCGGCACCGACAGCTATAACGGCATCGGTACGGACGTTATCTCGGCCGCACTCGGCAGCGGCGAGGCGCCGACCTGGGGATTTCTGTGGAAGATCGTGTTCACTGCCGTGACCATCGGCTTCGGCTTCAAGGGCGGCGAGATCGTGCCGACCATGTTCATCGGCGCGGCGCTCGGCTGCACTGTCGGGCCGCTGCTGGGCATACCGGCGCAGTTTGCGGCGGCGATCGCGCTCGTCGCGGTGTTCTGCGGCGCGGTCAACTGCCCGATAGCGTCGATCATACTTTCAGTCGAGCTGTTCGGCTCGGGCGAGCTTCTGTATTTCGCGCTCGCCTGCGGCATTGCCTACATGCTCTCGGGCTATTTCGGCCTCTACAGCAGCCAGAAGATCATGTACTCCAAAACCCGCGCCGAGTTCATAAACCGCTACGC
>CAZWJM010000103.1:0-4204 GCA_964634435.1 uncultured Oscillospiraceae bacterium | reverse complement strand
GGTGCAAAATTCGCATTATTGATTCTATTTATGCGCAATTTTGATTTGCATCGGGGTGGCAATTGTGATATCATCATAAAATATATATGATGAAGGAGCTGAGATAATGGATCGTAAGCAATTCGACAAGATACGCAGTGAAAATCCGTTCATGCCGCTGAGCGATATCGTGCACGAGCTCGTTTTGCAGGATATCATCAGCTTCACGCTAATGCCCGGCAGCCGCGTGAGCGAAAGCAGCATCGCAACGGAGCTTGGCATAAGCCGCTCGCCGGTGAAGTCGGCGCTGGAAAAGCTCGCGGCGAACAACTACATCAAGATTCAAAACAGCCGCTACTATGTCGCGGAGTTCGACAAAAAGGAGTATGACGAGATCTGCGACTTCACGCTGATGATCGAGTCCTACGCCGCGGGCGAGGCCGCGCTGAATATAACGCCCGAGCAGCTCGACGAGCTGTACGACATAGCGCACAAGCTGCAAAAGCTGTATGACGAGGCGTTCCACCAGGGCAAGAACTTCGTGTTCGCAAAGCTGCTGGAGCAGGAGATAAACTTCCACTTCTCCGTCGTCAAGGCCTCCGGCAACAGCCTGATAACCTCGATATACGATCAGATGAAATACCGCCTGTTCCGCTGCCGCAGCTACCTGCTGTTTACGCGGCCCGAGGGCTTTTATGACACGCTGGACACAGACCACGTCTTTATCTGCGACATTCTGAAGTTCGGCGACCGCGACATGGCCTCCGCCGCCATCCGCCGTCACCTCGGCGTCTCCCGCACGGGCATCGAGAAGTTCAATCTTCTGGACATCGCGAATAAATGATATCAGAGCTCCGCACTCTTTCGGGTGCGGAGCTTTTTGCTGTTGACTTTTTGCAGATATATGTTACACTATTTGGGCTGGCGGGAATCTGACCGATTCCCGTCAGTTTGACGCGTAATTCGGTCAAATTTGCGGTTTTACGCGAAAAATATATGCAAAAGGAAGAAGAAATCAAATGAAACTCGTAAAAGCTTACAACAGCGTAAGTCTCGTGCTGCGCATTGTCATAGGCATGGTCATCGGCGCTGCCCTCGCGCTTATCATACCCAACGCGGCGGAGACGGCGGCCGGCATCGGCATCCTCGGCACACTGTTCGTTGGCGCTTTGAAGGCCATCGCGCCGCTGCTGGTGTTCGTGCTCATCATAAGTGCGCTTGCGCAGTCGAGGGAGAAGATGGGCAAAAAGTTCGGCACGGTCATCGCGCTCTACCTCATCTCCACCTTCCTCGCGGCCGTCGTCGCAGTTGCGGCAAGCTACCTGTTCCCCGTGACCATCACACTCACGGACGCTGCCTCCGAGTCTGCGCCCGACAGCTTTGCCTCGATATTCACCGGGCTTCTCGCCAACATCGTCGCAAACCCCATCGGCTCAATTGTTTCGGCAAACTACCTCGGCGTTCTGTTTTGGGCTGTCGTCCTCGGCTTTGCGTTCAAGGGCGCGTCCGACTCGACCAAGCAGCTTTTGGCTGACGCATCCGAGGCGGTCACCAAGGCCGTCCGCTTCGTGATAAACCTTGCGCCCTTCGGCATCCTCGGCCTCGTGTTCTCCGCCGTATCCACCAGCGGCCTTGCCATCTTCACCGAGTACGGCAAGCTCCTGCTCATCCTCGTCGGCTGCATGCTGTTTGCCGCCCTCGTCGTAAACCCCATCATGACCTTCATCGTCATCCGTCAGAATCCGTACCCGCTGGTGTTCAAGTGCCTGAAGGAAAGCGGCGTCACCGCGTTCTTCACCCGCTCCTCGGCGGCTAACATCCCCGTGAATATGACCCTGTGCGAAAGCCTCAAGCTCGACCGTGAGTTCTACTCGGTCTCCATCCCCCTGGGCGCTACCATCAACATGGCAGGCGCGGCCGTCACCATCACCGTCATGACCCTCGCCGCTGTCCACACCCTCGGTATGACCGTTGACCTCCCCGTTGCCATCATCCTGTCTGTCATGGCGGCCCTCGGTGCATGCGGCGCATCCGGCGTTGCCGGCGGCTCGCTGCTGCTCATCCCCATGGCCTGCTCGCTGTTTGGCATCTCCAACGACATCGCAATGCAGGTCGTCGGCGTCGGCTTTATCATCGGCGTCATACAGGACTCTGTCGAGACCGCGATAAACTCCTCCTCCGACGCACTGTTCACCGCTGTTGCGGAGTTCAAGCAGTGGCGCAAGGAAGGCAAGGAGATAAGCTACTGAGCTTAATATTAAAGATCCCCACCGAACACCCGGTGGGGATCTTTTTTTCGTCTGTAAAAGTAAGCTGGCGGGAGTTGAACACCTGTCGCCTGTCGGCATCCCTTATCGGCCGACAGGTGCTTTGCAGTTTAGCCGGAGCGGATTTTTGCTCAGGCGAGGCAAAGCCCGCAGGTAATACTTTGTGTATTGCCAAGGGTTTTAACGAAGCATGAGCGGAAATCAGCCCGTCTAAACCGACAGGGGTTCGGCTCTCGTCAGCTTAAACTAATTGCCCGTTGCAAAGTGGGCGGAGCTTGGATATAATTAAAGCGGTATTCTGAAAAAAACGGAGTGAGCAAATGAAAGCTATAGTAACGGTAGTCGGCAAGGACCAGGTCGGCATCATCGCGGGCGTGTGCAACACGCTGGCAGACCACAACATAAATGTTCTCGATATCAGCCAGACCATCATGGAGGGCTTCTTCACCATGATGATGGTCGTCGACCTTACGCTGTGCGCAGAGCCGTTTGACCGTCTGCGTGAGGTGCTGCGCGATTACGGCAACGGGCGCGGCCTGTCGATACGCATCCAGCGCGAGGATATTTTCGACGCGATGCACAAGCTGTGAGGTGCCGCGATGCTGAGTCTTAACAATATTTTCGACACTATAGATATGATCGATAAGCAGCATCTCGATATCCGCACGATAACCATGGGCATATCCCTGCTCGACTGCGTGAGCGAGAGCTCTGCCCGCTGCTGTGATAAGATCTACGACAAGATCTGCCGCCGCGCGGAAAAGCTCGTGAAAACGGGCGAGGATATCGAGAGCGAGTTTGGCATACCCATCGTCAACAAGCGCATATCCGTCACGCCCATCGCGCTCGTCGCCGGTGCGTGCGACAGCGATGACTGCGTGCCCTTTGCCCTGACGCTCGACCGCGCGGCCAAGGCCTGCGGCGTCAACTTCATCGGCGGCTACTCGGCGCTGGTGCACAAGGGCTTTGCCAAGGGCGACGAGCGGCTTCTGCGCGCGATACCCCAGGCGCTGGCCGAGACGGAGCTCGTCTGCTCGAGCGTAAACGTCGGCTCGACGAAATCGGGCATCAACATGGACGCCGTTGCCCGCATGGGGCAGATAATAAAGGACACCGCGCATTTGACGCGCGAGCGCGACGGTCTTGGCTGTGCAAAGCTCGTCGTGTTCTGCAACGCCGTGGAGGATAACCCGTTCATGGCCGGTGCGTTCCACGGCGTGGGCGAGGCCGACAGCGTGATAAATGTCGGCGTGTCAGGCCCGGGCGTCGTGTACCACGCGCTGCAAAAGTGCAAGGGCGCGCCGTTTGATGTGGTGGCCGAAACGATAAAAAAGACCGCGTTTCAGATAACGCGCATGGGGCAGATGGTCGCAGCCGAGGCGTCAAGCAGGCTCGATACGCCCTTTGGCATCGTTGATCTCTCCCTCGCGCCGACTCCCGCCGTGGGCGACAGTGTTGCGCGCATCCTCGAGGAAATGGGGCTTGAGACCTGCGGCACCCACGGCACGACGGCGGCGCTTGCGCTGTTAAACGACGCCGTGAAAAAGGGCGGCGTGATGGCCTCCGGCCACGTCGGCGGCTTGTCGGGCGCGTTCATCCCCGTGTCCGAGGACGAGGGCATGATAGCGGCGGCCGAGTGCGGCACGCTGACGATAGATAAGCTCGAGGCGATGACCTGCGTGTGTTCTGTTGGGCTTGACATGATCGCCGTCCCGGGTGACACGAGCGCGCAGACTATATCCGCCATCATCGCCGACGAGGCGGCCATCGGCATGGTCAATTCCAAGACCACCGCCGTGCGCATCATCCCCGTCGAGGGCAAGGGCGTCGGCGACGTGGTCGAGATGGGCGGCCTACTGGGCTCAGCGCCCGTCATGCCCGTGCACTCTGCCTCGGCCGAGCAGTTCATCGCCCGCGGCGGCCGCATCCCCGCCCCGCTCCAAAGCCTGAAAAATTGA
>CAZWJM010000102.1:0-4327 GCA_964634435.1 uncultured Oscillospiraceae bacterium | reverse complement strand
GTGCAAAGCAAGACCTCCGCACTATTGTAGTACGGAGGTCAAATTTTTGCTTTATTTTGCGTGAAGCGACAGGCTTTCGGTCTTGTCGGCGAGGCGTATCCGCAGCTGCGTCAAGGCGCCTTGAAAAGATGGGCGTCGAGGTACTGGCGGTAGATGGTCTCGACGAAGGCGGAGGCGGAGTGGCCGTCGCCGGACTCGACGAGGTCGGTGATGTGCTCCTCCTGCGCGACGACGGCGTCGACGCCCCAGAACGAGACGCACTTTTCCCAAATCTTCAGGCAGGTCTCCGAAAACGAATTGAGCATCATGGGAAAGATCATGTTGCCGCATTTTTCGGTCACGAGCAGCTCAAACCGGCTCATCTGCACGGCATAATCGCGCACGGTGCCGCTGTCACGGCTCTCGCGCAGGACGTTTATCTGCGCGCGCATGGCGGCGATATCGTCGGGGGTGTGCCTGTCGCCAAGGCGGATGAGCGCGCCGCCGTATATGGCGTTTCGAAGCTCGACGAGGGACGAGACAAGCGCCTGATCCAGCTCCCCGCCGTACTTTGACAGGGCGTTGAGCGTTTCGAAATTGCCCTCGCGGGCGTAGTCGGTGACGTATATGCCGCGGCGCGGCTCGATGCGCACAAAGCCCATGCGCCGCAGATCCTCAAGCCCGAGGTGCGCGACCGAGCGGCTGATGCTCATCTTTTCGGCAAGCTCGCGCTCGCTCGGAAGCTTCTGCCCGGGTCGGAGCTCGCCGGAAAAGATCTTATCAACAAGCTGCTGCACGAAAAGCTCCCGCATGGTGGGAGGTGCTATTCTCTCGAATCCCATCAGAGCCTCACATCGCGCTTTTGCGCGTCGTAATTCATGTTCATCAGCGGGCGCACGACGTAGAAGATCAGCTTATTGTCAAGATTGAACCAGTACACCGCGATGAGCGCCGCGAAGCCGCCCGCACCCAAAAGCGCGGCCTTGGAAAGAAATTTTGCAGTCTTCATAAGATCACCATCCTTCGTTATCGTCAAAGTCGAGAAGCGTTGCGTCCAGCGGCTCCTCGAGCATGACGCTGGTCATGTACTGATTTACCACCTGGCGCATGTCGTTGCGGGTGAAGGTGCGATAGTCGAACAGGTCGTTGGGCACGGTGATGACGTGGATGTCCGGGTGGTCCTTGGCCTGGTCGTTTATGATGCCCTCAAGACCCAGCGCGCCCTTGCAGGTGATGTCCGAATTCATGAGGATCATATCGCAGCCGAAGCGCTCTGCCCATCCCCAGAACTCGACAAGATGCTCCCAGCCGCCGGTCAGGTGGCCGCGCATGATGCCGTGCTCATAGTTCTTGGCAACGCCGACGAGAGCGTTTTCAACGCTCGAGGTGTCGATGGTTATGCAGCCCTCGAAGTTATCCATCTGCGCAATGGTCAGGATGCCCCAGCAGTTATACAGCCAGTTTGCAAAGTGGAAATTGAAGCACGCGGGGCCTGCCCAGTGGATGATGCGGTGGCGGGCCTTGGGGAAGCAGTTTATCTTCTGCTCGTAGGCCTTGCGGGCTATCTCCAACCCCTTCTTCTGCGCCTTGTTGAAATACTCCAGCCTGCCGCCGGAGAAGGCGTACATGGCCGTGTGGAAAAGGTTCACGATGGACAGGCCGAAGGGCGTGTAGGGCGTCGCCATGAAGCCCCACTGCTCCTGCTCGTCGGCGACCTCGGTGTTGTGCTTTTTCATCATTTCGATGAAGGCATTGTCGTCAAACTTCTCGCCCGTGTTCTTCTCGACAAAGGCGATGACCTTTTTGAGCGTGGACACGGCGTACTTATCCGTGTTCGGGTCTTCCCAGCGCATGGGCATGGTAGCGACAAGCTTCGGGATATCGAACCTGCGCTCGATAAGCTGGCTGTTCATGGTCGAAGAGTCGCAGGGCATGTTGTTTACGATGAGGCATGCGCCGTTTTTGGGGTAGTCGTCGTTTATCGCAACGCCCGTGCTCGTTGCCGACAGGCGGCAGGAGTCCGACGGCAGGCCGAAGCGCTCCATGATATCGAGGTAGAACGGGGGCAGGTGCTGATCCATGTAAGAGCCGACAAGACCCTGGAACGCCTCCATGCTCATCGGGGTCAGCGCGGGGAAGCCGCCGAGTATCTCGGGGCCCATGGTCTGCTCGAACAGGACCTGCTTGTTTGCCTCGGGCGTATCGCCGAAGCGGCGGTCGCCGATCATCATGTTTGCCATGTGGCCGGTGGACGAGCGCATTATTGCGTGCATCTGCGTGTGCGCAACTCTGAGCGCCGGGCCGCCGATGCCCTCCATGCACTTATCTATCCAGTGCAGCGCGCCGAGGTAGGAGCCGAGCCAGCGATACTCCAGCATGCCGCGCATGATGCGCACCGGGCTTTTTGCGACGAAAATGCCCATGATGCCGAGGTTTACGAGCCACTGGGTGAAGTCATACCAGGTGTCCTCAAGGCCGCGCCATTCGCGGTGCTTTGCAACGCCGGTTTTGTCATAAAATCTGTCGCGCGCGCCCTTTTCGTTTTTATAGGGATTTAAGGATGAAAAGTCCATTATACGTTGCCTCCCTGCAGCTTTTTTATCTCCAGGCTTTCGACAAAGGCCTGAACGCGGGTGCGAAGCTGACCCGCGGATGCGAGGGTGTACTCCTTCTCGATGCCGAGGAAGGGTATGCCGAAGTCGTCGCGGAAAATCTGATTGGACAGCACACGCTCGTAGCTCCAGAATTCGCAGAACTTCATCTGCTCGAACAGAACGCCGTCGGCCTTGTATTCACGGCACAGCCCGCGGATATATTCCTTGCGGCCGTCAGCCTTTTCCCTGTCCATAAAGCGCGGGCACTGGCTCGTCTGCAAATAGTGCCGTGCGATGGCGCCGAGCGCCGTCTCGCCCTCGTGCAGCTCGATCTGCTCCCTGCCGGGCAGCGCGCCGAAGCAGTAGCGGTCAGCGCAGACATACGCGCCGCAGCTCTCGAGTAGCTTCGTGAACTCGGGGTCATCGATCTCCGAGCCTGCGAGGACGATGCGCACGCGGTAGCCGGGCTTTTCGTCGACCTTGCGGGTCTTGAGCTCCTCGAGCGTCTCCTTGAGGTAGGGCAGGATATACTCATGCGGGCAGACCTGCGAAACGAGCTGGATAACGTGGAACTCATAGCCCGTTATCGGGGGATTGTCCAGCTTGCGAAGCTGACCAATCTCGGTGATGACGGCGCAAAGCTCGTTGTGCGCCTTTATTGCCTCAAGCAGCGCCTTTTCGGAGGTATCCACGCCGTAGACCTCGTGCAGCTTATCGAGGATAAGAAGCTGAAGCTGCTCGGTAAAGTGCTGCGTCGCGTCCTCATCCGGCACGAAGGGCACGTCCATCATGGACATGAAGAACTTGGGGTTTTGCTTTTTCACGAGGCCGAGCAGCTCAAAATGCTCGTGCCCGCGGTGCATCATCTGGCAGGTCTCGGCCGTCAGCAGCGCCGACAGATAGTCGTACCCGCCCTCGATGCCGCGCTCAAGAATGCTGCGTGTGTAGGAGCAAATTTTGTTGGACATGTAGTAGGTGCCCACGTCCGTCGCACCCGTGTTCGGCGCGCGCAGTCTTGACGAGAAGCAGCCGGGCAGGTTCAGCAGAACTTCCGGGATGAAATAGCACGAATATCCCAACGCAAGCTTGCCGTCGGCACGCGCCTTCTCGACCAGCTCATTGTCCGCCTCCTGCAGCAGCTTCTCAAAATAAATGAGATGCTTTAAGTCTTTCATTGATCTCCGCCTTCCTAATCATATTTGGTCTAACCAGTTTACCTGACAACAAAATAACACATATTCAGTGCAATTGCAAGCATTATTTTAATTTTGGATAGACCAGCCTGCAGGCTTTGACCTCGCACGGCATCTGTGGTATGATATACGCATGATGAAAAGGCTGATCTCAAAATTCAATGACAGAACATTCCTGCGCTTCGTGCTCGTCGGGATAATAAACACACTGTTCGGAACGGCGATAATGTTCGTGTTTTATAACGTGCTGCATTTGAGCTATTGGCTCTCGTCCGCCTCAAACTATTTCTTCGGCAGCATCCTGAGCTATTTTCTCAATAAGTACTACACCTTCAGGTACTCCGGGCGCAGCGTGCAGGTGGTTTTGCGCTTTGCCGCGAATATCCTCGTGTGCTATCTCATCGCCTACGGCGCTGCAAAGCCGATAGTCGCCGCCGTTTTGAGCGCCGCGCCGCTTGCCGTGCGCGATAACGTCGCGATGCTCGCCGGCATGTGCCTGTTCGTCGCCCTCAATTACCTCGGCCAACGCTTCTTCGCGTTTAGAAAAGAGGAGTGAAAACA
>CAZWJM010000101.1:0-4335 GCA_964634435.1 uncultured Oscillospiraceae bacterium | reverse complement strand
GTTTGCAAGGGTGCATGAAGCGGAAATGCCGGAATATTTTAACCGAGCATTTGGGTTTTTGAAAGAGCGTATAGGCGAAGAAAACATCATTTCCGCCGTGGTACACATGGACGAGAAAACGCCGCATTTGCATCTGTGCTTTGTGCCGCTGACGAAGGATAATCGGCTGTCAGCCAAAGAAATTCTCGGCAACAAGAAGACGATGATCCAATGGCAGGACGACTTTTACGCTTGTATGGCGGAGCGGTGGCCGGAGTTGGAGCGCGGCACACCTGCCGTGGAGACAAAGCGTAAGCATCTGACGCCGCAATGGTACAAGAAAGTGACAGCGATGGACGCCAAGCTGGAGAAGCTGGAAGCGGCCTTGAACGGCATCAATGTGCTGAACGCGGGCAAAAAGCGCGAGGAGGCCGTAGAGACCTTCAAGCAGCTCTTGCCGGAGGTAGAGTCCTTTCAAGCAGAAATTCAGCGGATGCAGCAGGCCGTGTTACAATCGCTCTCCATGCAGCGATGCAGCGCCGAAGAAAACGAAGCGTTAAAGGATGAACTGACCGCCGAGCGCCGTACGAGCGCCGAACAGCGCGCAAAGCTCACGGTGCTCGAAGAGCGTTACAAGCGGGCCGAGAAAAAACTGAGCAGAGTGCCGAGGGAGTTACTGCGCATAAGTTTTAAAGATAAATGAGCGTCTTCAGACTATGATGATCAAAAATCCACAATTTGCAAACGCAGATTGTGGATTTTTACTGTATAGAATTTAGTATGTAAAGTTACTAAAACACTCACGCCGCAATTCGAATCCTTCTCCCGCTGCCACTGAGAAGTCTGAAACCGTAAGGTTTCGGACTTTTTCTGTCTGGCCCTTTACCCGCTTTGGAGTCTCTTTCCGCCGATGGCGCGCCGCATGGTCGTTCTTTTAGCGTGCAAATGTCCGATATCTTTTCGGTGCAGAGCCTGACATTCCTGAGGCGCGGTATAATTTATACAAAGCTCGCTCCATGATAAAAAAACACGCATCTGATTTTCCCTGTCTGTTTTTTGGTGATGGCAAAAATGCTATGGTATCTGTTGCATAAGCAATCCCCCCAACACAGAAAGGAAGTACGGATCACCATGCGCAATTTCCACAGCAGTACCCATCCTCTTCGCCGGACGACAGCCCTCGCCATGTGCGCCGTTCTGCTGCTCGGCAGTATCCCCGCCTTTGCCGTGGACGACGGCGTGAAGCCGACCTACGACGAAGCCTACTACGCCATGACCGACTACTACGGCAATCTCACCGACGGCAGCGTAGTCAAAAGCTACACGACCAACGGTGCTGAATCCCTCACGGACTACGGCGACTACGATGAGATCGTCAATCTGACGAACGGCCTTGTGCCCACGACCGCCGCCGGAAAGGCGGTTTTTCAGTTTGCCAAGGACGCCATTCCCGACCACTTCTATTTTGAAGGCAAAACGGCAAAGCCCTTTGCGCAGCTTCCCTGGACGCTTGCCGTCCACTATACACTCAACGGCGTGCCGACGAAGGCTGAGGACCTTGCCGGCAAGACCGGCGTGGTGGAGATCAGCATCGACGCCATTCCCAACGAAAACGCCAGCGAGTATGCCCGCAACAACTATACGCTCGAGGCGATGGCCGTTTTCAATCAGGACGACATTCTCTCCCTCGAAGCCCCCGGCGCGCAGGTGCAGCTCGTCGGCAACCTGCGTGCGGTGCTGTTCATCGGCCTGCCCGGTGAGGAATGTCACTTCACCATCCGCGTCGGCAGCGACGACTTTTCGTTCGGCGGCATGACCTTTTTGATGGTCCCCGCGACGCTCTCCCAGCTCTCCGAAATCGCCAAGCTCTCCGAGCGCAAGGACGAACTGGAGGACGATTACGATAAGATCTCTTCAAGCCTTGATGTGATGCTCAATGCGCTCGACGGTCTGAGCGGCAGCCTGTACGCTACCGCCGGCGGCATCGACCAGCTCAGCAAGGCGCAGGACACCTATCTGGACGGCAAAGACAATATCCGCGGTGACGTCACCGCGCTGCGCGGCGATCTGAGCAATCTTGCGGACGTGCTCGATCCCGTGGAGAGCCAGATCACCGCGCTGAGCCGGACCATTTCCGAGTCCAAGGCGCTGCTTGCAAGCATGGCATCAGCCTCGTCCGACCTGCGCGCCGAGCTGATGGATCTGGAGGACGCGCTGGAGGATCTGGAGGATGGCACGGGCGACGTGAAATCCGTGCTGCGCGCGGCCGGCACGCTTCAGAGCAGCCTGCGCAGCCTGCAAAGCGCGCTGGGCGTCGCGTCGAGCACAAGGATCGATAGCGGCCTGACGGGCAAGGAGGGCACGGAGCTCAACATCAAAATGAGTCAGGTGAAGAACCTGCACAACGCGTATGAAGAAAAAACCGAGCCCAAAAAGTTTTTTGAATATGTGCTTAGGGCAAAGGGAGCAGAGGAGAGCGAGATCCCCGCTCAGGCGACCGCCCTCGCCGGTTTAGTGTCCAAGGCACTTGCTTTCAAAGCGGCCGGTGATCTTACTGGGTTCAATACGATCATCACAACCTATCCCGTCGTTGGTCTGTATCTGAAGAACGCAAGCAACGGCTACGCCACCTTCCGCGCCTTCTGCGAGGATGCACTCGGCGACAAGGTGCTTGCGGCGCAGGCCGACAACCTCTGGACACTCTACGCCGCGGGCGAGCCGACCGGCGGTTCTTCGTCCGGCAGCACCGGCGGTGCAGCTGGCGGAACGGCTGGCGGAACGGCGGAGGGTGGCGCCGATACTGCGGCCGGCAGCACGGCCGCGCTTGCGAGCGATGTCATCGAGGTGACCGACAGCTCCGTGCAGAACGACGGTGCGCCCGCCGAGGACGGCGGTTCTGCCGATGACAGCGGCAGCGGCGATACCACCAGCGTCGAGAGCAGCGGCGGTTCTACCACCGAGAGCGGCAGTTCCGGTAGCGAGGGCGGCGGTACCGGAGCCGGGAGTGTCGTCGGCACAGACAGCACCACTACGGACGGCACTACCACAGACGGCTCTGCCACAGACAGCACTACCACAGACAGCTCTGACGCAGGCGGCTCCGACGCGGGTGATACTGGCGATAACAGAGGAACGCCCGCCGCGCCCGAGGAGACCAAGCCCAACGACGCGGTCGTGGACCTCATCACCGACGGGCTGGATAAGGCGTCCAGCAAGATCGTTGATATGCAGAATATGCTCAATAAAACGATGTCGGACCTTGCCCAACCGACCGGAAGAGTCGTGAGCGACCTCGCTGACCTCTGCGGCAGGCTGAGCAGCCTGACCTATGTGATCAACGACGCGGAGGACACCGCCGCCGCCGTGCGCGGCGCGAGCAGCGAGCTGCGCGCCATCCTCAAGGACGCCGAGAAGCTGCAAAAGCTGCTCGATGACTATGAGCCGACCCTGCAGGAAACGCTCAAGACCGTCAATGCCCTCTCCACGAACGCGGCGACGACCATTCGCTCCACGCAGAAGCTGGTCGCCGATACGCAGGATCTGATGATCGCGGCGGGCGGCAATCTCGACGCGGGCACAAAGGAGACGCTCAAGGGATTGTCCGCCTCGCTGCGCGCCGCGGCAAAGAGCCTGAGCACTGTGCCCGATATGAAGACGGCGAAAAGCAGCATCAGCTCCATCATTGAGGACACCTGGAACGAATACACCGGCGACGTCAATAACCTCCTGCTCATGGACGCCAACGCCGAGGCCGTCTCCCTGACCGACACACGCAACGATTCTCCGCAAAGCATTCAGGTCCTCATCCGCACAAAGGAGATCAAGAAGGATAACGGTGCAAAGGCGGAGATTGAGGTCGAGACCGCCGCGCAGACGACCTTTTGGGGCCGCGTCGCGCAGATGTTCCGCGACTTCTGGGCGGCCATCACCGGCATTTTCAAGGGAAAGGACTGATTGGCCATGCTGGAAAAAATTGCCCACAGCCTCAGCCGTAAGCCGAAGCTGGTCGCGCTGATCGCCGTCGCCCTGCTCATTCCGGCCGCCATCGGCTACGCCGCCACGCGCGTCAACTATGATATCCTCACCTATCTGCCGCAGGACCTTGAATCCGCGCAGGGCATGAACCTGCTCGAGGAGCCGTTCCAGATGGCGGCCACCAGTATGCTCATTGTGGAGGATATGCCCGCCGGCTACACCAATTCCCTCATCAATGAGATCAAAGATGTCCCCGGTGTGAGCACCGCCGTATGGATCAGCAACATGGTGGGCATTCAGATCCCCACCGACATGATCCCTGCCAGCTTTCGCGACCTCTTTTTCTCCGGCGAGGGGACCATGATGATCATTCAGTACGAA
>CAZWJM010000100.1:0-4340 GCA_964634435.1 uncultured Oscillospiraceae bacterium | reverse complement strand
TCCTACCGTCCGAAAATGAGCGCAACTGATCCTTGAGAATCTGCACCTCAGATTCCCAAGTGTTACTCTGCTGGATCGTCGTCTCCGCCGAAATATCGTTGGAGTGGATGATACCAATTATTTCGCTGCTCGACTGTCGCGAAAATTCCGCAATCGACGCAGAATAGTAGGATCTCAAATTACGCATAGTGGTTACCTCGTTCGATTATTCTATACTGAAACGCTCTGCTACCTTATCTAAGATAATAGAGACAAATCGAGCATACTGCTGTTTGAAATCATAAGAATAGTACTTGTCCATCAAAGTTCTGTTTGCAATGTCATCACCGTTATGCAAAGCAGGAATAAAGCCAAACGCACGCTGTGCTGCTTCGATTACCATATTCGAGTATTCACAATCGAATGTTTTACCGCCTACAATGTCAATTTTCCCCTGAAGGACCTTGTTCCCTAGCTCTCCGTTTAATATTTTCGGGATGTATATATAGTTAAAAATAGAAGAGCTATACTTTTTAATCTCAGACGGATATTCGTATTCATAGTGCTCATCGGAATCCGAATATTTCACCAAACATTTTCCGGATTTGTTAGCAATAAAATGTTCCACACTAAAACGATCAGAATCCGAAAGAAAGCTCTGTAAAGCAGCTGCTTTCCCTTCCTTTACGCCCAATTTTCCTTCTTTGAAACAGAAAAAGTTATAGACGGCAGCCAACATGATACTATGATATCGTTGCTCTTCGTTATCCGGGTTTGTGCTATATTTAAACTCTGCGCCACGCTTGCGTTCTGTAATCGTGTTTTTACTGCAGTAGGCTTTAATCGCAGAATAGACTTCATCATACCAATTGCGGGATTTTAGAATTTTTGCAACTGGCTCAATACCTTTTTTGTTTTCAAAAATAGAAAATAGGGTAACGTACATCTGGATAGCATACAGTTTTTTGTATTCCTCTTTGTTTTTACCACCAGCTTTGAGCAATATATTAACAGCGTATTTGATAACAAACGCTTTTGAAACAACAACTTTTCTATCCAGCAAAATCATTTTTATAAAATTATGAAAATTTGCAATATCATCATGATCAACTTTTTTGGCCGGATCTAATACAACGAACATGCTTTTAAAACGCGTACTGGGCGATTCCGAAGACACAACATCGATTGCGATCTTCAAAAAATCTATAATGGCCCGCAACATTTTGCGAATGTACAGATTATTATTTACAACTTTTAGAATATGTTCCCCAACATAATGCATTGTACTATCAATCTGAACCTCTTGCTTCAAGCAGAAGTCTTCGCCAAAAACAATGTCTTTATGTTTTTCTGTATCATACAAATAGCAGTACAAAAAATGCTCTATCATTTTCATCAATGGATAGCAATCACTTTTTGTTCTGCTTCCACTATTACATAAGGCATTAAAATCCTGCGACTTTCGCTTTAGATCTACCCAGATTTGGCGCACCTCGTCTGAGGTATCCAGCTCTGCCTCCTTGCCTTCGTCAAATGTTGTAATAAAGGTATTAAGATCCAATCCGTATTCTGCTGCGATATCGTCCAGTTGTTCAAGAAGTTTTTCTGACTCAAGCGCTAAGCGTGCATATTCATAAAAACGTCTCAATTCAATTTCCGCCATTTTAGGTGTCTCATGGGACGGAAGAACAATGACATCGTAAATATTTGCATATTCTTTATTTCCATATGTACGCAGAATTCTACCTCTGCGTTGTACAAATTCGCGATAATCGTCGTTGCTCGATAAGATTAACGCTCCTGTTATTGATGGGATGTTAATTCCTTCGTCTAAACACCTTATCGCAGCAAGCGCGTCGATAGCTCCTTCGTTAAATGATTCTACTAAATCCATTCGCTCTGCCATGTTTTCTGATGCAGTAAATTGGCTCGCTTTATATCCCAAATCAGATAATTTTCTCTTAACAAACTGGATATGGCGAATTTCATCATCATTATCATCATATAATCTGCCATCACCGCAATAAACAATAAAATGGTCCTTCTCTTTCACAGTCTCAAGGATCTCTTCAATTCTATCGATCTTTTCCTGTGCCATCGAAATAATCCTTAAACGAGAACGCCGGTGCAACGCTAAGTTCTCAGGGTCAATACACTTTCCATTCCGGAAGCAACTTGCGATCTGTGCACTTTTCTTCCGGAACCTAGTTTCTTCTTCTTCAGTAGCATTGACAAATATAGGGTGATAATAATAATGAACGAGGAATTTCCCGAGTGCCTTTTCGATAGGAAGATCAAATACCTGTCCACCAAAAAACGCCATAAGTTCTTGTCCCTTTGCGGTATCCTTCCCACTAAAAGGGGTGGCGCTCAAGCCAAGCATATATTGGAATTGCTCTTTTAATTCATCAGGCCTGGTGGTAAAGCGGTGCGCCTCATCAACAATTAACAGTTTTTCTTGTTTTGACTTTTTAATCGTTCTTTGAAAACGATCCGAATAAAAAGACTTGATAGTTGAAATCACGATAATCTTTATGTCTTTTTTTGAATTACGCTGTCGAACAATCGCTTGGGTCAATTCGCTTTCCCAGAAGCGGTTTTCCGACGATACCATAACAAATATGGCATCAGGGACGGCTTTCACCACATCTTCCGCCCACTGCCGGACAAGGTGTTTGTACGGTGCACATATAACAACCATAGCCGGATGTTCTTCCATAAGACGTATAGACGAAAAAATTGCTGTCCATGTTTTTCCGGTTCCTGTTGCCATAACATAAAAGCCATGATAATTATTTGCAACCCAAGCGTCAATTGCAGCCTGCTGATAATCCCTTAGTTTGATGGGCGCAGATCTAGATTGCTTTGCTTCTGATCTCTTTCTTTCAACAACAGTCAGAATATCTTCTTGAGCCGAAACAGTATAATCGTATACTTTGACATGCGGATTAGAATCTGTCCATAAAGTATCAAATTCTTTGCACTCATCTTCGATACTCTCCAAATCTGATGCGATCCAACTTTTTACAACACGTACTTTTTCGTAATTATTACGATATCCGTTCGCACTTGAATTTGAAGAACCGTAAAAAACAATAGTGTTACCATCAAAATCTTCCAGAATACCTAATTTATCGTGGTATATTCCGGAACCGTTTGTCACTGCAATTTTTATGTCTAACGTTCCGTTTGCAATCAGAGAAGCTAACAATTGTAGCTTTGCCTCATCCAATTCTTCGATAACCTCGATAAAATCACGTTCAAAGGCGCCAGCAATAATCTCTTCTCGTTTTTTGTAACCAACATTGATCGCTTCTATATCCTCTTCATTTAAATTCGGGCTTGCAATTAGCTGAATATTTCCATCGTTACGTGACATGGCAACAATGCCATCAATAATAGGGGCAAAAACACTAGATGAGAAGAATCCGACGCTGCGGCGATATAATTTTGTATGTTTAAGCGTGGGGACAAGAAAAGAACTGGCTATATTTTCATCACCATAGCTTATATAGCTGCGTTTTATATCTAATTCTCTAAAGCTCATATTTGACACACTCCTTTAAGAGATTTCATCCGGAATGAATTCCATCACATCGCCAATGTCACAGCCGAGGACGGCGCAGGCTCTACCGAGGATGGCGAGGTTCACGGGTTCGTCACGGCGGAGCTTAGTCATGGTGTTGGGGGCAATGTTTGCGGCCTTGCGCAGCTCTGCCTGTGTCATCTTTTTGTCTATCAGTAATTTCCACAGCTTGTTATAAGAAATAGCCATCTTTCTGCCTCCTATAAAGCAACAGCAAAATGCTTATAGTATTACAATTTATAGCATAGCACATGCCGTCGAATTATTCAAGATATTCTCGCAATTTGTTGCGAAATTATCTAACAACCCATTCAGGGTAAGGGATTTGAACAAAATCAGGACTTTTTCTGCCGATATATTCTATATCGCACATAGTTGCGATTGTATCTAATATTGTTGGGTTCAAATCCACGCTCTATATCGGCTGCATGACTTTTTGTTGATGCAAAGGGTAACTAAAAGTATTCGAGTCCCGTCGGTTGCTGTTTTGCCAACTTCTTTGCTGAGCAAAGAAACGCAAAAAGTACGGCGGATCAAAAGGCAGCTAAGACTGGCATAACGGAGCGTAAAGGCATAAAAATAGCGCCGAAACACCTTGAAAATGGTGCTCTAGCGCACAATCTTGACGTTTTTAGCTCGATTTTGGTACGTTTTGGCACTCTTTATCGAAGAAATGCATAAAGTACCACAATTTTTGCATAAAGAAACACTAAATGCCTGGTAGACATTTAGTGTTTCTTTAGTGGTGGACCTGAAGGGATTCGAACCCTCGACC
>CAZWJM010000099.1:0-4404 GCA_964634435.1 uncultured Oscillospiraceae bacterium | reverse complement strand
CGTCTTCCGCCGGAGGCGCAGGAGTCAATCATCATTTCCGGATTCTCCGCAATAAGCGAATCCCAGTAAGCAAGATATCCTGTCACATAGTGATTCTCGGTAATGCCCCACCTGTCGGGAGCGTTTTCGGAATCGCGGCTGAGCCAGTGACCGAGCGGGTCGATGTTGTAATCCTGACGGTAGATCGAAATGCCGGCTTTCTTCAGCACCGAATTGACCCTTTCGGACAGCCATGCGCGTGCTTCGGGGTTGCCGAGGTCAAGAAGCGACGGGGTAACCTGCCACTCCGGCTTTCCGGCAAGGAAGGTGTTCTCGGTGATCCTCTCCGGCTCAAACCACAGAAGCGTCTTGCTTCCGTATTTTTCGACATGGGTCGTAATGTCGCGCATTTCGCTCGGGAAGCGGTTGGTATCGATCTCCCAGCTGCCGGTCTGCGTCCAGTTGTCGATCAGCTCATGATCTCCCTTGAAGTACCAGCCGGCGTCCATCCACCAGTAATCGGGCTTTATGCCGTTTTCACGGTAAACGTCGAACGCGGCTATCTGATTTGCATCGGTTGCGTCACGCATTTCCGCGTATATCCATGAGGTGCTTGCACCGGTGTGCGGCTTCATGAGCTCACCGTTTATCAGGCGCATATTGCAGTCGATAAGGAAACGTCTCCAGAGGTTTATGACGCGGTCCTCTCCGGCTTCGCAGTCACAGCGGCAGTCGGCAAAGAGGAAGGTCATCATCGGAGTTCTGATCTCCTCACCGGGGGTGAGGTATGCGTGCAGATTCACCTGTCCGGCGCTAATACGTACCGAGCGTATCGCGTTGACGGTGTCGAAACGGCATCTCCACTGTCCCGACCAGCCGACGGAGATAACAGCAGTCTCCTCTCCCGTCGAAAGGCGGAAGAAGGGGAGCATGAAATTCGTCGGTCTGCCGCCGAACGGCTGGATTTCAAGTGAGATTCCCGGACGGAGCAGAATGCTCTCCGGCTTCATCGCGTGTCTGTCCTCGTTGTCGTCGCCGATGAAATAGTGAAGGCAGGGATCCTGTCCGCCAAACGAAAGGTCGGCTGCGTTGATATCCGAAAGCACCGGGGAATTCTCTGTTCCTTCGTTTCTGAAGTATACCGCCCACTCAAACGTGCCGTAGTTTTCGTAAACTGCCGTCATAACCGTCACGGTGATGCCGGAGGGGTGCTTTGCCGTGATCTTTTCACCCCGGTCGCTGAGACTGCGGTATCTGCGCAGACCGTCGAACGGCGTTCCGACCTGTGTTCCGGCGGGAAGCGGCTCTCTTGTTACCGAGAATCCCTCTCCGAAGCCGTGGTATACCTCGTTTCCGAGCCTGAATGACACCGGTATCTTCGCGGGATCGGAGAACCATTCGGCATATCTTGCCGCGGCGGTTTCTTTTTCTTTTTCGTTAGTGATGATCTTTGACATAATTATTTCCCCTTTTCGGTGATATGTGTTTTATCCGAAGAATTCTTCTTCAAGCGCAAGGCAGATCGCGTGATAGACCGGAAGATGAAGCTCCTGTATCTTATAAGTCTCGGTTTCGGGAACGATCACCGACACGTCGGCAAGCCGCTTCAGTATCCCGCCGTCCCTGCCGGAGAGTATCACGACAGAACAGCCCTTTGCCTTTGCGGCGATCGAAGCGTAATAAAGATTCTTTGCGTTTCCGGAGGTGCTGATCCCTATAAACACGTCGCCTTTTTCCGCAAGCCCGTAAAGCTGCTGAGCCGTGCCAAGCTCCGGAAGAACATCGTTTGAGAACGCGGTCTGAAGCGAGATCTCGTTGATAAGCGATACCGATGCAAGGGTTCCCTGAAGATTCTCCGCAAGAACCCTTCCCTCCTCTCCGTAAGCCGAGAGGACATTTTTCTCGTTTTCGGGAAGCTCGCGGCGCTTACAGAAGCCCTTCATGAGCTCTCCGACGATGTGAACCGCATCAGCGGCGCTTCCGCCGTTTCCGCAGGTCATGATCTTCCCGCCGTTTTCATAGCACCTCACCATCAGCTCGGCAGCTTTTACAATGTCGTCCCTGCAGACGGAAAGCGCGGGATAGCGTTCAACGAGTGTTTCGATTTTTTTTCTTGATTCGGATTTCATATTTTGCCTTTCTGTTTTCCGGAATTCAGCTGTTTTTTCTTGCTACGTATACCCAGTCAAAGCGGTCGGGCTTTTCGGGTATGAATATCTTTCCGCTTTTCGGTTCAACGACACCCTCGTCGGCTGTTTCTCCGGTGCGGGGATTGAACCAGTACACAGTGTAGTCGGACGAGGTGTCGGCGTGCATGATCGAGCCGGTGCTGCCGGATTTTCCGAAGCAGTACACGACATACATTTCGTTTCCGACGGTCGCCGCCGTGCTGAACGAATCATCCGGGATATAGTATTCATTTGCACTGAAGCACGGTACGAGGTTATACCAGTCGAATGAGGTGAAAAAGTCCTTCATTATCCGCATCTGCTCTCCTCCGGCGGAGTGAAGCCCCTCAAGCCATGTGAGGTCGCGGCGGTAGACCTGTCCCGATTCGTCCTGAGCCGGTGTCGTATCACCGTTATACGCCCAGAAAATGTTGAAGAGCGGCTGTATGCCGTAGCCGTAGCCGAACATTCCGTTCAGATATGCTATCCAGCCCTGCGATCTTGCACCGAATTCTCCGGTCCAGAAGTGGTCGTAACGTCCCTCAAAGTTAACGACCGGCTTTTCACCGCCGTAGTCGTAATATTCTCTGACGATATTCCAGTCGACCCCCGTGTTGAGCTGAGTAGTGAACTGTGCTCCGAACCAGTTGTGTTCCTTCATGTCTGCAAAAGCGGAGTTGAACACCCTTGTGTTTCCGACGTTTTCCTGATGTGCGGTCATCGGCTGACCGTACGGGTCAAAGGCGGCGATGTACTTCATGACCTTTTTCCACGGATTGTTTTTTACCGTACAGCCTGACCATTCGTAATAGTCGTTGTCGGCTTCCTGAGCGGTCGTCCACATTACGGGATATGCGCCGTATCTTGCTACCCAGTACCGACAGAGAAGCTCCAGCTTTTCGTCGCTGATTTTTCCGCCGAGGTATGTCTCTATAAGCTCTTCAGGGTACGAAAACTGAGAGTGTGCATGAACCATTCCTTTTTTTGCAATATAGGCAAAATAAATATCAAGAGTTTTGAACTGCTCAAGGATCTTATCGGTCACGCCGTAGTCAAAAATACTTCCTCCGGCATCGCCTATCCAGCTGTTCCCCGCAACCCCCTGATAATAGCCGAGTTGCTGAGACTGATAGACTGTAAAGCCCTGTTTCACGCGGTAATCGACAATATAGTGAAACTGCGTCTTTATTCCGTATTTTTTCGCATCCTCGTCGCTGACGTTTCCGTTTGAGTAAAGGGATTCAAGAGGCATTGTCCAGTGGGTATCGCCGATATAGAAGAACGGAGTGCCGTCGCTGTACATGAAATATCTCCTGCCCGGCTCGGTTCTGAGAAACCCGTGTCTGTAAATATCAAGCTTTCCGGTATATTTCTTCACGGTAACGACTCCTTGCACTCCGTGAAGTCCTGTGTCGTCATCCTTTGAGCAGACGGTGTAAAAATCCCATTCTCCCGGCTCATTAAGAGCTATTCTGATGACCCATCTGCGCCCGCCGTTCCAGAAGCCCGGCATTCTGATTGTTTTTCCGCTTTTTCTGTTTTTGAAAACCGCGTCAAGGGTGACGTGGTAAACCGGGTCGTCATATTCTTTATCAGCCGTGAGAGGAATATCCTCCGCAACCCATGTGACGGCTGAAACCCTGACCGTATTGTCTTCGGGAGCCGTGGTTTCCGGTACGGTCGTTATTTCCGTTTCTTTTTCTGTTTCGGTTTCAGTGACCTTTTCAGTGTCGGTTATCATATCAGTATCTGATTCCGTTTCCGTGATCCTTTCCGTTTCAGTGTTTGTTTCCGTACTTTTGCCGCTGTCTCCGGCGGCGGTCGTGCCGGTATCGGTGCCCGTGCTGCCGCCCGGCTTGCCTCCGTTCATGCCGCAGGAGAAAAGGCTGAATATCGCTGCCGAAAGAAGCGCGGCGGATACGGCGGTGTTCAATCTCTTTCTGATTTTTGTCATATTAATCTGTCCGGGCGCGGCACTTCATCGGAAATGCCGCGCCGTATGATATGCGATTGTGATTATTTCTTCTTTTTTCCCGGTATCGCGATCGCCGTAACCACCGCGGCAACAGCTACTCCGGCAAGCACGAACGCCGCAGTCTTCATTGAGCCGCCGTTGCTTGTCACCGGGTTGTCCGTACCTGTCGCGGGTACGCTCTCGGTTGCGGGAGCCGATGTTTCGGGCTTTGCCGATTCCTTCATCTGGATAACAAAGTCGGCCTGGGGTGCTGAGTTGTCCTGACCGAAGTCGCGTCCGCGC
>CAZWJM010000098.1:0-4453 GCA_964634435.1 uncultured Oscillospiraceae bacterium | reverse complement strand
CAGGACGGAATAATTATAAAAAGTTCTTGACATTTAAGAAAATGTGGGCTTTAATACTATAGTAATTGCATATCAATTGCGTTGATCGGGAATATAATATTGCGGCATCACTCAGAGAATGGCGGTCACCGGCTGCAAGCCGCCTGTGATGCGGGTATTCAGTTCGCCCGTGAGCACCGGCCAATCCCCGGCGGCGGCTCCGTTAAAGCCATTTAAGTGCGATGAACATCGAATAAGGGTGGTACCGCGGAAGTCAGGTCTTTCGTCCCAGTGCGGGATGGAGGGCTGTTTTTTATTGTTTACTATTTCATAATGATAAGGAGAGTCACATGAAAGCACTGTTAAATCAGCTCAGAGAAAGCGCTGTTTCGGCAATTCTCGGCGCTGACAGCACTGAAAATCTTGAAGCGCTCAGAGTTAAATACCTCGGCAAAAAGGGTGAGCTTACGGCCATACTCAAGCAGATGGGCAAGCTCTCGAGCGAGGAGCGCCCCGTTATGGGTCAGCTTGCAAACCAGATACGCGCAGAGCTTGAGACCGCGATAGACGAAACGCGCAAAAAGCTCGACGCAGCGGCGCTGGAATCACGCCTTGAGCTTGAGGCTGTGGACGTCACCGTTCCCGGCGATGAGCTCAGGCTCGGCCACAAGCACCCGATGTACAAGGCGCTGGATGAAATTAAGGATATATTCGTCGGCATGGGCTTTACCGTGCTTGACGGCCCCGAGGTAGAGCTTGCAAGCTACAACTTCGATAAGCTCAACGCCGAGGAAGGTCACCCCTCCCGTGACTGGTCGGATACGTTTTATTTTGACACCGACAGCCGCGTGATGCTCCGCTCGCAGACAAGCCCCATGCAGGTGCGCGCGATGGAGACCATGAAGCTTCCCATTCGCATCGTCGCCCCGGGCAGAGTTTACCGCAAGGACGAAGTGGACGCGACGCACTCGCCCATGTTCCACCAGGTCGAGGGCATGGTCATCGACAAGAACGTCACCATGGCAGACCTCAAGGGCACACTTAACCTCGTAATGCAGGAGCTTTTCGGCGAGGGCACGGTCACAAGATTCAGACCGCACCACTTCCCCTTCACCGAGCCGAGTTGCGAGATGGACGTGCAGTGCCACAAGTGTGGCGGCAAGGGCTGCCCCACCTGCAAGGGCGAGGGCTGGATAGAGGTGCTCGGTGCCGGTATGATCCACCCCAAGGTGCTCGAAATGAGCGGCATAGACAGCGAGGAATACACCGGCTGGGCATTCGGCATGGGCCTTGAGCGCCTTGCGATGCGTCGCTTCAAGATCTCCGACCTGCGCCTTATTTTCGAAAACGACGTCCGCTTCCTGGAACAGTTCTGATGGGAGGATACTGATATGAATTTAAGCAGAAAATGGCTGACTGAGTTTGTTGACGGCGTTTCCGTCAGCGATATTGACGACCGCGAATTTGCCGAAGCCATGACCCTGTCCGGCTCAAAGGTCGAGACGTATGAGGACATGGGCGCTGAGATAAAGAACGTGCTCGTCGGCAAGATCCTCAGCATGGAAAAGCACCCGGACTCCGACCACATGTGGGTATGCAGCATCGATATCGGTGCCGAGGAGCCTGTGCAGATAGTAACCGGCGCATGGAACGTGCATGTTGGCGACATGATCCCCGCCGCGCTGCACAATTCCCTGCTCCCCGGCGGCAAGAAGATAACCAAGGGCAAGCTCAGAGGCGTTATGAGCAACGGTATGCTCTGCTCTCTTGCCGAACTCAATCTTGACGAGCGCGACTTCCCCTACGCCGTCATCGACGCGGCTGCGCTTTTAAACGACTATCACCCGCTCGACAAGGATAAGCCCTCCATCCCCGCAGATATCGCGCCGGGCGACAAGGTATTTGGCCCTGTTATCGCCGCGGGCGTAACGGCAGTTGAAAATGCGGGCGTTAACCTCTGGAGCTGCTCGCTGAACACCGGTGCTGACAGCTGCACCGTCGTAACGCCCTGCCAAAATGTCCACGTCGGCGACCTCGTTGCGTACAACACCAAGAGCGGCAGCATCTGCACGCTTGCAGACCTCCACGCTCAGCAGGCAGAGTTCCCGCACTGCATAAATGACGGCATCTTCATCCTGCACGAGGACGGCATCGTCCCGGGCGACGACATTAAGCCCATCATCGGCGCTGACGACCACGTCGTCGAGTTTGAGATAACCCCGAACCGTCCCGACTGTCTGTCGATAATCGGCCTTGCACGCGAAGCGGCGGCCACCTTCGGCAAAACGCTCAAGGAGCACACCCCCGTCGTCAAGGGCGGCGCTGACGGCGTGCTGACAGAGCTTCTGACGGTCGAAACTCCGGCAGACGACCTCTGCCCGAGATACACGGCGCGTATGGTGCGCAACGTCAAGATCGCTCCCTCCCCGAAGTGGATGCGCGAGAGACTGCGCGCAATGGGCGTAAGGCCTATAAACAACATCGTCGACATCACAAACTACGTCATGATGGAATACGGCCAGCCGATGCATGCGTTTGACTATCGCTATGTCAAGGGCGGCAAGATAGTCGTGCGCCGCGCCGCTGAGGGCGAAGAGCTCACAACGCTTGACGGAAACGTCAGAAAGCTCAACCCCAATATCCTCGTCATCGCGGATGACACCCGCGCGGTCGGCCTTGCCGGCATCATGGGCGGCGAAAACAGCGAGATCGTCGACGACACGGTCGACGTGGTGTTCGAGTCTGCAAACTTTGACGGCACCTGCATCCGTAAGGGCGCTCTGTCGCTGGGTATGCGCACGGAGGCCTCGGCGAAGTTCGAAAAGGGTCTTGACCCGATGAATACGCTTCCGGCCGTTGAGCGCGCATGTGAGCTGGTTGAGATGCTTGGCGCGGGCGAAGTTGTCGACGGCGTTATCGATATCATTAACTCCCTGCCGGCGCAGAAGGAGCTCGACCTGAGACCGGAGAAGATAAATGCCCTGCTCGGCACGGACGTTTCCGTCGATACGATGAAGGACATTCTGCGCAGCCTGCAGTTTAGCGTTGAGGGCGAGAAGATAGGCGTTCCCACGTGGAGAAGCGACGTTGAGCATTACTCTGACCTTGCCGAGGAAGTTGCGCGCTTTTACGGCTATAACAACATCCCCTGCACGCTCGTCAGCGGTGAGAGCACCCTCGGCGGCTACTCCGACGAACAGCTTCTCGAGCAGCGCCTCGGCGCACTGTGCCGCGCGGCAGGCTATGACGAGATAATCACCTACTCGTTCATCTCCCCGACCTATTACGATAAGATCCGCATGCCCGCAGACTCGCCCGAGCGCGAGAGCTTCAAGATACTCAACCCCCTCGGCGAGGACACCTCCATCATGCGCACGACCACCCTGCCGTCCATGCTCGAGATACTCACGAGAAACTATAACTTCCGCAACAAGGAGGTCAAGCTCTACGAGCTCGGCCGCACCTATCACCTCGGCGGCGAGGACGGACTTGCAATTGAGCAGAAGATCCTCACCCTCGGCACCTATGGCGCCAAGGTAAGCTTCTTCTCGGTCAAGGGTCTTGTTGAGGCCATACTGCGCGACCTGCGCGCGGAGAAGGTCAGCTTCGAGGCGTGGACGGATAATCCGTCCTACCACCCCGGCCGCTGCGCAAAGGTGTTTGCCGACGGCAAGTACCTGGGCGTTTTCGGTCAGAGCCATCCGCTGGTCGCCGCAAACTACGGCGTTGACACTGAGCTTTACTGCGCAGAGCTTTCGCTTTCTGCACTGCTCGACTCCTGCGGCAGTGACCCGATCTACAAGCCGCTGCCGAAGTTCCCGGCCGTCACGCGCGATATCGCTGTCGTGTGCGACAAGGCCATCCCCGTCGCAAAGCTCATCGACTGCATCACCGCAGCCGGCGGCAAGTATCTTAAAAACTGCGCACTGTTTGATATCTACACAGGCTCGCACATAGCGCAGGGCAAGAAGTCCGTTGCGTTCTCGCTGACGCTTCGTGCCGACGACCAGACCCTTACCGACGAGCACGCGGAGGAGACGATGAAGTCCGTCCTCGACGCGCTTGAGAAGACTTTCGGTGCCGTGATGCGCTGATAAATATTGCATATCCACTTTACAAGTGAGAATAAACTGGGTATAATAGCATCAATAATAATTTTCTTACCGGGGGAGTGATCGATAATGGAAGATATCACGAGGAAATTTGCAATTGTTGACAGCAAGACGGAGATGCGCGAGATATTGTCGTCCGTGTATAATTCGCTTAAAGTCAAGGGCTATGATCCCATCAATCAGCTTGTCGGATACATTCTGTCCGAGGACCCGACTTACATCACGAACTATAATAACGCAAGAAGTCTCATCTGCAGGATCGATAGGGATGAGCTCATGCATGAGCTGCTGACGAATTATCTCGGCTCCTGAAAACCAAAAATCGCGACCCGACATGGCTGCCCCATGCCGGGTCGTTTTTT
>CAZWJM010000097.1:0-4475 GCA_964634435.1 uncultured Oscillospiraceae bacterium | reverse complement strand
TAAATTTAATGAACGGGAACAAATTGACAGTGTTCGCGGTGCTCTAGCTCTGCGCAAACAGATTGAGGCCGTCGTAGATAGCTTCTGTCAGGATGGGTATCGAAACATCTGTTGGCTTGGTATCGGTGGTACTTGGGCTAGTTGTCTGCAGGTCGAGTGTCATATGCGTGAGAAGTCTTCTTTGGATTTCTATGTAATCAATGCTGCAGAGTACTGTGCTACAGGCGATAAGCGTGTTGGAAAAGGAACGGTAGTCATCCTTTCCTCTGTTACTGGCACAACCGCAGAAATCGTGGACGCCGTAAAGAAAGTGCAGAGTGCTGGTGCCAAAGTGTTTGGTTTTATTGACAAGGCCGATGCCGCATTGGCATCAATGGTAGATTATTGTATTAGTTACAAAGGAAATGAGCAATTAAAATTCTTCATGACAGCTGATCGCTTCATGTTTAATGCTGGCGAGTTCGATGGTTATGAAGCCTACTATGCCGAGATGGAGCAGTATCTGCCCGAGGCTTTGGTTGCTGTCGAGAAGGCTGCTGATGACTTCGGCAGGCAGTACGCATTGCTCCATATGAAAGATGAATTGCACTACTTTGTGGGTGCTGGTGCCTTATACGGGGCTACCTACTCTTATGCAATGTGTTACTGGGAAGAGCAGCACTGGATTCGCACCAAATCTATCCACTCCGCAGAATTCTTCCATGGGATGCTTGAAATTATAGATTTACTGACTCCCGTTACTGTCTTTGTAGGTGAGGACTCCCAACGTGCACTGGGTGAACGCGTCGCTCGTTTTCTGCCTAAGGTGAACAAGAACTACACTATCATCGACACCAAGGACTATGATCTCCCTGGTATCAGTCCTGAAAACCGCGGAAGTATCAGCCATTTGGTAATGCATGCAGTGACCAACCGGATTGACGCCCATGTGGAGGCCATCAGTGGGCATGATATGCAGATTCGACGTTATTATCGTAAAATGGAATATTAATTTCGTCGCATCCTATTGTGCCGAGGAAGCGGGAAACTCCCATTTCCTCGGCACACAGCCTAAAAGGAGATTTTATGGAGTTTGGTCTTTTTACCTGTGGATATCAACATCTGCCATTAGAAACGGCCTTTTACGACGCGAAGGCTTTTGGTTACGACTATATTGAGTTGTGGGGAGGGCGGCCACATGCATTTGCATCGGATCTTCTCGCTGGCGATGCATCCAAGATTCGCGATTTAATACAGAAGTACCAAATGCCAGTGTATATCTACACACCGGAGCACAACGCCTATCCATATAACTATATGATAGGAACAGAACACCAGTGGGAGGAATCTATGAATTATCTCTCTTCTGCCTTCCGTGCTGCTAGTGACATTGGTGCACAATACACACTTGTATCGATAGGACACGGAGGAAGTGCTACGCCTAATCAGAGGAAACAGCGGTTAGAACGTTCTCTATACCGTCTGTGTGCTGCGGCAGAAGAAGCAGGTCAAACCATTCTTTTGGAAACATTAACCCCTTATGAATCCAACACATGCACTCGTCTGGAAGATTTGCAAGAGATTTTAGACAAAATTGATTCGCCTGCATTACTTGGGATGTGTGATGTTGTCCCTCCTTTTGTGCAAAAGGAAGATCCTGTGGACTATGCCCGCGTGTTGGGCAAACGCATGGGCCATTTACATTTGGTGGACAATGACGGACAAAGTGATAGCCATCTCTTGCCGGGCGATGGCATCATGCCGCTACGGAAAATCATACAAGAACTGCGTGAGGCTGGGTATGATGGTATGGCCACCATTGAACTGGTGACAAATTATATGAGTGATCCGAGCTTTTATGCCGAGTTGGCACTGAATCGGGTAAAGGAGCTGCTATGATACGTATTGCTTGTGTTGGCGACAACTGCATTGACTACTATGACAACACCAATGAGGCATTTCCTGGTGGAAATCCGGTGAATGTGGCTGTGTACGCACGCCGTTTGGGAGCGGACGCTTCCTATCTGGGTGCTGTTGGTACTGACAAATACGGAGAATTGATGATTTGCGCCTTGCAGGAAAAGGGTGTAGATACCAGTCATGTACAGGTGTTGTCAGGAAACACTGCGCTCACCCATGTTTGCCGCGTTGACGGAGAGCGTATATTTGGAGACTATGAAGAAGGGGTGATGGCTGAGTTTTCCCTAAACAAGGAAGATATAGACTTTATGTGCACCCACGATTTAGTGGTATCTGCCTTGTGGGGGCGTGTTGAAGGCTATCTGCAACAGATACATCAACGTAGCATCCCTATTGCTTTTGACTGTGCTGATAGACCTTTTGACAAAGTTTCTTTGGAGGCACTGCCTCACACTGATATCGCATTTTTTGCTGACGATGTCTCCGATGAGGAAAGTTTGCGACAGAAAATCTTGCAAGTGGCTTCTCTTGGCCCGAAGTTGGTGGTTGCTACACGAGGTATAAAAGGAAGTTTGGCCTACGATGGTCAGGCATTTTACAACTACGGCATTGTAAAATGCGATGTTGGAGATACTATGGGTGCAGGGGACAGCTTCATTGCCGGCTTTTTGACATCTTGGCTACAGAAAAAAAGCATTAAGGAATGTATGGCAGCAGGAGCCGCCAGCGCAGCTGTGACTATCTCTTACTGTGGCGCATGGTAATATAAACTCGTATGGTGATGTAAAGGAGTCGTTTTATGACCTACGAAGAAAGAATGGTTAAAAGATTTGCCGAGGAATATAATGCGCTTGAAGAGAGGCCTTGCGTTGAAATATGTGAGGCTGAAGAGCTTCGGATTCCTATGTCAGATGGGGTATTACTCCGCACGGTGGTGCAAAAACCACAGGGAGAAGGCCCCTTTCCGACAATCATCATGCGAAGTTGTTATCCATCTAACGAGGGGCAATACCGTTTACATGCACGAGAATACTGTTCTCGAGGGTTTGCCTTTGTTTATCAGTTTTGCCGAGGCACAGGTGGTTCTGATGGTGAGTGGGTTCCCAATGTCCACGAACGCGAAGACGGAAAGGTAACTTTAGATTGGCTGGATGAACAAGCCTGGGTTGAAAGTATAGGATATTTTGGGTGTTCGTATTTGGCACTTACAGGATGGGCTGTTGCAGATATCGTTCCAGAAAAGGTAAAAACACTATACTTAACTCATTATGGAACGGATCGTTTTACCTCTGCCTATTCTTCTGGCTGTTTCCGACAAGATGTGCTTACTTCATGGGCGATGGAAAATGCAGGCGTACCAATTAAGGCAGATTTTCGAAAAAGCGCAGCATTTATGCCACAGATTGAGGTAGACGAAACAGTGTGGGGGTGTCGTTTAGACTGGTATCGTGATTGGATTACCCACACAGATAGAGATGACTCTTATTGGACAGAAGGTTTTTGGGGGGAGTTAGCTGAAATACCTGAGCGAGTCACTGTACCGGTATATATAGGAGGGGGTTGGTATGACCACCATTTAGGGAGCACTTTGCGCACGTGGAAGGCGCTATCACCCCTAAGCAAACAACATAGCACCCTCCGACTAGGCGCGTGGAATCATGACTTCCAATCTTGTACTCCTGGGGTACCAACAAGGCATTTGGAAAACAGTGATATTGCATCCGCTTATCATTGGTTTCGTATGATTCTAGTAGATAAGATTCTGCCGGATACTCAAATCAAAAGCTACATAGTAAATGAAGATGAGTGGCTGATAAAAAATAAAGACCTTGACGTTCAACAAGAAAAGAAATATTTCGTACTTACAGAAGGAAAGAAGTTATTACAATCAGAGTCCACCTTATCTTGTGAAGAAAATAATCAGTGGTCCTATGTATATAATCCGAAAAACCCTGTTCCTTCTCACGGTGGAGAATCCTTGCTTTGGTCTTGGGATGATATCGGAAGCTTGAAACAACCGCCATGTGGTTGGCGGGATGATGTGTTAAGTTTTGTATCCGAACCGTTGAGCCAAGATATGATAGTTTTGGGCAGTATAAAGGTAGAGCTATACGTTTCTTCGGATGCAAGCGATACGGCATTCTCCGCTAAATTGATGGAAATACGACCCGATGGATCAGCATATCATGTTCGTAGCGGTATTACTACTTTAGCTTATCGAAGTGGCGCAGATATTCCTCGCGGTGTTTATAAAGCTGGGCAGATGGTAAAAGTCGAAATAAATTTCTGGGATATTGGGTGGTGTTTTAAGACGGGAACCAGGCTACGGCTTGATATATCTTCGTCTGATTTTCCTCAGTATTCTATTCATAGCAATTATCCTGGGGTTTGGTCCGTTCAGACGAAGACAAAGCCTGCAGTGCAAACAGTATACTCATGTCCAGGCAATACTTCTGCTATTATATTTCCAATTATATCTAACAAATAATATTTTGTTGAATAGCCATATAGAAAAAAGGGAAGGCCAATTTTGGCAACGCCACATAAGGAAGTTTTTTATTAAGGGTACGGTGTAA
>CAZWJM010000096.1:0-4518 GCA_964634435.1 uncultured Oscillospiraceae bacterium | reverse complement strand
ACGTTACGCGACAGATTTACGGTTTCGTCGGTAACTTCGAACCGGGACACCGCAAAAGACGTATTGGTAGGTGCGTCAAATCGCCTTTAAAAGTCGCCGGAGATGCCGTCGGGGGCTTTGACGCGGCGGGGTTCGCGGACGGTGCTTTCGCGGGCGCGGTGGTCGTGGGGCGCGACGCGCTCGCCGTCGGGCAGCGTGCCGGTGATTTGATTTTGAGCAGCGCTGAGCTCACGGACCGGGCGGCCGAATGCGCGCTGCGGAGTCTGCTTCTTGCGATTTTTCTCCATATTACCCTCCCAAAACGCACAGCAGCAGGCCGTACACGACGCCGGCGGCTGTGCCGTAGACTATGACGGGGCCGGAGATGATGAACATCTTCGCCGCCGTGCCGGTGATGAGCCCCTCGGTGCGGAACTCGAGCGCGGGCGCGACCATGGAGTTTGCAAAGCCCGTTATCGGCACGAGCGTGCCGCCGCCGGCAAACTTTGCGAGCCTGTCGTACACGCCGAGCCCCGTCAGAAGTGCGCCGAGGAACACGAGCGTCGCGCTGGCCGCGCTTCCAGCGTCGAGCTTTGTAAGCCCCGCGCCCGTGTAAAGCTCGACAAGCGCCTGACCGATGCAGCAGATCAGCCCGCCGACAACAAAGGCCTTCAGGCAGTTTCCCGCGCATTTCGAGCGCGGCTGGCGCGAGTCGGACAGCGCCGAGTATTCGTCGTTTGTCATGTTCATGGCCTGACCTCGAAAAAAAGAATGCACCGGATCGCTCCGATGCATTTATGTTTCCCGCTTATCGCAGGGCTATACGTCAAGGGTCAGATTATCTACGCCGTTTGCCTCAAATTCGTCCATATACTCATCCATACGGGCGGCGAGGGCGGCAATATCCTCGCAGTCGTCGCCGAGGTCGCGGCGGGCAAGCTCCTCGGCCAAAATGTCGAAAAACACGGCGTCCTCATAGTCTGCGATCGCCTCATGGATGCCGCCGTCCTCATACGCGCGCGAGGGGAAGACGTGGCCGTGCCAAAGCTGGATGAGCGAGCGCATCCCGTTTTTCGCGCAGAGCGAAAATATCTTCTCCTGCACGATGTCGTAATCCTCGAAACGGTCGGTAGTGCGGGTGGAATTGAGTATCCAGTTGCCTATATAAACAAGGTCAAGAAGCCTGCGGAATTCCTTTTCGGTCAAATCAATGTTCAAAGCCATGCCTCCCGTAATTGTGATCAAGCAAACGGTTCGTATAGCGTCAGCTTAAGCTGACGGGAGTTGAACCCCTGGCAGCTTAATCACATTATATCAGATAGACTGCCCCTTTGCCACAATAAAATCCTTGTAATTTTCCGCAACTTAGAATATTATATTATAGTTATAGTTCTATAATGGAGATAGTATTATGGACAACAGACCCATCGGCGTGTTCGACTCCGGTCTCGGCGGCCTGACGGCTGTCAGAGTGCTGCGAAGGCTCATGCCGGATGAAAATATAATATATTTCGGCGACACGGGACGTATGCCCTACGGCGGCAGACCCCGCGCACAGATCCGCACGATAGCCGGGCAGAACATCGCGTTTGCAGTAAGCCACGGCGTCAAGGCCATCCTCGCCGCCTGCGGCACGATATCCAGCAACGCCCCCGAGCTTTTGGCGCAAAACAGCGTCAAGACCGTCGGCGTGCTCCTGCCGGGTGCCGAGCGTCTGGCCGGGACAGGGAAGAGCCGCCTTGCCGTCATCGCAACGCAAACGAGCATCGACTCCGGCGCGTTTCAGGCCGAGATACGCAGACTGTGCCCCGCGGCGGAGATAACGGCGCTGGCCTGCCCTGAATTCGTCCCGATGATAGAAAGCGGGCATTACGAAGCGTCAGACCCCGTGGTGCGTGACGTTGTTGAGCACACCCTTGCGCCGGTGAAGAGCGCCGGAGCGCAGGCGCTGCTGCTCGGCTGCACGCACTATGGCCTCATCGCAGACGCGATACGTGCATATCTCGGCGATGACGTCACGCTCATCGGCGCCGCCGACGCGTCGGCGCAGTGCCTTGCAGATTATCTTCGTGATAACGACATGCTGGCCTCGGGCATTGGCGGGGAGAGCTATTACACAAGCGGCTGCACCGAGGATTTCGAGGCGCTTGCGCCGATTATGCTGGGCTATGGGCTCAAGGCGCGCGTTGAGCATATCGAGCCGTTCCCGCTGGAGGATGAAAAATGAACGCAGTCATAAGGATAACCGGCGTCCAGGGCTTCGAGCAGCCCGATGCCGACACCATTGAGCTCGTCACCGACGGCATCTACTGCCGGAGCGAGACGGGGTATCAGATATTTTACGTCGAAAGCGCCGTCACAGGCCTTGAGGGGACGAGCACGACGGTCGATATAAGTCCCGAGGGCATAACCGTTGAGCGCAAGGGCATGCTCAACTCGAAAATGTGCTTTGCCGAGGGCAAGAAGAACAGATTCCTGTACGACACGCGCTACGGCGCGGCGACGATGGAGCTTGAAACGCGCAAGGTCAGGGCCCGCTTTGACGACTATGGCGGCGAGCTGAGCATCGACTATGTCGTGAATATGGAGCACACCGTTGCAAGCAGAAATACACTTAATATGAGCGTAAAGCTCAGAAGCTGAGAGGATAAATGATATGGCAAACATGATTCAGATGGCAAAGCAGCAGGTGGCGGAGCTCGTCACCGCCGCATACATGACAGCAGCCGAAAAGGGCGAGCTCCCCGCGGGCCTGACCCTCAACGGCAGCGTCGAGATACCCAAGGACACCGCAAACGGCGACTATGCCGCAAACTTCGCGATGGCCAGCGCAAAGCTCATGCGTATGCCGCCGCGCAAGGTCGCGGAGACCCTCATCGCCAACATGGCGCTTGACGGAAGCTGGTTTGAAAGCTGCGAGGTCGCAGGCCCGGGCTTCATGAATTTCCGCATGGGCGGCAAGTGGTATTCCGACGTGCTGCTCAACATCGCCGAGGAGGGCGACAGCTATTGCAACTGCAACGTCGGCGAGGGCAAAAAGCTCATGGTCGAGTTCGTTTCCGCAAACCCCACCGGCCCCATGCACATGGGCAACGCACGCGGCGGCGTGCTGGGCGACGCGCTGGCATCGGTGCTCTCCCGCGCGGGCTACGAAGTGTGGCGTGAGTTCTACGTCAACGACGCGGGCAATCAGATAGAAAAGTTCGCCCTGAGCATCGAGGCGCGCTGCATCCAGCTTTTGAAGGGCGAGGATGCGGTGGAGTTCCCCGAGGACGGCTACCACGGCGACGATATAAAGGAGCTTGCCCGCCTGTTTTGCGAGAAAAACGGCGATGGCTGGCTGGAGCTTGACACTGCCGCGCGGCACAAGCTGATGGCCGAGTTCGGCCTGTCGGTGAATCTGCCGAAGATGAAGGCAGATCTCGCGCGCTACGGCATCGAGTACGACGAGTGGTTCCTCGAATCGAGCCTGCACGAGAGCGGCTATGTCGCCGACTCCGTTCAGAAGCTCACGGACGCGGGCTACACCTATGAAAAGGACGGCGCGCTGTGGCTCAATACCTCGAAGATACTCACCGAAAATCTCCTCAAGGCCGGTAAAAAGCCCGAGGATATCGAGAAGCTCGAGCTCAAGGACGATGTTCTGCGCCGCGCCAACGGGTTCTACACCTATTTTGCCGCCGATATCGCCTACCATCGCAATAAGTTCGAAAAGCGCGGCTTTGACAAGGTCATAAACGTCTGGGGCGCCGACCACCACGGCCACGTCGCCCGACTCAAGGGCGCGATGGACGCGCTGGGTCTCGACGGCGAGAGGCGGCTTGATATAGTGCTTATGCAGCTTGTTAAGCTCATGCGCGGCGGCGAGGTCGTGCGCATGTCCAAGCGCACCGGCAAGGCAATTTCGCTGACCGATCTGCTCGACGAGATCCCCGTCGATGCTGCCCGCTATTTCTTCAACTCCCGCCCCGAGTCGCCGGTAGAGTTTGACCTCGACCTCGCTGTGCGTCAGGACAGCGAAAACCCCGTTTACTACGTCCAGTACGCCCACGCGAGGATATGCACCATGCTCACCGCTCTGCGCGAGGACGGCCACGCCGTGCCCGATGCCGCGGCTACAGACCTTGGTGTTCTCACCACCGAGCAGGAGCGCGAGCTTATAAAGCAGGTCGCGCTGCTTCCCGAGGAGATCCGCCTTGCCGCGCGCGACTATGACCCCAGCCGCATCAACAAGTACGTCACCGAGCTTGCCGCCCGCTTCCACAGATTCTACACCGCCTGCCGCATCAAGGGCGCGCCCGAGGATGTGCTCAACGCGCGCCTCGTCCTTGCCGACACCGTGCGCAAGGTCATCGCCCTCGCACTGTCCGTCATCGGCGTCTCCGCCCCCGAAAAAATGTAGTTTCAATAGCGATTTAGCGCACCTACCAATACATTTATTGCGCTCGCCCGGTTCGAGGACGCGCAGCAAACCATACTGCTGGTCTATGGACTCAGGCGCGATGCAGGGTTTTTGCAGTATCCCGACCGGAGACTTCC
>CAZWJM010000095.1:0-4542 GCA_964634435.1 uncultured Oscillospiraceae bacterium | reverse complement strand
CCCCCAATACGGCAAAAGACGGATGCTATGCATCCGCCTTTTGTTTGTACAGTATACCAATTTAAAGGGAGAAGTGAAGAAACCAAACTTATTCACACTGCGCGGGATTTTCCCACAGCAGGAGCTTTGTTCCGATGTTCTTTTCGAGCGCGGTCTGATACAGCTCGTAGCCGAGGCCAAGGTCAAACACGCTCATGCCGCAGGCGATGAAGCAGATGATGTCGTCATCATTCGTGCGTCCCTGCTGCTGACCGAGGATGATCTTGCCGATGGCGAGGGAATCGTCGAGCGCTTCCTTCTTGCCGAGGTCGATGAGGTGGTAAACGGGGCCGCCGATGACGCCTGCGTAGTACTCCTCCTTATCGCCGGTGGCGATAGCGTCCTCAACATATGCGTGGTGCAGACCGATGTGGTCGTAAACGACCTTCATCTTCGTCCACAGGCCACCGTCGACGTCGTAGGAGCCGCCCTCTTCCTGATCGAAGTGGATCGGGCCGGACGCGAGGATGGTGCAGCCGGGCTTTACCCACTCGCCCTTGAGGTTGAGGAATGCCGTGCGCGATGCGGCGACGGAGATGACGTCTGCCTGACGCACTGCCGCTTCAAGGTCGGACTCGACAACCGCTTCAACGCCGTAAGCCTCGCGGATGTGGGCCGCCAGCTTCTCTGCCGGTGCGGGGGAGTGGTTATTGCAGATGACCTTCTTGACGTTGGGAAGCTGGGTGATGATAGCGTCAAGGCAGGAGGTGCCGATTGCGCCGCAGCCGATACACAGCAGGACCTCGGCGTCCTTGCGGGCAAGGTAGCGCGCCGCAACACCGGGAACTGCGCCCGTGCGTGCTGCGGAAAGCAGGTTTGCGCTCATGTATGCAATGGGTTCGCCGGTGTCCTTGTTGTTGAGAGTTACCATCAGGACGCTGCGGGGCAGACCCTTTTTCTTGTTTGCGGCGTTCGAGCCATACCACTTCTGACCGCAGATATCGAATCTGCCGCCGAGGTATGCGGGCATTGCCACGAAGCGGCGGTCGGGGCCTGCGACGGGCATGTTGGGGAACTCGCTCTCCTTGGGGAATACGATGTACATGCCGTGGTTATTGTGGTTGTTGCCGCCCATGAGATAGTCGCCCTTTGCAAGCAGGGTGAACACCTCTTCAGCATTGTCGATGCACTTTCTTGCATCCAAAACTCCGGCTGCTATAGTATCGGGCTCGGAAAGATATAAAAATTCAGTTTTGTGAGCCATAACGGTTCTCCTTTCGATATTTGCGGGGCCTCCCGCACGTTTTCGTGTCCGGCAATATATTGCCCTGCGATATATCAAAGATTACATTGAATAAGCAAAATCGTCAATCCTTTACCCCCATAAAACGCACAATATTCACAAAAGAAGTGAATATTCTTTGGTTTTTGATAAATAACACAAAAAAACTTGACGAACAGCGGGCTGATGTGGTAATATTTTTTGTAGTAAACGGTACAAAAAATATTGAAATATGCACATGCTGGCGGGAGGTTTTCTCATGAACGAACAAACGTCGAAGCTCAGATTGCTTAATCAGTGCATAAGCTCTGCAACAAAAACAACCGGCAGCCACCGTCATCGTGAGCCGGAGCTGCTGCTCGTAACCGATGGCGAGCTGCGCGCGCTGCTTACCGGGCGCGAGATAGTTCTGCACGAGGGCGAGGGTCTTTTCATAAACGGCGGCGCGGCGCACGGCTTTGTCGCAAATTCAAAGGACGGCGCAAATTATCTGAGCATGAGCTTCAGCCCCGACTGCATAGCCGGAACGGACGACACGAAGCTCGTCTCGCGCTATATCGACCCCATCACAAGCGCCAGGGAGCTTGATTACATTCCCCTGCGCGGCAGCGGCTGGGCAAACGACATATGCGACCTCATGCGCCAAATGCAGTCGGCAGCCTCGGCAAAGCGGCCGGGGTACGAGCTCCGGCTCAAGATCCTGCTGTCGGAGATATGGCTCGTTTTGTACGAAAACTGCATTCCCGACCTGAGCACGAGCCGCAGCGTCTCGCACACGGAAAAGGCGCGTATAGATATCCTGCGCAAGTTCATCCAGGAAAACTACACCGAGAAGATATCCCTTGACGACATCGCCGCCTCCGCGCACATAAGCCGCGGCGAGTGCTGCCGCATATTCAAGCGTCTGTATGACACGACGCCCTTTCAGTACCTTGTCCACTACCGCCTGACCCGCAGCGTATACTACCTGTCGGAAACGGACAAGAGCATATCGCAGATAGCGCAGAGCGTGGGCTTTTGCTCATCGAGCTACTACACCAAGTGCTTCCGCGCAGAATATAACTGCACACCTCTGAAGTTTCGCCAGGCGCAGCACCGCCTGACGGATATATAAGGCCGTCTGGCATAAGAAAACATACGGTTTTGACAGGCTGATTAAAAAGAGGAACATACAAACATGTATGTTCCTCTTTTTTGTTTCCTCATGCTGCGTTAAAGACCTTGGAAATACACAAAGTATTACCTGCAGCCTTTGCCTTGCCTGAGGAAAAATCATCTCTGTCAAAACTGCGCTGCCAGGCGTGTGCTTTCTTATGCCAAACGGCCTAGCCCTCGGGCTCAAAGACTCGGGGGCTTTTCATTCTATCATTCCACAACCTCGACACAGTCGCCGGTTTTGATTTTGCCGGTTTCGAGCACCTTGACGAAGATGCCCTCGCGCGGCATGACGCAGTCGCCGGCGGCCTTACGTATCGCGCAGTCGCTGTGGCACTCCTTGCCGATCTGCGTGACCTCGCACAGAGCTGTGCCAATGTGCAGCTTCGTGCCCACCGGCAGCGTATGCACCGCCATGCCCTCGACAAGAATATTTTCCGCAAACGCGCCGTGCATGAGCTCAAAGCTCAGCTTCTCCTGCAGCTTTGCGACGCTGTCGACCGACAGCAGGCTCACCTGACGGTGCCAGTTGCCCGCGTGCGCATCGCCCTCGATGCCCCAGTCTGCGCGCAATGTCGCCTCGGGTATCTCGTGCTTTTGTATCCCGCGCACCTCGCTTATGCATATCGCGGCTATTTTGGCCATAATTTATCCTCCTATCCTGTACATGCTTCGTTTTGCCTCGCTGCGCTCGGTCGCCGAAAGCGCAACGTGCATCTGCGGCTTGTGCGTCACTGCCGTGAGTATCGCCTCCTGCAAATCCTCTCCGTGCAGCCCGCGCACCGGAAGCTCCTCCGCCGAATGAAGGCAGGGCTTCAGGCAGCCGTCGGCCGTAAGGCGCAGGCGGTTGCACTCGGCACAAAAATGGTCGCTCAGCGGACTTATGAGGCCGACCTCGCCCAATGCGCCCGGCAGCTTATACAGCCGTGCGACCGAGTGCGCCTCCCGCTGAGCAGGCTCCAGCTCTGGCAATCTCTTGAGCACCTCGCCCACCGGCAGATACGCCTCCTTCGGGAAAGCATCGGCCGAGCCAATGGGCATGAGCTCGATAAACCGCACCTGCACGGGGTATTTGAGCGTGAGCCCGGCAAGGGCGCCTATCTCATCGTCGTTAAAGCCGCCTATGAGCACGGCGTTGAGCTTCACGGGGCTCATCCCGACGTCTATCGCCGCGCGTATACCGTCAAGCGCGTCTGAAAGGCGCCCGCTGCGGGTGATGCGCGAATATTTTTCCTCATCGAGCGTGTCGAGGCTTATGTTTATCCTGTGTATGCCCGCGTCGTAAAGCTCGCGTGCGATGGGCCTGAGGAGCGTGGCATTTGTCGTAAGGCTCATATCCTCGATGCCGGGTATCTGCCCGAGCCTGCGCACCAGCGGCAGAATGTCGCCCCGCACGAGCGGCTCGCCGCCCGTTATGCGCAGCTTTTTCATGCCAAGCGACGCGGCGGCCTCGGCTATCTCGACAAATTCGTCGGCGCTCATCGCCGTGCGGCACGGGCACTCGCTCATGCCGTCTGCCGGCATGCAGTACACGCACCTGAGGTTGCAGCCGTCCGTTACGGACATGCGCAGGTATTCGATTTTCCTGCCGTAAGCGTCAGTCATGTTTTATTCGCAGAATATTCCGCGTGCCTTTCTGAATTCGGCTATCCGCTCGTCGCGGATGTGGCCGTCCTTGATAACCGTCGCCTTTTTGAGCGACTCGGGGTAAGCGTCAAAGTCGTTTTCGAGGATGATGTCGATGTAGTCGGAAATGCCCTCGCTGAGCACCTTCGTGACGGTAATGGGGTACATTGCCGGCGTATTGTCCACCGCGTAATGCACAACTCCGTCGACGACGTACACGGGGTCGTCTATCGTCGTCGGGTGGGAGGTCTCGATCTCAAGATACGGGTCGCAGCTGACGTCTATTATGAGCGTGCCGGGCTTCATTTTCTTGAGGTCTTCCCTGTATATTATCCTGTCTGTGCGCTTTGTATCCCACATGACGCAGTTTATCAGCACGTCATAATCGAACATGTTGCGCCTGAAAAGCTGCTCGAGCCTGTGACCGTAAACGTCGACCCGTGCGCCGAGGCCGTGCAGGATGCGCATTGCGCCCTTGGCGGTCTGGCCGTTGCCGAGGA
>CAZWJM010000094.1:0-4567 GCA_964634435.1 uncultured Oscillospiraceae bacterium | reverse complement strand
GACGGATGAGGTGGATTATATCTGCGCCACCGGCGCACACCATGTTGTTGTAGGGAACAGGTTTACCTGTTCCGCATGTTATCACCAACGGCGCAGACCTGTAGAAGCGGAATGGGTAAACCTATTCCCTACACGGTGCAGCCGAAACCAATGCTGCTGAGCATATATTAGCACCAGCCCTTGTAGGGGCGAGGCTTGCCTCGCCCGTTTGTTGCGTCTTGCTTTGCACCAAATTAGAACAATATTGTTGTCACACGCCTTGCCTCCCCTGTGCAAGGGGAGGTGGGTCGGCGTCAGCCGAGCCGGAGGGGTTGTTACCGGTCTTTAAAGCTTGGTCAGCCCCGCCGCCCATCACACGATCAGCAGCGATTTCTCCGCCTTTGTTATGTCCTCGCAGCCGCCGTCGCGCAGGATCAGCACGTCTTCTATCCTCACGCCGAATTTGCCGGGGAGGTATATCCCGGGCTCGGCGGAAATGACCGCGCCGACCGGCATGGGCGTATCGTCCGACGGCGACGCGTTGGGCGCCTCGTGGATATCCAGCCCCAGCGAGTGGCCGAAGCTGTGCCCGAAATACTCGCCGTAGCCCGCGTCGCTTATGACCTTCCGCGCGGCGGAATCGATCTGCCGACCCGTCACGCCCGCGGTCGCGGCGCCGATGCCCGCAAGCTGCGCGCGCAGCACGATATCATACACATTTTTCATCTCGTCCGTTGCGTGGCCGACAGCGACCGTGCGCGTCATGTCCGAGCAGTAGCCGTCCTTCACGCAGCCGAAATCCATCGTCACAAAGTCGCCCGCCTGCACCACCGCGTCCGACGGAACGCCGTGCGGCATGCTGGAGTTCGTGCCCGTGACCGCGATGGGGTCAAAGCTCACGCCCTCGCCGCCGTGCTTGAGCAGGCGATAGGTTATCTCGGCCGCAATGTCGCGCTCGGTGATACCCGGGCGGATGATCGCCAGAACATCCTCCAGCGCCGCCTCCGCTATCGACTGCGCGCGGCGCATACAGCGCAGCTCGGCCTCGTCCTTTGCCGCGCGAAGCCCGGAAAAAAGGCTCTGGCAGGGCAAAAATCGCGTGCCCAGCAGCTCCTCCCAGCGCAGGAACTCCCCGTGCGGGAGCGTGCCCTCCTCAGCGCCTATCGCCTTCGCGCCGCACTCGCCCACAGCCTGGCGCACAAGCTCCGAAAGCCTGCTCCCCGCGCCGAATTGCCTGAGCGTTATATCGTGCGAAACCGTGCGCTCCGCGGCCTCGATATAGCGCGAATCGGTGAACAGAAACGCCCTGTCAAGCGTCACGAGCACCGCTCCGTCCGTGAACGCGAAGCCCGTCGCGTAGCGCTGGTTTTTCTCGTCTGTTATGAGCACCGCATCAAGCCCGCGGTCGAGCATCCCGCCGCGTATCCGTGTCAATCTGTCCACTTCATGCCTCCAAATTGCCTTAAATAAAAGCGGCTCGTATAGCGTCGCTTTTGCCTTAAAATCGATATTATATTTTATCATCGCCCCCGCCCGATTTCAACCTTTTTTCAAATCCCACCCGAGCAGAAAAGTTGGCCGCATAAATCCCCAATACTCCATCCCCTGCCTGAGGCGTTATGCCTTTGTCTGTAGTCCCGGAAAACTGCGACTACCGCCGCTGTGCTATTTAATGGTGGAAAAATTTAAAACCGTGTGGTATGCTAAAGAAAACATATCCGACAGGGGGATTAATTCAATGACGGATGCCGAACGCAGAGCCGCCGCGAAGCAGTTTGCCGCCGACTGGGCAGGCCGCGGAGACGAAAAGCAGGAGACGCAGACTTTTTGGATGGCGCTGCTACAAAAGATATTTGGCGTTGCCGAGCCGGACAAGTACATAGCCTTTGAGGTTCCCGTGAAGCTCGGCCACACGAGCTTTATCGACGGATACATTGCATCCACCCGTGTGCTTATCGAGCAAAAGGGCAGGGATATTGACCTGCGCAAGGGCTATAAGCAGTCGGACGGCTCGATGCTTTCGCCCTTCGGCCAGGCTCGGCGCTATGCCGGTTACCTGCCTTTCAGCCAGACGCCGCGCTGGATAGTCGTGTCCAACTTCCAGCAGTTCCACATCCACGACATGAACCGCCCCAATGACGAGCCGGAGATCGTTGAGCTGTGCGACCTTGAAAAGGAGTACAGCCGCCTGAACTTCCTTGTCGACACGGGCGACGAGAACATACGCAAGGAGATGGAGGTCTCCCTGAAAGCGGGCGAGCTTGTGGGCGTTTTGTATGATGCGCTGCTGCGCCGGTACAACGACCCCACGTCACCTGAAACGCTCAAGAGCCTGAACGCGCTGTGCGTGCGCCTTGTGTTCTGCATGTATGCCGAGGACGCGGGCATATTCGGCGGCCACGGGAAATTCCACGACTATATGCAGTCGCACGTCCGCGACGCGCGGCGGGCGCTCATCGACCTGTTCAAGGTGCTCGACACGCCCATCGACGCGCGCGACCCGTACATGGATGATGACCTTGCCGCGTTCCCGTATGTAAACGGCGGGCTGTTTGCCGACGAGAGCGTTGTGATCCCGCGGCTGGACGAGAGCATCGTTGAGCTCATTGCCGAGCGCGCCAGCGCGGATTTTGACTGGTCGGTGATAAGCCCCACCATATTCGGTGCGGTGTTTGAAAGCACCCTCAACCCCGAAACGCGGCGGTCCGGCGGCATGCATTACACGAGCATCGAGAACATCCACAAGGTCATCGACCCGCTGTTTCTCGACTCTCTGCGCTCCGAGCTTGCCGAGATACAGAGCATCGCCGTCGACCGCACACGCGACGCGAAGCTGCGCGCGTTTCAAACGAAGCTTTCCAAGCTGCATTTTCTTGACCCCGCGTGCGGCTCGGGAAACTTCCTGACCGAGACCTACATATCCCTGCGGCGGCTAGAAAACGAGGTCATCTCGACCTTGCAGCGCGGGCAGATAGTCATGGACATGCAAAACCCCATCCGTGTGTCCATCGGCCAGTTTTACGGCATCGAGATAAATGACTTTGCCGTGACCGTCGCGAAAACGGCGCTGTGGATAGCCGAAAGCCAGATGATGAAGGAGACCGAGGATGTTGTCCACATGTCGCTGGATTTTCTGCCGCTGAAATCCTACGCAAACATCGTCGAGGGCAACGCCCTGCGCATCGATTGGGAAAGCGTCGTGCCGAAAACCGAGCTGGACTACATCATGGGCAACCCGCCGTTTGTGGGGTATACATACCAAACAGCCGACCAAAAAGCGGATTTACAAACGATTATGCCCGGTGTCGGAAAGAATGTTGATTATGTATCAGGATGGTATTTTAAAGCGTCGCATTATATGCAGGAAAGCAATGTTCGAACTGCGCTGGTTTCGACTAACTCAATTACGCAAGGAGAACAAGTTTCTGTCCTATGGAAACCTCTTTTTGAACAGTTTTCTATTCATATCGACTTTGCTCACCGTACCTTCCGCTGGGATAGCGAAGCAAGTGCAAAAGCTCATGTGCATTGCGTAATTGTTGGTTTCAGCACAGCCTATAATCCAAGTCCTAAGATAATTTTCACAGGAGATAGAACAGAAATTTGCGACAATATCAACGCGTACCTATTAGCGTCGCCCACGGTGTTCATTGAAAAGAGTAATAAGCCGTTGTGCGCTGTGCCCGAGATGCGAAAGGGTAGCCAACCTACCGATGGAGGAAATTTAATTCTTTCTGCTGAAGAAAAGGACGAATTGTTACGAAAGGCTCCGGAGGCGGCCGCCTATATCAGGGAGTTTTACGGAGCTGAAGAATTTATAAATAAAAAAGAACGATATTGCCTGTGGCTCGTAGGGGCAAATCCTGCTATAGTAAATAAATGTTCTCCCATTCGCGAACGCGTACTGCGGGTTCAGGAAATGCGCTTGGCAAGCACAAAGGCGGCTACAAGACAGTGGGCAGACAGGCCAACATTATTTACAGAAAATCGTCATCCGGAAACTGAATACATAATCGTACCCAGAGTATCTTCTGAACGTAGGCGATATATTCCTATGGGGTTCATGACACCAAATGTTCTTGCCAGCGACTCCGTTCACGTTATCCCCAACGCGACACTTTACCATTTTGGCGTTTTGACTTCTAACGTTCATATGGCATGGATGCGTGTTGTGGCAGGCCGACTTAAAAGTGATTACCGATATTCCAATACAATCGTCTACAACAATTTCCCCTGGCCGACGCCGACCGACGCGCAGAAGGCAAAAATCGAGCAGACCGCGCAGGCAATTCTCGACGCCCGCGCCCTGTACCCAGATTGCTCCCTTGCCGACCTCTACGACGAGGTCGCCATGCCGCCCGAGCTGCGCAGGGCACACCAGCAAAACGACAAGGCGGTCATGGCCGCTTACGGCTTCGATGTCAAAACCATGACCGAAAGCTCCTGCGTCGCAGAGCTCATGAAAATGTATCGGCAGCTCACCGAAAAAGAATAAGCCAAAAGCTCCGGCAGACAAAGCCGGAGCTTTTTCATGGTTTAAAACCCGCCATTCCCGGCGATAATATGCACGACTACATAGTAAAGGCGG
>CAZWJM010000093.1:0-4656 GCA_964634435.1 uncultured Oscillospiraceae bacterium | reverse complement strand
GCTCACTCCTCCGGGACGGCGAGGTCGAGGGCGGCGGGGGCGATCTCGACCGTGAAGTGGGTCGAGTAGATTATCTCGCCGTCGAGCGAGAAGGCAAAGCCCTCGGGCGCGGTGACCTCGATCTTCTTTGCCTGACGGTACACGAGGATATCGCTCAGACTCTCGTCGTCGAGGTGCTGGCCGTTTGTGTAGACAGGCAGGAGCTTTACAAAGCGCAGGCGAGATATCGGCTTTACAAGGCAGATCTCGATAAGCCCATCGTCGCTTTTCGCGCGCGGGGCGCATCTGAACGAGCCGCCGACGTACTGGCAGTTAGACAGCGTACACAGCAGCATTTTCCCGTCGGGATTGATGTTCTCGCCGTCGGCAACGACGGTGCAGGAGTTATTCATGCTGGTCAGGAGCGCCTTGACGATGCCCTTGGTGTAGGAGCTTTTGCTGCCGTGGCCGGTCTTGTCGCGGTCGGTGTTGACGGTGATGGCGACGGTCGTGTCGAAGCCGAAGTTGACGACGTTGTCGCTGTATCGGTCGCCGACCTTCAGCAGGTCGAGCTTGCGCACGGGCGCGGAGACGAGCTTTGCGATGTCGAGGAATTTTTCCGCGCCGCCGAAGGATTTGACGAAGTCGTTGCCGCTGCCGCAGGGGTAGCAGGTCACGCTGACGTTCTCCTGCCCGACTGCGCCGTTAAAGACCTCGTTTATCGTGCCGTCGCCGCCGCAGGCGATAAAGCGCACCGCCTCGCCCTTGTTCTCTTTGCACCAATTTCGCACAAATTCCGTCGCGTCGCCGACCGCCTTGGTGACGTAAAACTCGCAGTCGCAGCCCGTCGCCGCGGCCTCGCGGCGGATGGTCTCCTCGTTATCCGATTCGCCTGCGCGGGGGTTAATTATGAATACATATTTCATCTGCTTTCCTCCCATTTTTCTGATTTTAAGTATAAAAACCGGACACCGATGCCGTGGGTCAATATAGGTGTCCGTGCGTTTTTTATTCTTTTTCGCTCTTGCGGCGCGCTTCCTCGAAGCGGCGGCGTGCCTCCTCGTATTCCTGGCGCGCTTTTTCATACTCGGTCTTGCGCGCTTCGGCCTCAAGGCGCTCTGCCTCCTCGTTCAGGCGGCGCGTTTCGGCCGCAAGATCGTCGATGTTCTCGGGCGCGATAACGACCTCGGGCTCGGCGGGCTTTGCCTTTTTCGCCATCTGCACGACGGGCGGCTCATAGTCGTCAACGTCGAGCTTCTCCGGCGCTTTCGGCGCGGGATTGTACGCTGCGGCGGCCGGTGCGGGCTTTGCGCGGCGCGGGAGCTTTCCGGAACGCTCACGGAAGCAAAGCAGCGCGATGACAGCCGCGAGGATGGTCACGACAAGCAGCGCGATGAGCGCAGCAAGCTGCAGGCTTCCGTCGCCCGAGCCGTCCTCGAGCGTGTACGCAAAGGCGGTGTAGTCATTTGCAAGGCCGTAGATGTTCACGCCAATAGCGCCGACGGCTGCAAGGCAGGCTGCCGCGAGCGCGGCGGTGAGCTTCTGCATATCCGGCCTGTAGGCGGCGGCGAGGCAGATTATGCCCGCAAGCGCGCTGACCGCGCTGAGGATGCGCAGGGCGTTATACAGACCCTGGCGCACGTCAAGCTCGGCGTTGAGCTTATCGGCCTCGGTGTCGACATATTCGCGCGCTGCCTCCAGCACGCCCTCATAATCGCTCTCGTCATCGACGAGCGCGGCGATGCCGTCGTTTTCCATAAGTATATCGATGCCGGACTTGACCGCGGTCTCAACGTCGTCCTGCTGCTCCTTGAGCGAGTCCTTGAGCTCGTTCATCTTGTCAACATTTTCGCTCAGCTGCTCCTGCTCGGCGGCCATCTCGTTTTTCGCGTTTTCGATGTTTGCCTTGCCGCTGTTTATGCTTGCCTGGGCGCTGTTCATCTCGGCCTTGCGCTGGTCAAGCTGGACCTGAAGCCCGGCAAGGGCGGTCTTGTCGTTCTGAAGCTGCTGCTCGGCGGCGGATATCTGACGGTCGACCTCCGCAAGCTGGGTCTTTGCCGATTCGTATGCCTGGATATCGGCCTTGAGATCCTCCATCGAGGTGTAGCCGTACTGCGCGAGCGTGGCAGATACGGTGTTTCCGATATCGCTCAGGCCGAGGCTCTGGATGAGGTCGTACACGGGCTTTGCCCTGTTGTAGTTTGCCTGCGTTGCGTCGAGCTGAGCCTGCATGGGGCTGCGGCTTGCGCGCAGGTCGTTAAGCCTCGCCTCGGTGTCGCGGATGCGCATCTCCGTGGCCTGATACTGCGAAAGCGTCTCGTTATAGCTCTGCTCGGCGGCGCTGTAGCTTGCCTGACCGGCCGCCACCTGGCTTGCGCCGGCGTTATACTGCTGCTGGCTCTGCGAAGGCTGCGTTTCGTCCGGCTCCTCGGCATCCTCGGCGTCGTCTTCCTTGTCCTTTTCATCCTCCTCGGCGGCCTCCTGAGCCTCGCGCAGGTCTTCCACGCGCTCTTCGAGAATGTCGACAAAATCAATGATATCCGCCTTCTGCACCTTTTTATAGCGTACGATGTCCGACAGCTCACTGTCGCCCATGCTTCCGGCGACGAGGCCGAAAACGGACGCGGCAACGAGCAGCAGGCTGATGACCATAAGCAAAGTCTTTTTGTTCATTTGCGTCTCCCTTCTTCACCGAAGCACCCCAATAAAAAGCTTCGGCAGTGGTTTTGCACAGAGCCCGACCCCGCATGCGCCTATCCCCCCAGACAAGCGCTCGCGGCAAAGCTTTGCCGCCCGGCGTCACAGCCCCGTTGATTTCAATATTTTATTACAATTTGACTTAAACATCAAGTCGTTATTGTTAATTAAATATTAATAACGTCGCTTTTGCTTACCCTCCTGCGAGTTGACATGCGCGGACAGATAGTGTAAATTTAATTAATAAGTATTGCCAAGGTGTTTTGGGGACATGAGAAATGATGACAGACTGATCGGGATCGATCTTATAAAAACCTTTGCCGTGGCGTGCGTTGTTATGATCCACGTTTCGGCGGGCTTTGCGTCGGACGCGGGCATGATCGGAACGACGCAGCACGCTCTGTCCGTCGTGTGGCGCTGTCTTTGCGGCGCGGCAGTCCCGCTGTTTTTCATGTGCAGCGGAGCGCTGATGCTGCGCGCGGAAAAGGAGCTTTCGATAAAAAAGCTGTATCTGCGCAATGTGCTGCGGCTTATCGTCGCTATGCTCGTCTGGGCGACGTTTTACAGGCTGTGGAACCTGCTCGTGTCGGGCGAAATGAGCGTGCAGGGCATCGTTCAGGCGCTAAAGGATGTTGTGCTGTTCAGGCACGAATTTCACCTGTATTACATCCACATAATGCTGCTGGTGTACGCGTTTTTGCCAGTAACGCGGGCATTTACCGATTCCGCGTCGGAAAAGCTCGTGCGGTATTTTCTGCTCATATGGTTTCTGACCGGTATACTTTATCCCACGCTCAAGCCGTACTGGCCGTTTAACCTCGTGCGCGGCTTCCCGGAGCAGTGGGCGATGAACATGAGCTACTCCGCCATAGGCTACACGGTGCTGGGGCATTATCTGCGCTCGCGGCGGCCGTCGGCGGCTTTGGGCGCGGTACTGACGCTCGGCGGCTTTGCGGCGATACTCCTGCCGACGCTGCTTGTAACGAATGCGCGCGGCGAGCTGTTTATGGACTGCCTTGGCGGGATGAGCGCACCCATGTGCGTGTTTGCTGCGGGGCTTTTCATCCTCGGGCTTTGCGCGGGCGATGGGCTTAAAAAAGCGCGAGGCTTTGTCGCGTACATGTCCAAAGCCTCGTTTTGCATATATCTTGTGCATGTTTTCGTCATGCGCGTGCTGATGCATTATGGCGCGCACACGCTCCTTGCGCCGGTGCTGTCGATACCGGCGATGACGCTTGCAATCGTCGCCATAAGCACGGCGGCGTACTGGGTCATATCGCGCATCCCCGTGCTCCGGCGGTGGATCATTTAGCCTCGCAGAATTGGCACACACTGTGCAGCGGGCAGTTTTCGCAGTCGGGCTTTCGCGCGGTGCAGACGGCGCGGCCGTGCAGCACGATGCGGTGGCAGAAGTCGGAGCTTTTCTCCGGCGGGAGTTGCCGCCGAAGCTCGGCTTCGATCTTCACGGGGTCTTTTAGGCCGTCGACCAGGCCAAGGCGGTTTGATATGCGGATGCAGTGCGTGTCCACAACGGTCGAGCCCGGCACCCTGTACACGTCGCCGAGGATGAGGTTTGCGGTCTTGCGGCCGACGCCCGGCAGCTTCAGCAGGTCATCCATGTTGTCCGGCACGCGGCCGCCGAAATGCTCGATGAGCATGTTTGCCGCGGCAACGATGTCGCGGGCCTTGGCGCGGTAAAAGCCGCAGGAGTGGACATAGCGTTCGACCTCCTCGACATCGGCACGGGCGAAGCTCTCAAGCGTCGGGAAGCGCTCAAACAGCGCGGGCGTGACCTCGTTTACGCGTGCGTCGGTGCACTGCGCGGCCAGCCGCACGGCAAATAGCAGCTCGTAGTCCTTCGCGTAGTCCAGCGTGCAGTCAGCCAGCGGATACGCCTCCTCCATGAGCCGGACTATCTCCGAAACCTGCTGTTTTGTGCGCATTTTCATCACCTCACGTCAATAATACCACACCTTCGCC
>CAZWJM010000092.1:0-4846 GCA_964634435.1 uncultured Oscillospiraceae bacterium | reverse complement strand
CCTCGAAACTACCGCTTACCTCGAAATAGATGAATAATAAGCAAAACCTCCGTACATCAACTGTACGGAGGTTTAAATTTTGCTTTATCTTACGTCATGTGACAGTTTTCCGGTTTCGTCAGCACTTTCGAACCGGGATACCGCAAAAGACGTATCGGGACGCTCTACATGCGATACGCCCCTGCGGCAGCAGCCGGGATACCGCAATATATGTATCCGTAGGTGCGGCAATTCGCCATTAAAAAGACGTCACAAAAACATCTTTGAGGGTGAGGTCGGTGCCGGAGATGGGGGTGAGCTTATTGCCGCCGCAGGCGGGGCAGATGAGCTTGTCGAGGTCTGCGACGAACTTCTCGCCGCAATCCAGGCACTGCGCCTGTCCGTCGACAGCCTCGACGTTCATGACGGTGTGCGCAAACTCCGTGCCGTCGATGACGGCCTCCCAGCAGTCGGTCATGAAGCGGGGAACGACTCCGGAGAGCGTCCCCACCTCGACGGTGATGCTTTCGATATCGGCGCTGTTTATCTGCTCCTCGGCTGCAATGTTGCGGAGCATTTTCAGCATAGCGTCGCAAATTCCAAGCTCGTGCATTACTTCTTGACCGCGTTCTTTATCATGCCGCCGCCGCGCTTGACAAGTCCCTCGGCCATCTTGATGGGCAGAGTCTCGAACGTGCCGGCGTGCCAGTCGCGCACCTTCTTGAGATGTATCGCGTCGAACTTGCACTTGGTGGTGCACAGGCCGCAGCCGATGCACAGATACTCGTCGACCTTCGTTGCGCCGCAGCCGAGGCAGCGTGAGGTCTCCTTGCGCACCTGCTCCTCGGTGAAGGTGACGCGCGCGTCGGAGAAGGTCTTGGCCTTGGCCTCGTTGTAGCCGGGCATCTGGCGCTTTTCGTTGTCGAAGCCGGCGATGCCGAGCATGGCGTGCTCCTTGTTGAGTGCGGTGTAATACCTGCGGTCGCGGCCCATGGTGAGGGTCTGGCCGGGGTGTACGTAGCGGTGCAGGCTGATGGCAGCTTCCTTGCCGGCTGCGATGGCGTCGATGGCAAACTTCGGGCCGGTGTAGCAGTCGCCGCCGACGAAAATGTCGGGCTGGGCGGTCTGATAGGTCAGCTCGTCTGCGATTGCGGTGCCCTTCTTCGTGGTCTTGAGCTCGCCGACATCGAGCGTACCCCAGTCAACGACCTGGCCGATGGCCGCGATGACGGAGTCGACTGCGATGGTCTCGAACTTGCCGGTGCCCACGGGCTTGCGGCGACCCTTTTCGTCGGGCTCGCCAAGCTCCATAATCTCGACCTTGAGCGCCGTGACCTTGCCGTCCTTGCCCTCGATGGCGACGGGCGCATTGAGATATCTAAACTGCACGCCCTCTTCCATGGCTTCCTTGACCTCCTCGGGGTCGGCGGGGAGCTCATCTGCCGAGCGACGGTAAATGATGTAGGTTTTGTCCGCGCCGAGGCGCACTGCTGCACGGCAGACGTCCATTGCGACGTTGCCGCCGCCGACAACGGCACAGCTCTTGCCGATCTCGGGCTTATTTCCGAGGTTCACTTCGCGCAGGAAGTCAACGCCGCCGAATACGCCGGTGAGGTCCTCGCCCTCGACCTTAAGCGACTGCGACTTCTGAGCGCCGATGGCGAGGTAGAAGCCCTTGTAGCCCTCGTCGCGGAGCTGCTGGATGGTGACGTCTTTTCCGACTTCGACGCCGCACTTAAATTCAACGCCCATTTCCTTGAGGATGTCGATCTCTGCGTTGAGAACGTCCTTCTCAAGACGGAAGTTGGGGATGCCGAGGGTCAGCATGCCGCCGGGAACGGGGTTGCGGTCGAAAACGGTGACGGGGTAGCCCTTGTTTGCAAGGTAGTAGGCACAGCTCATGCCCGCGGGGCCTGCGCCGATGACGGCTATCTTCTCGGTGTAGGGACGGCCTATCTGATTGACCATCTCGGGCACGAAGCGGGTGTCCTCATGCAGGTCGTGGTCAGCGATGAAGCGCTTTACCTCGTCGATGGCGACGGCCTCGTCGACGGAGGCGCGGGTGCACTCGGCCTCGCAGCGCTTATTGCAAATGCGGCCGCAGACGGCGGGGAAGGGATTTTCCTTCTTTATCAGCTCCAGCGCCTCGGTGTAGCGGCCCTGAGCGGCCAGCTTCAGATAGCCCTGGACGGGGACATGCGCGGGGCAGGCGACCTTGCAGGGTGCGGTGCCGGTGTCGAGCGTGTCCTTGAAATTCTCGCGGTAATCGGGGTTGAAGGTCTTTTTGACAAAGACGGTGTCGGTGAGCTTGGCGTAGCCCGGCGGGGTCAGGTCGTCGGACGAGCACAGCTTCTGGCCGAGCTTGAGGGCGTTGCCGGGGCAGGTCTCAACGCACTGGGCGCAGGCCACGCACTTGGCCTCGTCAATTTCAGCCACGAAGTTCGAGCGGATAGCGTCGCGGGCGCCGAACATGAGTCCCGCGCGCAGGCCGAAGCATGCGCAGGAGCAGCAGTTGCAGATAGCGGCGCTGTCGCCTATCTCCTCGATGTTGGGGATATCGTGCATCAGGCCGTTTTTCTCGGCGCGCTTAATTATCTCCCACGCTTCCTCGCGTGTTATCTGACGTGCACGGCCGGAGCGGATGTAGTGCTCCGCGCCCTTGCCCATCTGCACGCACATGTCCTCATCGAGGTGGCCGCAGCCGTCGCCGATGCTGGTGCGCGAGGCGCGGCAGGAGCAGGACGAGACGGAGAACGTGTCGTACTTATTAAGGTAGTAGGAAAGCTTCTCGTCCTCGGTGACGCCGGGGATATCCTTTATCGCGTCCTCGACGGGGATGACGCGCATCAGGCCGTAGCCGTTGGGGAGCAGGGGTCCGAGCATCTCCATGCGCAGGCGGGTGTATTCCTCGAATGCGCGGCCGACCTCGGGGTGAGCGTCCATGAGCTCCTTGTTGTTGACCATCATTTCAAGGATGCCGGGTGCGAATATCTGCATGTAGTAGACGTCCTCGCCGAGCTCCTTGTTGAAGGTGCGGCGGAAAATGCCGTAGTAGACAAGCTTGTCGAGCTGGGGCTTTATCTCCTCGACAGTCTTGCCGACCTTTTTGGCAAGATACTCTGCCGTGCGCTCCTTGCGCAGACCGGCGGCGATGGCGATGTCGGCCTCGTCGTCGGAGACGATGTTGGCCATGCTGTAGTACTCGGGGGTGTTCTCGTCGATCTTTACGAGCATACCGGAGGGGCCTCCGATGACCTTCGCAAGCTTGACGATCTTGGGTCTTAGCTGTGCCATAGTAATACTCCTTTTTCCTCTGATGATTTATTTAAATGCTTTTTGCTTTCAGCCTTTTATACCGCGCGAGCTGGTCGTCCATGATATCCTTCAGGTGCGCAACGGCGGCGTGCCCGTCGCCGCGCTCGATGCAGTCGACATAGCGGTAAAGCTCGTTTATCGCCTCTGCCGTGCCGAGCGAGCGGAGGTAGCGCTCTGTCAGGTACACGGCGCCCTCCTCGACGGATTTGAACACCAGCGCAAGCATCGGCATCCCGCCGAGGCGGCAGATGAGCTTCGGAAACTCATACATGCGCGCGGCAAGCTCGCCCATGGAAAATTCCTCGGACGCTGCAAATTCGCCCAGCCTGTCCACGCACTCGCGCAGACGCGCGATATCCTCCGGCGTGTGCTTATCTGCAAGCGCGATGAGGGCATGTCCCTGCACGGCAAGGCGCAGGTCGAAAAGCCCTGCAATGGTCTCAACGCTCAGATTATCGCCGTTAAAGCGCACGATGGCGTTAAAGGTCGCAAGGTTCCCGTCCTGCATATAATCTGCGACGAAAACTCCGCTCTGCGGCTTTATCGTGACAAGGCCCATGCTCTGCAGCTCCTGCAGACCGGTGTGTACGACCGTTTTGCCCACGCCCATTTGCTCTGCCAGCGCGCGCTCCGGCGGGAACTTTTCGCCCACCCTGAGCTTGCCGGACAATATCATGCCCGCCACGCGCGAGACGAACAGCTCTTTAAGCGAGGGCGAGGTCAATTTTTCAAAGCTCTCCATAAACCGCTCCGTTCATAATTGGTGCGACCAAAACCAAATTCAAAACTCTGTGTGCAATCAGCACACATTTGCCGCATACATATTAAATAAAACGCCGAAATGTTCGTTCAGATTTCCTTGTCTGTTGACATTTTTGCGCCTTAGTGATTAATTATTAACATATTGGACAGACCAATTGTATTACATATTCGCAGTTTTGTCAATATATATTAATATAAAATGAAGGGGAAGGTAATATGGCAAGAGAACTTATTCTTCAGCTCGGCAAAAAGCTCACCGACCGCGCAACGGTCAAATTGGGGCTTGAAAAGCTCGACGAAAATTCGCCGGAATACTACGGCCTGGCCGCCGTTGTCACCGACGAGATGGCGGAGGTCGCACTGGCGATGGATATCCGCATTCCCGCAACGCCCGAGGAGATCGGCGCGCGCATAGGCAGGGACGCGGCATACGTTAAAGACATGTTCGATAAGATGAGCATGGTCGGTCTGCTTGAATTCCACTACGAAAACGGAACCGAAAAGCGCTGGGTGCTCCCGCGCTTTATTCCCGGCTGTGCCGAGTACATGAACATGCACACAGACCAGCTCGAGGCACACCCCGAGATTGGCCGCTTCTTCGACCAGATGGGCTTTTTGCCCCTGAAGGCCATCACCCCGATGGTGCCTCCCGGAGGCGCGGGCATCGGCATGCACACCGTGCCTGTAGAGCGGGCGATACCGGCAAACAGCGGCTCATCGAGCCTTGAGCACATCTCCCACTGGCTGGATAAGTACGACGGCCTTTACGCCCTGAGCAAATGCTCCTGCC
>CAZWJM010000091.1:1578-4864 GCA_964634435.1 uncultured Oscillospiraceae bacterium | reverse complement strand
GGTGCCGGTCGCACCGGTACCCGCACCGGAGATGGTGACATTGTGATACTTGGAAGCGTCCACGTCAGTGATCTTGACGGTGAATTCCTTCGTGTCGGAGCCGCCGGCGTTGGTAGCCTTGACAGTAAACTTGAAGTCGCCAGCCTTGGAGGGCGTACCTTTGATGGTGTCATTCACCAGCGTCAGACCATCAGGCAGAGCGCCACTGGCAATGCTCCATGTGATGGGTGCCGTTCCGGTGGCAGCCAGAGTCTGGCTGTACGCCGTGCCTACGGTGCCGTTCGGCAGAACCGTGGTTATGGCAGGCGCGATGGAGGCGGACTCTGCCACGAATTTTGCCGTCAGGGCCGTATCCGCTTCTACCCGGAAGCGATATTCGCGATCACCGCTCAGCAACTGCTGTCCCCGATACCAGCCTTCAAACTTCCAGCTTTCGTCCGGTACAGCTGTCAACTTCACATACTCGCCCTTTGTCCGTGCCCCGCTGCCGCTGACTTCACCATTTCCTTCGACCTGAGTGGTTATTAAGCAGGTAACAGCATTTTGACCGCTTTCATCCGCGATATCTTCGGAAGGAGAAATCGGCTTAGAATTCTTAGACAGTGTATATGTGACTCTTTCGTCATCTTTTAGATCTTTGGGTACAGTACCTTCAAACTGATCACCTATGGTCAGAGCGACATCATAGAAATTCACAACACGCTCACTCTTGCCGCTGTCAAAATTGAATTCTTTTACCGAGTAGGTCATCTGGCCCTCGCCGGTTGCCGTAATCTGGATTGTAAAGGTTTCTTCCAGTGGGAGGATCACAGTTTTCTGACCGTCGTTGTCCAGATACGCAATAATTGTGCTGCCTTCAATTTCCTGCGGCACATCGTCGATAAACTGCGCAACAAGCTTCCCATCGGAATCAAAAACCTTGATGTCCACCGGGCAATTAACATGCAGCTGCCGATAGCGTGGCTCAACATAGCTTGTTTCGTCGCTCATGAGTTCCATCCAGGCCAGTGTCAGCTCCGCAACATGGGCGCTGATGCCGTATTCCAGCAACGTTTTACCGGTTTTGCCAAGCGGTTTCAAATACAATTCTTCCAGCAGAATACTCTTGACAAAGTTTGCGCCAAACTGCAATTCGAATAAGTCTTCAAGGTCATTCTTCAAATCATAGACTAGCTTTGCCTGGTCAAGAAGCGATGTTTCATTCAGCACACCACTTGTGTCATAACATTTTTCAAGCACCTCAGCGATTACTTTCTGCGCAAGAACCCATGCGTCATCTGTTGGCTTGCCTGCGATGTGGGAGAACACATCATCCAGCATTGCACCCTGCTTTTTGTAAATGACCTTCGTCAAGTTCTTTCCACACAGCTCCAATGTCCGGTCAGCCACCTTGAGGATATTGTCTGTGAACTCCTCGTTGTAGGCATTTTCATAGGCGGGCAGATAGTAGGTGATGCCGTAACGGTCATACTCCCACGTTGCAGGTGCAACCTTGGGAACCAGATCGATTGGATTGACGATATTGTGGATATTGCTCCACTTTTCGGTTTTCGCCACATCAAGGGCCGTGGGCCGGGGTGTTTCAAAAGTATATACGTAAAAATTTGCTATGTCTAGGTTCGCCCCAAGGTTAAGACTGCTAGAACCTTCATAAAGGGCTCTGTCCAACGTTCCCGCCAACTGATTCGATATCGCGCCAGCCCGGCTGTAGCCGGTGACCCAAAGCTTGATATTCTCACCGGCGGCATGTTCCCTGATGTAAGACAGCAAGCCTTCTTTCACTTTCTCTGCCGGAACAGCAAAGCCCTGATGCTCCGAGTCAGAAAGAACGCAGAAGTTATCTGCCCATTCCACCTCGTAGTTGGCACCCCGGAGGGCTAATGCGATCAGAGTGTATTCCTGATCATTCACAAGGATTCGCTTGTGACCAATCGCGTATCCGACCGATTCACGCGTTGGTTTTCCTTCATAAGCATCGATGTTAATGTCCTGGAACTCCAGCTTTGTCAGAAGATCATAGACATTCTTTCCGACATCCTCTTTCCGATACGAGGCATTGACTCGGTTGAAAGCGGACATCGCCAGTTTCAACGACATCAAAGCAAGGTCTTGATGATAGACTTTTGAGCTTCCGCTGAAATAATCGTCGCTATATGTAAAGTCCGTCGTAATATCCTTATCGTTCGCGCCGGCAAAGGAAAACGTACCGGTCTTATTGGTAGCGTCCGTGCGGAACGTCCAGTCTCCCTCTGCAATCGCAGGAGAGGTGCTTCCGCCCTCAAGCTTCACGAAACCTTCACCCATGGTGATGTAGTACTCCGTGATTCGTTCAAGCAAGATATGCCCGTTAGTCGGCGTAATCACCAGTTGTGTCTGCGAGTTCGTCACGCTCGCATCTACGCAGGTACCCGGCTGGAAGTTATTCTCCTGTGCCGTGTAGATCAGTTGATTGTCGCTCTTGCGATAAATCCGGAATGGCTCCTTCGTGAAATCGAACTGCGGCCAGTTTGCGCTGTCGATTTCGATTTTTTTGTTAAAAGCAATGTAGAACTTGGGCGGGTTTGCCGCAGAATAGCCGACATCCGTCGCCCCGTTCTGAGGAGATAAGCCTGTAATTACAGCAACGTCCGGATCCACCGGCGCACTGCCGTCTTGCCAGTTGTTTATCTCGTCCTCACCCAACACTGTGAGGTATGGCCGATTCAGCGTATTGGACATGCTCCATACCGTATCAAAGTCAAATCCGGCAAAGCTACTCTGTACGCCCATTTCTTCTGCGCTCAGGAGCGCGGCCGAGGCCTGCGATTCGCTATAGTCCGTACCGATTCCCGGAACGCCGCGGTTCAGCGCGTAACAGCCATTGACAAGCGCCACGGGTTCCTCGCCGTCCTGCAAAGGTGCGGAAAACAAGCCGGCTACGCTTCCGATATATGTCGCATCACCGGTGATCTTGCCGGTAGCGTAGCAGTTTTCTATCGTGACAGCATACTCCTCATCAGTTGTTTGGGAGGAAGAATACCCCGAACCCAGCAGACCGCCGACGGAACTCCAGGCACCGCAGCCGCCGGTACGGATCTCGCCCACAGAATAGGAATTCTTAATCTCGATCGGGCCATACGAGGATGTTACAGTACCAGCCAGTCCACCGACATTGCATCGGATATCCTTCACACCGGAAACAACACCCACGTTGTAGCACTGTTCCAATGTAATCAACAGCTTATCCGCGGTCACTCCATCCTGAACGCTGCCGATATTCGAAAAATCCCCCACGATGCCTCCGGCC
>CAZWJM010000091.1:0-1478 GCA_964634435.1 uncultured Oscillospiraceae bacterium | reverse complement strand
CCGGTATTTTCACAGTTTTCCACAAGGCCTGTGTTGTAGCATGCGATACCAGCGGCATTTGCGAAAGGATATGACGTATCCGAATTTTTATTGATAAAGGTCAGATTGCCGCTGTTGGTACACGTATCGATCGTTCCGTGATTTTCTTTGACGATACCAAATGCGCCTCTGAGTACGACATCGCTGATTACGGAATCAGAGATGTCTGCCTGATTCCCGCACAGCCGGATCTGGCCATAATTGTCTCCCGCTATACCGGATACAGTCAGCCATGGCGTTTCGTCCTGCGAAGTCATGTTGTTTATGCATTCAATCGTTCCGTCATACCCGCAGCCTGAGATGACTCCGTCATTGCGTGAGCAGATCCCGCCGAAGTCTGTATAATTATGGGGGATTTCCTCAGGCAAGTCGTAAAAATTCAACTGCATGGCGGCTGTATTCCGGCAGCCGGTAATCGTTCCGTGGTTGCCCGACACCAGTGCTCCGACCCCCGAACCAGGATCCACCTCCACAGTCCACGTTCCGGTTATTTCGCAGTTGCTGACGGTTCCGTAGTTTCCCACGATCAATGCTCCACCGCTGAGTTTTCCGCCCGACAGCTTCAGATTTGAAACGGAACCATCAGTCTCGTTATCCCAGATCAAAGCGATCTCCAAATTAAAAATTGTATGTCCCCTGCCGTCCAAGTGCCCCCGGGCTGTTGAATAACCCAAATCTTGTGCGTCGATTATACACTTTTTGCCATAACAGATCCCGTTCTCGGCAAAATCCTCCGGTGTAAACGTCAAATCATTATCCAACGCATAATATTTGCTGCTGTCCGTCATTGACGCAATGAGGTCCTCTTTTGTTCTTATCAGGTAGGGGTTTGCTTCCGTACCTTCTCCTTCCCATATCGCTGCCAGCGCTGACACTGGCAGTAGTCCAACCAGCAATATGAGACTGAGCAAAAAACTTAGGCACCGTTTCTTCATAGCTTTGTTCCTCCTCTTGGGAAAAAATAGTATCCCACACTCTTCTGTACTGTCCACGGGAACGGTAAAGATATGTCGCGTATTTATATGCCCCAGCACCTTAATGGTGGCGCGATATATCCGGGAGATGTTGGAGCGCAAACAGTTGCGGTGCGCCCCGCCCGAAGCAGTATCGGGCAGGCCGCACCTGTTGAGCTATGATATGAGCAGCAGAAAAGGACAGACTTATCCTGTCTGTCTAATAATGGGGGAAAACCTCATGTTGTCAACCCCTTTTTTGCTGATATTTCATGGGTCTGCATGGGTCTTCGGGCTGCTTGTCGCATCCTTTCAGTGGCCCTTAAAAACGGGCGCTCCGAAACATGGCCGCACCCAAAACCGGAACCCCAAAAGTGTCCCGCAAAATGCTATGCCAAGTTATGATAATTCTACCAGAAAGCCTTCTTTAATTCAAGGGTTTTCGGGTAAATCACAAGTATTTTTTGAACGACCTGTTAACAAAAG
>CAZWJM010000090.1:0-4891 GCA_964634435.1 uncultured Oscillospiraceae bacterium | reverse complement strand
TTTTCTCCGACCGTTTCCATATCTATGGCATCATCTTTGTATGGAATATCTCCGCCTTCCTCAGCCGACTTCCGGCATTTGTGGATCAGCTCGCCGGTGTCTGCTTTGTAGAACATAAGCAGGCCATCGTTTTCTTCTATGCGTATCGTGTCATACTGCTTCACACGGGAATGTGGAAGCTCATATTTGCTCCGATCGTAAATAACAGCGTGCTTGTCCGATACCGCGCGGATCGCCACCTCAGTATCCTCGGTCTGTACTTTGGTCAGATGCTTGGATTCCTCTCGGAACAATTCACTCGGCGCTTTCCGTGTGCGCTCATGGGTAGTCCCGTTGCACTCCTTATCCAGCCACTCCAGTGCCGCGCTGTTCAGCGAATCAATTCCGGTATACAGCCTGCCCTGCAAAAAGCCTTCTTTGACGTACCGCACAAAGCTCTCAACCTTGCCCTTCGTCTGCGGGTCACTCTTGTGACATAGCACAACGCTAAAACCCGCCTTGCGCACAAAGTCTTCAAACTCCGGCACCAGAGTGATGTTGCCGTACTTTTCACTGATAACAAACAGCCTATCCTGGTCATACAGGATTGTCTGTGTTCTGCCGCCAAAATACCGGAAGGCAAACTTGTGGGCGTCAACGGCGGTCTTTGTTCTGAATGGTTCCCGACTGAAATACACGAAGCGCATCCGACTGTATGACAGCACCATGCAGAAGAAGTACACGCGGATATTGCGGTCGTACATGTCCTTCATTTTGAACTGCCCGAAGTCCACCTGCGCCTCATAGCCCGGCGGGGTTTCCTCGCGGAAGGATGTGGGACGTTCCGATGGCTTAATGTAGCCGGTCTGCTCCCGCAGATCTTTCACGTATCTGAAGAAGGTCGTTTTCTTACAGTTGAAGTCCGGAAACTGATCCTTGATCCGATACATGATATTGGTTGCCGGCGTCTGTGGGCAGATTTTCAGGATGCTGATAATGAAGGCGCGGTACTGTTCGAGATACGGTGTGTTGTTCCGTAGGTAATTCTCAAATGCTTCTTCGTCCAGACGCAGCCACTTGTTGGCGTTCGGCACAGATATTCCGATTTTCTTTGCGATCGTCGTTGTGGGTACACCCAGTGATTTCAGGTGCTTTAGCTCTAAAAACTGGTCTTTGGAAATCATGGTTTTACCTCCTTTGTTCGTTATTTGATTTCCAAATCAGGCAAGGACAATCATACACACCACCTCCTGTGTGGTATTATATAGAAAACGGCCATGGTCTCCAACTGTTTTGAAGGCCATGGCCGTTATGCAAATAAGAATCATTTATTAAGGGCACAAAGTGCCCTTAATATCCTGATGTTCTGATTATTACTTATTCTTTATCTGATAAAATCGCGTATGAAAAAATATATAGAAAAGTTACGCGAAACAGCATCAAACTGACTCAGCCGTCAGCCTCGGGACCTGAGTATAAAGCCATTACAAGGAACTTTATAAGTTCCTTGACTTAATACTGGGGTTCTGCTATATGCTGGTTCTTTTTTATATAAAGTCGCGCGTAAAAGAATATATAGAAAAAGATAGGAAAAATCGCCTCAGACTGGGGCAGTTCCCCAGTAGGCAGGCACGCCGCTCCCAACTATTCTTCCATCTCGTAATAATACGAATAATCGATGCCCTTCATAATGATCTCGCGGCTATGAATATCGTCGGTCAGAGCGCCTTTCAGGAGTTCAAATATTCTGTGCGAATCATCAACGCTCTCCCGCATGGCATTGAGGTATTCGGTCTTATCGATCTGGCTCCAATCCACACACTGTTTCAAATTCTTTTTAATAATTAGGTCGAGCCAGATGCGTGTACTCCGTCCGTTGCCTTCCATAAACGGGTGTGCCACGTTCATTTCAACGTATTTGTTTACGATGGCTTCCAAGCTGTCTTCCGGCATAGCCTCTATATGTGCAAGGGCTCCATCTAAATATGCTGCAGGCGCAAAAACGAAGCCGCCTTTTGCTATATTCAGCGTGCGGATCTGTCCTGCGAAGTCATACAGACCGCCGAAAATGTATCCATGGATCTGCTGCAATCCCTTGGCTGTACCGACCTCGATGTTATCTATAAATCCGATTTCAAACAGCTCATACGCCTTTTGCTTGCTTTTTTCGTCGAGGGACGTCTCCATGTTTTTCATCCACTTGGCAAAAACGTCCGCTTTTTTGCTCGGAATCAGGGCAAGAACTGTGTTCAGGCTGCCTTCATCAAATACATCGGTATTGTAATATTTGCCGTCTTTTGCTTTTAATTTCAGTTGTTTGCAAATTGCAATCAACTGCGGATTTCTTCTTTTTACCGTTGCCCAGTATACTCTTGGATTGGTTGTTTTTGTGAGTGCTTCGGCAATATCCATGGCGCAAAACCACCATTTGGCACTCTCATCGTCCCAAACAGCGCGCACCGGAACATCTTCGAAAAAACGTATCGAGGTTTTATTCGCCATAATACACCTCCAATTTATTTCGTAAGTATTGCTATGTTATTATATTTGTTTTGTAAACTTGCATTTTGGGTAGTTGCTGCAGCCGTAAAACTTTCCGTATTTCCCTGTTCTGAGCACTAACCGGCCATTGCATTTGGGGCAAATACCACTATTGATTTTTCTCTCGTATTCGATTGCCGTTCTACGAATATTGTCAACATGTTCCTTCTTGTTTTCTCTCGAGGTAATTGTCAGCTCATCTATCTTTTGAGCAATGCTGTTTATCTCATTTGTCGTCAATAACGGCTGTTGATATTCCGCGATTGTTTCCAGAAGCTTATCCGTATATATAACTGTCTGCTTGGTCTCAATTTTCAGTCGTGCTCGTCGCGAAAACACTACAATTGGGATAAAGATTGAAAAGGGCAACTCCAATGCTCGTTCTAAGGCTTTTACGTGGCCGTAGTTCTGCTTAAGTGGATTTCTGAATCTGTACTTATTACCGTATACATTTTTCACCCATTCATCGCCGTATTGGTCTCCTAATATCCACCCCCTGATGTTCTTGGTTTCAATCACAAATATTCCGTATACGGAAACGACCACGTGGTCTATCTGTGATGTGCCGTGCTCTGTATTTAGGAGGATATCGTTTCTAACTATGTAGTCGCTTTCCGGCAGCTTGCTCAGTATAGAGCGCACTTTCGCTTCTCCGCGGTTGCCGAGAATCGACGGTCGGTAGATTGCAACTACTATAGCTAAAACTATTATTGCAATGTATATGATTACTGATATATTCAAAAAATCTTCGGTAATCACTGCGCACCTCCACGTATCTTGTGTCATATCTCTTCCACACCAACAGCGCACAGATATTCATACGTTCTGTCGTAATACTCGCGTTTGCGGGTGTGGTCGGTGTCGCTGCCTTCCGGAATGAAGATAGCTATGCCCTGACGGGCGCGGGTGAGGAGAACGCGGTAGGCATTTTTCAGATATAGCTTGCGATCCTCGGATGCAACGTTCATCCAGCGGCTGCCGGAGAAATTATAATAGCCCCACTGCTCGCCGTCGAAGCGGAAGTCTGCGTCCCAGGCGACGATGGAATAGTCAAGCTCCAAACCCTGAATATCAAACTCGCTAACGACGTCCTCCAGATAGTAGCTGGAGCGCACGTCGTCTTTTCCGTTCAGGAACCAATTTGCTACCGAAACCTCATTCTTTACAAAGATGCCTTCCGGTTTCAGGCGCAAGGCGCCGCTGCTGGCGAGCAAGCCATAGCGGGTAGTGCCCTGGCACTGTTCACGCACCCACTTCTTTGCCTTGTTCAAATCGCGGGTCAGCACGATGGGATACTTGTCCTTAATGCGAGAGTATAGCTCTTTCGCTTCGTTGGTATCTGCATCCAGCACTGCCTTTACAAACGCAGCTAAATCCGGTGTTCTGAAAGAACGCACCGACGTAGCCAGATGAAGCTCGTCCCTCTCAAAAGTGCGAAGCCCGTCCAGCATGCTGCTCCAGCTTCTGCCGCGGCGGTATTCATCATCGTTGAGCTGAGGTGTGATATACACATCCCAATCTGGGAATGCACGACGAAGCGAATCAAACCATTCAGGCATTCCAGCCTCACCGGTGTTGATTTCCTGTCCACCACCAACCAGACAAATGACAACCGCCCAATCCTGATGGCGGTCCATAGTGCTGATCAAAAACTCCGGCTCGCTATACGGGAAGTGAGACACGCCTTTCTTGGTAGCCATGAACTTCTCAATCATATCCTGCGTCCATGCGCGCTGTGCCTCATCGAAAATGGCAACGCGCTCCGGAGGTATATTATTGTTACCGACGAAAGAATCGCGGTACTTATGGATAATTTGGATGAATGCAGACGTGCTGCGCAGTGCTTCTGCTTTGGAAACACGATTGCCGCGCTGCTTCTCCTGTTCCACCTTATCGCGAGCCAGCGCTTCCTGCAGCACCGTCACCAATGGGAAGTTACCGGACAGGAACACCGCATGCTCGCCCTGCTGCGCATCGGAACGCTGAATTGCAATATTCAAACCGACCAACGTCTTACCCGCACCGGGGACGCCAGTCACGAAGCAAATAGACTTTCTGCCGTTTGCTTTACTGTGCTCGATAATACGGTTGATCTCATCCGTAGTAACTGTCAGGTTTTCTGCTCCTGCGTCACTGCGGGTAATATCATGTACATTGTGTCCGCGATACAACGCCTGCGCTGCCTCGACGATGGTAGGCGTGGGAAGATACTCAGAGTTCTCCCATGCTACATAATCAAAAGCGGATTCGTTATAACGCGCTGCGACCATGTTAATCACATCGGCAATATTGCCAGCGTTGCAACTAAGTGGCTCGATTACTCGATCGCGTTCGCGGATTACATTGGTGACTGCTGCCGCTCTGGTGGATA
>CAZWJM010000089.1:0-5010 GCA_964634435.1 uncultured Oscillospiraceae bacterium | reverse complement strand
TCGCTGCGGGTGGTTTTCAGGTCGGTGACGTAGTCCTCAGCGCCTAACGCGATGCCAATCAGACGGTCACTGGACTTAGCAATCTCCACGGCGTTCAGCACGCCGTTGGCACTTTCGATAGCGGCCATCATGCCGGTGGTGCCCACGGGGATGCCGGCTTCCCGCTCGATGCGCGCGATTTCACGCTCGCAATCAATTACGTCCTGGGCGCTGTCGGTTTTGGGCAGACGTACTACCTGTACACCGGCGCGGACTACGGCCTCCAGATCCTCTACACCAAGGCCACTTGCAAGATCGTTAATGCGCACCACGGTCTCCTTGGTACCGAAGTTCAGAGTTTTCAATGCATTGTATACCAGAAAGCGGGCTGCGTCTTTTTCAGTATAGGCTACGCTGTCTTCCAAATCGAACATGATAGAGTCTGCACCGTAGATGTGGGCGTCCCGGATCATACCGGGATTGTTGCCGGGAACGAACATCATACTGCGGCGCAAACGATCTTTTTTATACATCCTGCCGTACCTCCCATGTATAATCGCTGCGCTTCGCCGAGCGCATCAAGGCGGTGGATACCCGGGCTCGAACGGTGCAGTCCAAGGCGCCCTTATCCACAGCGGTAATCAGGGCGTTCTCCACGCCGTAGCTGGCTACTGTTTCGCGGATAACAGCAATGATCTGTTTTCCAAACTGCTGGTAGACGCTGCTGGTCAGCTCTACCTGTACACCGTCCTGATCGGACGGCTCCACGGTAATCATAATGTCGTTAGATTCCATGGTTCCGGCATAGCCGGTGGTAATCAGTTCCATAGTTTTGCCTCCTTACAGAGCTTTTTCCAGATGGGAACGGATGGCGGCGATAAAGTCGGCGCTGGTGACGGCGGTCACGGCAGTGCCCTCGTCCACCAAACCTACCAGATCCTTGGTCATGGTGCCATCGCTCAGGGTATCGAAGCAGGCCTGCTCCAGCTTGTCGGCAAAGGCAGCCAGATCGGTAAGACCATCCAGCTGGCCGCGCTTGCGCAGAGCACCGGACCAGGCAAAGATGGTGGCCATGGGATTGGTGGAGGTAGCTTCGCCCTTGAGGTGCTTATAGTAGTGCTTGGTCACGGTGCCGTGAGCGGCCTCGTACTCGGTGGTGCCGTCGGGGGACACCAGCACGCTGGTCATCATGGCCAGACTGCCGAAGGCAGTGGATACCATGTCACTCATCACGTCACCATCATAGTTCTTGCAGGCCCAGATAAAGCCGCCCTCGCTGCGGATCACGCGGGCTACCGCGTCATCGATCAGGGTGTAGAAATAGGTGATGCCCAGCTCGTCGAACTTGGCCTTGTAGCTTTCAAACTCCTCCTCAAACACCTTCTTGAACTCACCGTCATAGATCTTGGCGATGGTATCCTTGGTGGAGAACCACAGATCCTGTTTCGTGTCGATGGCGTACTGGAAGCAGGCGCGGGCAAAGGAGCGGATGCTCTTTTCCTTGTTGTGGGCACCCTGCCATACGGCGGGGCCGTCCACCTTCTGCACGGTGATGGTCTTCTCCTCACCGCTTTCACCCTTGAAAGTCAGGGTAGCCGTGCCCGGCTCGGTGGTGTACATATCCACACTCTTATACACATCGCCATAGGCGTGACGGGCAATGGTAATGGGCTTTTTCCAGTTCTTCACCACAGGATGGATGGAGTCGATGAGGATAGGAGCGCGGAACACGGTGCCGTCCAGAATGGAACGGATGGTGCCGTTGGGGCTCTTCCACATCTCGGTCAGCTGGGGATATTCCTCCATGCGCTGCTTGTTGGGTGTAATGGTGGCACACTTGACAGCCACGCCCAGACGGCGGGTTGCGTTGGCGGCATCTACGGTAACCTGATCGCGGGTCTCATTGCGGTGCAAAAGGCCCAGATCGTAGTACTCGGTTTTCAGTTCCACAAAGGGCAGGATCAGCTGGTCCTTGATCATCTGCCACAGAACGCGGGTCATCTCATCGCCGTCCATCTCCACCAGGGGAGTTGTCATTTTAATCTTTTCCATAGTCTGTCTCCTTTTTACTGCATCCGGGCTGCGTAGTAGTTCATCAGGCAGCCGGAGAGCAGAATTTCCTTTTCATTATCTGTAAGGCCCTTGACGTGCAGCAGAATGTCCTCCACTGCGCCGTTCTTGCAAATGACCTTGGCGGGAATATCCTCCACGCCGTTTTCCACGGCCTGACGGATGCCGGGCACGAATACGCAGTCGCCGCTTTCATAGTCGAAGGGAGTACCCTCGTCCAGCGTGAAGGGCAGGATGCCCCAGTTGATGCAGTTGCTGCGATAACGCTTGGTGGCGAAGCTGTAGCAGATGTTGGCGAAGCCGCCCAGTACCTTTTGGCAGGAGGCAGCCTGCTCGCGGGCAGAGCCGTCACCGGGCTTGTTGGCGAACACGCAGGAGCCGAACTGAGTATTGGCCATCAGCTTGTCGGCATCGCCCACACGGGAGAGAACATCACGCAGTGCAGCAGGTGCAGCGCCTTCGCGACGCTGTGCCTCTACAGCAGCGATCTCCTTGGCGTGGGGAACGTACTCGGGCACGCGGCGGGAGAGGGTGAACTCTGCCAGACGCAGAGGGTTGGAGCGATAGGAGGAGGTCTCACCGGAGGGGATCAGCTCGTCGGTGGTGGTAACGTCGTCGTGGATCACGGCGGCCAGCTCCACCAGCAGGTTTTCGCTGAGGTCGTACATCTTGGGCCAATCGGTGATGTTGGGGCCCATTACCAGCTCCACGCTGGGATCGGCCTTACCGAAGCCGTAGTACAGGCGGTTTTCGTATACCGTCTTGTCGAAGTGATAGTCGTGATGTACCGGCTCGTAGTCCACATCGGTGGCGGCGGTGATCTTACCGCCATTGAGAGCAGTAGCGGCAATGGAGCGGGCGTCCATCAGGCATACGCCGACAAACTGGCCCTCGCCGGGCTTGGAGCCTTCGCGGTTGGGGAAGTTGCGGGTGGTGTGACGCAGGGAAAGGCCGTTATTGGCAGGCACATCGCCGGCGCCGAAGCAGGGACCGCAGAAGCTGGGCTTGATGAGAGCGCCGCTTTGCAGCAGCTCTGCCGTAGCGCCCACCTTCATCAGCTCCAGGGAAACAGGAACAGAGGTGGGGTATACGGAGAAGCTGAAAGTACCGCTGCCGGTGCTGCCGCCGTGCATGATGTCGGCAGCCTCAGTGATATTGTCGAACAGACCGCCGCTGCATCCGGCGATAATACCCTGATCGGCCCAAACGCCGCCATCATGGATCTTGTCGGTAAGCTTGATGTTGGCCTTGGGGAAGCGCTTGGCGGCATCAGCCTCCACGCTCTTGAGGATCTCCTCGGCGTTATCCAGGAACTCGTGGATGGTCCAGGCGTTGGAGGGATGGAAGGGCAGGGCGATCATGGGCTCTACCTTGCCCAGATCGATGGTGATCATCTTATCATAGTAGGCAACCTTGCCGGGATGCAGTTCCTTGTAGTCCTGCGGGCGCTTGTGGGTTTCGTAGAAGCCGCGGGTGATCTCATCTGTCTCCCAAATGGAGCTGAGGCAGGTGGTTTCGGTGGTCATCACGTCGATGCCGTTACGGAAGTCGATGGGCAGTTCGCGGATGCCGGGACCTACAAACTCCAATACCTTATTGTTCACAAAGCCGCTCTCAAAGGTAGCCTTCACCAATGCGATGGCCACATCGTGGGGGCCGATGCCCCGGCGTGGCTTGCCGGTCAGATAGACCATGACCACTTCCGGCATGGGAGCGTCCCAAGTGTTTTTTAGCAGCTGCTTGGCTAACTCCGGGCCACCCTCGCCAATGGCCATGGTGCCCAAAGCACCATAGCGGGTATGGGAGTCAGAGCCCAGGATCATGGTACCGCATTTTGCCATTTGCTCCCGGGCGTAAGAATGGATGACACTTTGATTGGCAGGCACATAGATGCCGCCATACTTCTTGGCGGCTGACAGACCGAACATATGGTCGTCTTCATTGATGGTGCCGCCCACAGCACACAAGCTGTTGTGACAGTTGGTCAGAGCATAAGGGATGGGAAATTCCTTCATGCCGGAGGCGCGGGCCTGCTGAATGATGCCTACATAAGTAATGTCGTGAGACACCATTGCATCAAATCGGATACGCAGATTCTCTGGATCGCTGGATACATTGTGAGCCTGAAGAATGCGCCAAGCCATAGTGCCTTTCCGTGCTTCCTCCTGGGAAATAGATGCGGTTTCACAGGGAACGCCGTTTACTAAATACATGCCGTGATTCGTCAGCTGAATCATGTAATGACCTCCTTAGATTATTTATCGATGATGGATTAACTGCCATCATTGTTAACATACCCGGAAGCAAATGTAAACCGCTTTTTTTGCAAAATGGGGCATTTGGGTGCATTTCTCTGTTTTGACGATAAAATTGCATGAGTATAAAATAAAATGCATTATTGCGCAGGGAATCTGTCAAAATTGAGAAGAAGAAGGTAAGAAAAATGACTTAATATTTTCCGGAAAATGAAGGACAACCAAGCAAAAGTTGCAAATAATGCATGAGAAATTGCACAAATCGAGCAAAAGTATAGTTTTAATACAATTAAAATAAGAAAACGAGGGATATGACAATTATACCTGCATGCTTCGTTAGAGTGGAAATTCCGACACGGTAGTGAAATCAGAATCCAGATGAGCTTCCGAAGAACCTGTTTTGAAACATATAGATGCGATGGACAGCGAGTGAGTCACAGAGCCACTCGCTTAGCGCTGTTTTCGGGTCGGACAGATAATTGGATATAATCGGCGGATGAATCGAATATTCATCTTTCGTGGTATGAGAGGTATGGATTTGCTTGGATTTTGTTTATTGGAACAGAACAGGATATAATTTATCCGAAAGTGTGGCTGAATAGAAAGAATCCCTGCGTAATTATTGCATGATTGTTGCCTATTGGAGCTTGTTGAAAGAGGAGAAGTTTAGAGAAAAAGCAAAAAACTTATCCTCTTGACATATATC
>CAZWJM010000088.1:0-5077 GCA_964634435.1 uncultured Oscillospiraceae bacterium | reverse complement strand
CACGGCTCCTTCCGCGTGTATAAAACAAAGTCCGGCGCACAGGACGCGCACGAGGCTATCCGCCCGACGAATGTTGAGCTCAGCCCCGACGTCGTGCGCAAGGACCTCACCCCCGAGCAGTACAGGCTCTATCGCCTCATTTGGGGGCGCTTCACGGCAAGCCAGATGGCAAACGCCGTGTATGACAATGTCGTTGTCGATGTTGACTCGGCAGGCTATGTCTTCCGCGCAAACTACTCCGAAATGCGCTTTGCCGGTTACACGGCCGTGTACGAGGAGGGTAAGGACGAGGAGAGCGACGAGCCGCGCAGCAAGCTCCCGAGCCTGAGCGAGGGCGAGCAGGTCTATCTTGAAAAAATGCTCCCCGAGCAGCAGTTTACCCAGCCGCCTGCAAGATACACCGAGGCAACGCTTATCCGCGCAATGGAGGAAAAGGGCATAGGCCGCCCGTCGACCTACGCGCCTACTATATCCACCATCACCTCGCACGAATATGTCGTCAAAGACGGCAAGTATCTTAAGCCCACGAACCTTGGTGAAATAGTCACCCAGCTCATGCAGGAGCGTTTCCCCGATATCGTCGACCTCAAGTTCACAAACCACATGGAGGAGAGCCTTGACGAGGTCGAAAACGGCCAGCTTTATTGGAAGGAGCTTCTCAGAAGCTTCTATGGCGATTTCAGCACCGAGCTTGAGGACGCGGAAAAGGCGCTTGAGGGCGTGAGGATAAAGGTGCCCGATGAGCTCAGCGATGAGCACTGCGACCTCTGCGGCCGCCAAATGGTCGTAAAGTCCGGCCGCTTCGGCCGCTTTTTGGCCTGCCCTGCGTATCCCGAGTGCAGCTTCACAAAGCCGCTCGTTATCGAAATGCCCGGCAAATGCCCCAAGTGCGGAAGCCGCATCTTAAAGCGCACCTCGAAAAAGGGCAACACCTATTACGCCTGCGAGCGCGGCGCCGACTGCCCCTGGCGCGGCACTGCCGCCGACGGCAGCGAGATCAAGGGCTTCATGACCTGGTATGTCCCGACAAAGGATAATTGCCCGAGCTGCGGCAAGACGCTGTTCAAACCCGCCGGCCGCGGCCGTCAGAAGTCATTCTGCATAAATGAAGAGTGCCAGGCCTTCGTGCCGGAGGATAAGCGCGGGTATAAGAAAAAGCCCGCCGCCTCGAAATCTGCCGCACCGAAGAAACAAACTTCTAAAAAGGCCAAGGAATAAAGCATATGAATGAGGTAACCGTCCTCGGCGCGGGGCTTGCCGGAAGCGAATGTGCATGGCAGCTCGCCCGCCGTGGGATAAAGGTCAGGCTCGTTGAAATGAAGCCTGAAAAAATGACTCCCGCGCACACATCGGAATACTTTGCCGAGCTTGTCTGCTCAAACTCTCTGCGCAGTGACGAGCTTTCAAACGCCGTCGGGCTTTTGAAGGCGGAAATGCGGCGCATGGGCTCGCTCATCATGGAAAGCGCGGACGCTAACCGCGTCGCGGCCGGTGGTGCGCTTGCCGTTGACAGGGAGGGATTTGCACGGTATATAACCGAAAAGCTCAAGGCGCATGAGAATATCAAGCTCGTTCCCGCTGAGGCAACTGAGCTTCCTGAGGGGGAGTGCGTTGTCGCAACAGGGCCTTTAACGAGCGACGCTTTGGCAGATAAGATCGCCGAACTCTGCGGCGGGGAGGGACTGCATTTTTACGATGCCGTCGCGCCTATCGTCACGCTCGAGAGCGTTGACATGGAAAGTGCGTTCTTTGCCTCGCGCTATGATAAGGGCACGGCGGATTATGTAAACTGCCCGATGGACGAGGCCGAGTACAAGGCCTTTATAAAAGAGCTCAAAAACGCAAAAGAGGCCGCAGTGCACGGCTTTGACGACGGCGGGGTCTTTGAGGGCTGCATGCCGGTCGAAGTCATGGCCCGCCGCGGCGAGGATACTCTGCGCTATGGCCCAATGAAGCCCGTCGGCCTGCGCGACCCGCGCACAGGACGCGAAAATTACGCTGTTGTGCAGCTTCGCCGCGATAACTCCGACGGTACGCTTTATAACATCGTCGGCTTCCAGACGCACCTTACATGGGGCGAGCAGAAGCGCGTGTTTTCGATGATACCGGCGCTGAAGAACGCGGAATTTATCCGATACGGTGTCATGCACCGCAATACATATTTAAATAGCCCCAAGCTTCTCGACAGGTATTACAGGCTCAGGGAAAACCTCAGCTTTGCCGGTCAGATGACAGGCGTCGAGGGCTATGTCGAGTCGGCGGCATCCGGCATGCTCGTCGGGATAGAAACTGCCGCAAGGGTGCTGAGTCTTGAACCTGTCGATTTCCCGCAGGAGACGGCAATTGGTGCCCTCAGCCTCTATGTTTCCGGCGGCTCTGTCGGCGATTTTCAGCCGATGAACATCAATTTCGGTATAATTTCGCCCCTTGGCTACCGCGTCAAGGGCAAGCGCAATAAAAATGCGGAGATCTCCGCAAGGAGCCTTGGCATTATAGAAGAGCTTATGAAAAAGGAGGTCTTCGGCTGTGAAAATAATCGTTGACGCAATGGGCGGCGATAACGCACCCGAGGCAATAGTTAAAGGTGCAGTGTATGCACGCGACAGACTGGGAGTCGATATTGTTCTTGTCGGCCGCAAGGAGGAGGTAGAAAAATACCTTCCCGAGGACAGGCACGGTATCACCATCGTCGATGCGCGCGACGTTATAACCATGGAGGATGACCCCAGCACGGCCACCCGCCGTAAAAAGGACGCTTCGATGACAGTGGCGCTTACCATGCTCAAAAACGGCGAGGGCGACGCTGTTGTGTCCGCAGGCTCGACAGGCGCTCTGCTCACCGGCGCAACGCTTATCGTTAAGCGCATAAGAGGCGTGCGGCGCGCTGCAATGGCGCCTGTGCTCCCGAGCCGTGAAAACGGCATAATGCTCATCGACTGCGGCGCGAATGCCGAGTGTACGCCGGAGTATCTGCTGCAGTTTGCGTATATGGGCAGCTTCTATGCCCGCCGCATGATGGGTCTTACCCAGCCGCGCGTCGGACTTCTCAACATCGGCGTTGAGGAGACCAAGGGCGGTTCGCTCCAGCACGAGACGTATAAGCTGCTCAAAAAGGCCGCGGCCGAGGGCAGAATTAACTTTGTCGGCAATGTCGAGGCAAGCACTATGCTCTTCGGCGGCGTTGACGTCGTCGTGTCCGACGGTTTTTCGGGCAATATCGCGCTCAAGACCGCCGAGGGCGTTGCAAAGTGGCTGTTTACGGAGCTTAAAGAGGTGTTCATGATGAACACGAAGAATAAGCTTGCTGCCGTCGCCATCAAAAAGGACGTCAAGGGCATAGCCAGGAAGATCGACTCCAACGAAGTCGGCGGAACTGCCTTCCTCGGCATATCAAAGCCCGTCATCAAGGCCCACGGCTCGTCGGGCGATGAAGCCTTCTTTGCCGCCATACGTCAGGCCAAGGCCTTCGCCGAGGCCGATATCGTCGGCGATATTGAAAAGAACATCGACTATATGAAGATTTCGGAAGAAGCATAAATGATGAAGCAGTTGGAAGAAAAACTGGGCTACAGCTTCCGCGATGCGGCGCTGCTTGTAAATGCGCTGACGCATAGCTCATATGCCAATGAAAACAGGGAAGAGGGCGTACCCAGTAATGAGCGGCTCGAGTTTTTGGGCGACTCCGTGCTCGGATTTGTCACGGCAAAGCACCTGTATGCCATGTCGCCGTCCCTGCCTGAGGGCAAAATGACCCGCCTGCGTGCAGAGCTTGTGTGCGAGCACAGCCTGCACGGTGTTGCCAAGGAGCTTAACCTCGGCGAATATCTGCGCATGGGTCACGGCGAGGAAAAAAGCGGCGGGCGCCAGCGCGCGTCGATACTTGCCGATGCTACCGAAGCCGTCATAGCAGCCATATTCCTTGACGGCGGCATGGAGCCTGCGGCAGAATTCATTGAGCATATGGTGCTCAGCCCCGAGGCTGTCAAGGCCCATCACGCGACCGATTATAAAACGGAGCTTCAGGAGCTTGTCCAGCAAAAGGCCGGGCAGGTGCTCAAATATCACGAAGCCGGCGAGTCCGGCCCCGATCACGATAAGCTGTTCCTGGCCGAGGTCAGCCTCAACGGTCAGATCATAGGCAAGGGCAGCGGCAGAACGAAAAAGGAAGCCGAGCAGGCCGCCGCCTGCAAGGCGCTTGATAGACTCGGTAAATGACAGCAAGAAACAGTATAATCCCCGTGTTTGTGCCGCATCTCGGATGCCCGAACGACTGTGTGTTCTGCAACCAGCGCAGGATATCCGGCCATATCGAGCCCGCCACGGCGCAGACCGTCAAAGATGCCATAGAGCAAGCAGCCGCCTTGACCCCGATGGGGACAAAGCGGCAATTGGCGTTTTATGGCGGAAGCTTCACGGCCATACCCGAAAAGCACCAGCTTGAGCTTTTGCAGGCGGCGCAGCCGTATCTTGATAGCGGCGTTATAAGCTCTATCCGCCTGTCAACCCGCCCGGACGCTATAGATGGAGCTATACTCCGCAGACTTCGTGAGTACGGCGTGACCGTTATAGAGCTTGGTGCGCAGTCGATGTGCGACAGGGTGCTTGAGCTCACCGGCCGCGGGCATGACAGTGCAGCCGTAACGCAGTCGTCGCAGATGATAAAAGCAGTGGGCTTTGACCTTATATTGCAGATGATGACCGGCCTCCCCGGCGATACGGATGAAAGCTGTGTTGAAACTGCAAAAAAGATAATTGACCTTGCACCGAACGGCGTGCGCATATACCCGACGGTCATCGTGCGCGATACCGTTTTGTGTGACATGTGGCGCGCGGGAACGTATGCCGAGCACACTGTTGAGGATGCTGTGCACGTGTGCGCAAAGATAGTTCCGCTGTTTGACTTGGCGGGCATACCCATTATCCGCATGGGGCTCAATCCCACGGAGGATCTTACCGGCGGCAACGCCCTCGGCGGAGCGTACCATCCCGCCCTCGGCGAGCTTGTCCGCAGCCGGATAATGCTCGAAAAGGCGCGAAAATTGCTGTCGGGCATACCAAAGGGCAGCCGCGTCACCCT
>CAZWJM010000087.1:3838-5103 GCA_964634435.1 uncultured Oscillospiraceae bacterium | reverse complement strand
CGCGCACCCGGCGTCTATAAAAAGCGCACGAAATTGGGGCTTTGCGGAGCGCGGGATTTGGGCAAAGTGCTAAAATCGCAAAAATGGGGCTTGACAAATTCGCAATATGGGTCTACGATGCCCTCGTCGAGATAAACGACGTGATTTTTCGAGGAAAGGACACTGAAAGCATGAAGAAGCTGAACGCAGTCATGATGATGATGTACATGTGCATGTGCCGCATGTGCATGCTTTGTCGCGTTCAATTCGGTCAGCTTTCTGAAAACTGTTTAACGGCATAAAGCCGAACCTCTTGGTATACAAACAGCGGAAGGTCGATGACCGTCCGCTGTTTTTTATTTTGACGAAAGGAGATGAGCCCGAGTAATGATAAGGCTTGAAGAACGAATGTGTCCCCGCGACACAGAGGATGACATGTTTAGCTTAACTTGCAGAGCCAAAGGCTCATTAACAAATCAAAATAATTTTTAAGGAGAAATCAAAATGAAAAACTTCACCAAGATAATCGCCATAGCCCTCGCACTTGTTCTCGCATTCAGCCTCGCCGCCTGCGCAAGCGACGGCGGCAATGACGCCAAGACCGACGTCATCAAGATAGCAGTTCCCAACGACACCACCAACGAAGCCCGCGCGCTGCTGCTCCTGCAGGAGGCCGGCATCATCACCCTCAAGGACGGCGCAGGCATCACCGCAACCAAGAACGACATCGCCGACAATCCGTACAATGTTGAGATAGTCGAGGCCGAGGCCGCTCAGATCCCCAACCTCCTGCCCGACGTCGCATACGCAGTCATCAACAGCAACTACGCAATAAACGCAGGCCTCAACCCCGTTAAGGACGCACTGACCCAGGAAGGCTCCGCTTCGGCATACACCAACATCCTCGCAGTTAAGGAAGGCAACGAAAACAACGACGCCGTCAAGGCACTCGTCGCAGCACTCGAGAGCAAGAAGGTCGCAGATTTCATAAACGACAAGTACGCAGGCTCGGTCGTCTCCGTCGTTGACGAACCCACCGACGGCTTCGACAGCACGGTCGACTACGATGCACTCAAGGGCACTACCATCTCCGTTGCAGCCTCCCCCACCCCGCACGCCGAGATCCTCGAGATCGCAAAGCAGATCCTCGCAGAGAAGGACATCACCCTCGACATCCAGGTCTACAACGACTACGTCATCCCCAACACCGTCGTTGAGGACGGCACGGTGCTCGCAAACTACTTCCAGCACACCCCCTACCTCGATGACTTCAACGCTCAGCAGGG
>CAZWJM010000087.1:0-3738 GCA_964634435.1 uncultured Oscillospiraceae bacterium | reverse complement strand
TCGCAAACTACTTCCAGCACACCCCCTACCTCGATGACTTCAACGCTCAGCAGGGCACCCACATCGTCTCCGTCGGCGCTATCCACGTCGAGCCCATGGGTCTGTACGGCGGCACCCAGACCACTCTGGATGCAGTGAACAAGTAAGACACCTCGCCTTAGTACATCCCACAAACAATCAGTCACATCTGCTTGCCTCCCCTGCACAAGGGGAGGCAGCAACAACGTAAATGCAACATATACACATATAATATACGCAACAACGAGGGAGACATTAGACAGTCATGATAGAGCTTAAAAACGTAAGCAAGACCTTTGACTCCGGCACAGGAGAGGTGGACGCACTGAAAAACGTCTCCCTTACCATTGAGGACGGGGATATATACGGCATCATCGGCATGTCCGGCGCGGGCAAGTCGACGCTGGTTCGATGCATAAACCTGCTGGAAAAGCCCACGAGCGGCGAAATAATCGTAAACGGCGAGCGGCTCGACACGATGAGCCCCGCACAGCTTCGCGCGGCACGCCGCAACATCACGATGATATTCCAGCACTTTAACCTGCTCATGCAGCGCACCTGCCTTAAAAACATCTGCTTCCCGATGGAGATTTCGGGCGTGAGCAAGGCCGACGCCGAGAAAAAGGCACGCGAGCTTTTAGAGCTTGTCGGTCTGCCCGACAAGGCCGACGCCTACCCCGCGCAGCTATCCGGCGGCCAGCAGCAGCGCATCGCCATCGCGCGCGCCCTTGCGACGAATCCCAAGGTGCTGCTGTGCGACGAGGCGACCAGCGCCCTTGACCCCAAGACCACCCGTCAGATACTTGAGCTTATCAAGGACATTAACTCCGCACTCGGCATCACCGTCGTCATCATCACCCATCAGATGAGCGTCGTCAAAGAGGTCTGCAACCACGTTGCCATCCTCGACGAGGGCAGCGTTGCCGAGGAGGGCCTCGTTGCGGCCGTGTTCGCAGCGCCCAAGTCCCCGGCGGGACGCAGGCTCGTGTTCCCCGGCGGCGTGGACGAGCTGGTGTCCGACCCCAAGGCCGAGCGCCGCGTGCGCCTTATCTTCCGCGACAGCAAGACCACCGGCATCCCCCTGGTCGCGCGTCTCGCATCCGAGGAGGGCATATTCTGCAACGTCATTTCCGCGTCGACGCAGAAGCTTTCCGAAGAGGTCTACGGCAGCCTGCTCATAGGCATACCCAGCGCGCAGTTTGACCGCGCGATACAGTTCATTTCAAACGTGGCAAACGTCACGGCACAGGAGGTCGACGGCAATGTACAGTAATCTTTTTTCGGATGCATCCATTCAGGATCTGCTGACGGCTCTGCCGAGCCTGCCGATGGCCCTGTGGGAGACGTTTTATGTGACGGTCGTTTCGACCGCGCTGTCGCTGCTTATCGGCCTGCCGCTCGGCGTACTGCTCGTCACCGGCGAAAAGGACGGCGTTCTGCCGCTGCCGAAGTGGCTGATGCAGGTGCTCAACGTCATCATTAACCTCCTGCGCTCTATCCCGTTTCTTATCCTCATGATAATGGTCCTGCCCCTGTCGCGCGCGCTTATCGGCACGGCTGTCGGCACGACGGCGACCATCGTCCCGCTCGTCGCGGCGGCCTTCCCCTTCGTCGCAAGGCTTGTTGAGAGCAGCCTGCGCGAGCTTGACAGCAACATCATCGAGGCCGCGCAGAGCATGGGCGCCACGCCTATGCAGATAATCTGCAAGGTCATGATACCCGAGTCCGTGCCCTCGCTTATCCAGAACGTCACCATCGCCCTGACGACCATCCTCGGCTACTCGGCCATGAGCGGCATCATCGGCGGCGGCGGTCTGGGTAAGATAGCCATCGACTACGGCTACTATCGCTACAAGTACCTTGTGATGTTCGTCGCGGTCATCATCCTCATCCTGCTCGTGCAGCTTTTCCAGTCCCTCGGCACATACCTTGCCAAGCGCAGCGATAAGCGATTGAGATAAATTAAGCAATAAAAAACGCACCCGGTCGGGTGCGTTTTTTGCTATGTGATTTGCTTTGTGATTTATGCTGCGGTTGCGGTTCTTACCAGGATGGCAGCTGCCTCGGCACGGGTTGCGGTTGCGGTGGGAGCGAACATATCGCCGCCGACGCCGTTTATGATTTCGGAATTTGCCATTACGTTGACTGCCTCTTCGTAGAAGCTGCCGGCAGCGACATCCTTGAAGCCTGCGTCGGCCTTCAGGGAAGCATCAACGCCCTCGGACAGACGGTAGGTAAAGGTTGCAAGCTCTGCACGGGTGATCTCGTTTGCGGGACAGAAGGTGTTGTCTTCATAGCCCTTGATAACGCCTGCTTCAACGCCCCATGCGACTGCGTCCTTTGCCCAGCCGGAGATATCGGCAGCATCTGCAAAGCTGATGGTGCTGTTCTTTGCCATGGGCTTATCGAGCATACGCCACAGCATGGTGACATACTGCTCACGGGTGATAGGATCATTGGGAGCAAAGGTAGTGGGAGTTACGCCGGTAACGATGCCCAGCTCGTAAGCTTCGATGATCTCTTCGTAATACCAGCCGTCGCTGATATCCTTGAACTGAACGCCGACATAATGTATGCGGCCCTGCGGTGCGGAGTACTGCTCGCCGACTACGCCCTTGAGCTCGGTGGTGATGTAGTCCATCAGTGCCTCGTCCATGGGGATGCCGGTGTCAAACTGCTCGGTAGCAGCAGCGAATGCATAGTAGGTGTCGCCGCCGGATGCGAGGAAGTTGTTGGTGATGACAGCGTAGGTAGCCTCTGCATCGAATGCCTCGCCGTTAACGTTGTTGATAGTTACGCGGTTGATGGTCTTGGGACCATAGTAGGTGGAGCCGGGGTAGGTCTCTTCGTTTGCATCGTATGCCTTGCTGCAATCGATGGTGAAGTCAATGCCGGAAACCTGGGGGAATGCACCGACAGTGCTGTCGGGGCAGCAGTAGGTGGAAGCCTCGAGAGCCTCGAGAAGAACTGCGCCGGAAACGTAGACGACTGCTACGGTGTTGCCGAAAGGCAGAACAGTGTTGACATCCTTCTTGGTGATGTCGCCGGCTGCGATAGCAGCACGGATGCCGCCGCCGTTGGTGATTGCAACAGTGTGCTTTGCGTCGACCTTCAGGCCGTCGGTCTTTGCAACAGACCAGATCATGGAGTCGGTGATGAGGTCGCCGAGGTTGGTCTCGCCGTCACGGTTGCCGTACATGTCGGTTATGCCGCTGTATCCACGCTCACCGTTAAGAGCGACGTCGCTCTTAGCGAAGACCTGACCATACTCGGCTTCGATCTTGTCGATGATCTCCTGAGCTGCAGCTGCAACAGCCTTGTCAGCTACGGTCTCCTCGGTGATCTCAACGAGCTTGTTGTCAACGATCTTCTTGCTTGCGTTGTCGATAACGATAACGCCGATGTTTGCAAATGCAGTACCGGTGGACTGGATGGGCTCACCGTTATCGCCTGCGGTCATAACAGTGTGGGAGTGACCGTCGATGATGAAGTCAACACCCTTGAGTCCTGCCCACAGGTCGGTGGAGCAGTTGGGGACGGACTCGGCGTCAACACCGAGGTGGGAGAGAACGATCTTGACGTCAGCTTCAAGCTTGTCGGCCTCAGCCTGAACAGCCTTGACCATGTCTGCGCCTGCAAGCCAGGTCAGGCCCTTGATGAGTGCGGGGTTTGCCTTGGTCTGGCTCTCGGGAGTGTTAACGCCGATGAAGCCGACCTTCA
>CAZWJM010000086.1:0-5110 GCA_964634435.1 uncultured Oscillospiraceae bacterium | reverse complement strand
CCTCCACAGGGCGAGTTTGCATTGACTTATCCGCGCGGGGGAAATATAATGTTAATTGTTACACATATTAATTGCTTATAATTAAGGAGAGAAGCATATGAACATTCTTTCGCTGTTAAACAGCGTGCCCATGTACGCCATATGCGGCGGCATTATCGCGTTCGTCGCGGTGGTCTGCGCCGTGTTTATGGTCAGGGCTTACCGCGCGGGCCTTGCGATGGGCATCGACCGCACAAAGCTCAAGCGCGCCATCACTTCAAGCGCGACCTTTTCGCTCCTGCCGAGCGTCGGCATTCTGCTTGGCGTTATCGCCCTGTCGGGCAGCCTCGGTACGCCGTGGCCGTGGCTGAGACTTTCGGTCATAGGTGCGCTGCACTATGAGACGCAGGTGGCACAGGCAGCAGCCGAGGCCGTCGGCATGTCCGCCCTGTCGGCAGCCGAGATGACTCCCTCGGGCTTTGCGACGATAGCTCTGCTCATGAGCATCTGCATCATGTGGGGCATGGTGCTTTCGATATTCTTCAACAAGCGCTACCTCAACCGCCTCGGAAGCGGCAAGAAAAGCTCCGGCGGCGCGGGCTTCGGCGACACGGCCATGACCGCGATGTTCATCGGCCTCGTCTCCGCCTACATAGGCAGCTACATCGGCGGCTTTGTTTCATCAAACGGGCTGTTCACCTTCTCGGGAAGCCTTATCCCGCTGATAGTCGTGGTCGTCTCGGGCGCTGTGATGGCGGGCTTTATCTACCTTGGCGAGAAGAAGAACCTCGCCTGGGTCGAGAGCTTTTCCATCGCCGGAAGTATGCTCATCGGTATGGCCGCTGCTGTCATAGTCAAGCTGTTTGCATAAGGAGGTGCGGATAATGAACAACAACTATTTTGAAAGCTACAATAAGCGCACGCACACCATTGGCCGCGTGAGCTCGGCAATAGTTCTCGTCATGCTCGTCGGTGCGCCGTTTCTCATCGGCGAATACCTCGGCGCTCTGCCCGACCTCGGCGCAACGGCGAAGGCGTTTTTATCCGTCGGCCTCGTGTGGACGGTCAGCAGCGTTGTCGAGTTTCTGATATACACGCCGATGCTCGGCGCCGGCGGCGGCTACCTCGCGTTCATAACCGGCAACCTCATCAACATGAAGATCCCCTGCGCCGTCAACGCACGCGACATAGTCGGTGCAAAAAGCGGCACCCCGGAAAACGAGATAGTCTCCACCCTGTCCATCGCGACCTCGTCGCTGGTGACGATAGTCGTGCTCGCGCTGGGCGTTGCGCTGCTCGTTCCGCTGCAGCCCGTGCTGCAGAGCCCGACGCTGCAGCCGGCGTTTGAAAACGTCGTGCCCGCGCTGTTCGGTGCAATGGCGTACAAGTATTTCCGCGGCAATATGAAGATCGCCGCCGCCCCGCTTATCGTGATGAGCATACTGTTCATCCTCGTTCCCTCGCTGACGGGCTCGACGAGCTTCATGATCATCCCCGCCGGTGCGCTCGCCATCGGCATCGCATACAGATTCTATAAGAAAGCAGGTGCTCAGAAATGAAAAAAGCCTGGCTGGCACTCCCCGCTGCGGCGCTTGCGCTGCCTGCGGCAGCCGTCGTGCGCACTGTGCTGACCCCGTCCAAGCGCTCGGAATACACGGCGCCCGAGGCTGGAGATTACGCGCTCGAGCTTGCAGGAAAGCTCAGCAAAATGGTGCAGTGCGAAACGGTATCGTACGCAAACACGCCCGCGGGCGAGAAGTTTGAAGAGTTTCACAAAACGCTCGAGGAGCTTTTCCCGCTGGTTCACGAAAAGCTTGAGAAAACGGTCATCGACGGAAACCTCCTGTTCCACTGGAAGGGCACGGGCGAGGCTAAGCCGATACTGCTGATGAGCCATCAGGACGTCGTCCCCGCCGAGGGCAAGTGGGAGCACGAGCCGTTCTCGGGCGAGATATCCGAGGGCAAGGTCTGGGGGCGCGGCACGGCCGACACGAAGGCCTCGCTGATGGCGTTTTTCCAGGCCGTTGAGGAGCTTCTCAAGGACGGCTACACGCCCAAGTGCGACGTGTACCTCGCCTCGTCCTGCACCGAGGAATGGGCAGGCGACGGCGCACCGAAGATAGTCAAGGAGCTGCAAAGGCGCGGCGTTGAGCTCTTCCTCGTGTGCGACGAGGGCGGCGGCATCATCGCAGAACCTATCGGCGGCGTCAAGGGCAACTTCGCCATGGTCGGCGTATTTGAAAAGGGCAAGGGCGACGTTAAGTTCACCGCCCGCTCCACCGGCGGCCACGCAAGCGCACCGGCAAAGCACACGCCCATCGCACGCCTTGCGGCATTCGTAAACGATATGGAGACGCACTGCCACTTCCGCCGCGAGTTCGAGCCCGAGGTCGAGGCTATGTTCGAGCAGCTTGCGCCCTACGCCTCGTTCCCGCTCAAGCTCGTCATGGGCAATCTGTGGCTGTTCAAGCCCATACTCAAGCCCGTGCTCGGCCTTATAAGCGCACAGGCGGGCGCGATGCTGCAGACGACGATGGCGTTCACGATGCAGTCCGGCTCCGATGCGTGCAACGTGCTTCCGCAGGAGGCGACGGTGAGCGCGAACATGCGCTTTATCCCCCATCAGGGCGAGAAGGAAAGCCTTGAGATAGTCCGCCGCGTCGCGGAAAAATACGGGCTTGAGATGGAGATAATCCACTCGAACGACTACACCCCCGCAGTCGACATTAACGGCGAGGCCTACCGCCAGGTCGAGAATGTCATCGGCAAGACCTTCCCCGGTCTGCCCGTGAGCCCCTACGTCATGACCGGCGCGACCGACGCGCAGTTTTATCAGCCCGTGTGCAAAAGCTGCATCCGCTTTGCGCCCGTCATATTCGGGCCGGAGCAGATGTCCGGAATGCACGGTCTGAACGAAAACATCGAGGTCAGCTGCCTGCCCGGCGCCGTGAGCTTTTACAAAAACCTCATCCGCGCACAGGAGACCAGATAAAACAGCAAAAATCAATCCTCCGTATGGCTTCATACGGAGGATATTTTTATGTATTCAGCTCGGCTATCGCCGTCAGCAGACGGACGCTCACCGTTGCGGCCTGCGCCCGCGTTGCCGTATCGTCCGGCGCGAAACGGCCGTCGGGATAGCCCTGGATAACGCCGAGGGCGGACATTACGTTTGCCGCCTCGCGGTAACATTCGAGGATGCTCTCGGAGTCGGAGAAATTCGGCGCGCCCATAAAATCAATAAGCGTATTGCCGTCCACCCCAAGGCGCAGGAAGCGGTAAGCGAAGGTCGCCATCTGAGCGCGGGTGATGCTCTCGTCGGGACGGAACGAGCCATCGTCAAAGCCCTTGATTATCCCCGCTCTGACGCCCCAGCGCACGGCCGCAAGCGCCGACGGGTGGATGCTTCCGGCGTCGGTAAAGTCAAGGCCCGCACCGCTGACTTCGGGTCTGCCGCCCATATTGTACAGCATGATGGCAAACTGCGCGCGGGTGACATTCAGTTCCGGCCTGAACGTCCCGTCGCCGAAGCCGCTTATGATATCTGCCATATAGCAGGTGATGATATAGTCGTGATACCAGCCGGAGATGTCCGCAAACGGCTCGGACTTATCCGCGCAGATGAGCTCGGCAACGCCAAAGCTCACGCCGTAGCCGATATCTATCTCCTTCCACTGCGCGATGCTGCCGCCATAGTACACTTTTCGGAGGCAAACGCCGTCAATCGCGCCATCGCCGATGCTTTTAAGGCTCAGGGGAAGCGTCATTTCCTCAATGAGCGTGCAGCCGTAAAATGCGCCGCTTCCGATGCTCTCTACTCCGTCCGTCACCGTGACGCTGCGAATTTTCTCGCGCTCGGGATACCACGGCGCTTCGCCGGCGGCAAAGTCCGCCATCCTCCCCGTTCCGCTTATCGTCAGCACGTTCGCTTCGGACAGCGACCACTTTATATTTTGCCCGCAGCTGCCGTCAGCCAGTGCCGACACCGGCGTGAGCACGAGCAGCACGGCTAAGATCGCGCACAGCACACGTCTTTTCATTCTTCCATCCCCTTTCCATCAAAATATACCGAAATCCGCGGCATATTGCAAGGGGCAATTGAAAGAACCCCTTGGCGATTTGCCAAGGGGTTCTGAATTTTTATGCTGTTTTACTCGCGGTCAGATCAGGTGTTGTAGTAACGATAGATGAAGGTGATGGTCTGAGCGCGGGTGCAGGGTGCGTCGGGAGTGAAGGTGCCGTCGCCGTTACCCAGGGTGATGCCAAGGTTGAATGCCCAGTTGACAGAGTTCAGGTACCAGTCAGCAGTGAGGTCGGTGAATATAGTCTTATTGGTGACTGCGGGCTCACCCTCGAGGCGGTAGAGCATGGTGACTATCTGAGCACGGGTGCAGGTTGCATAGGGGTCGAAGGTCGTTGCGCTGGTGCCCTTGACGATGCCGTTCTTGACAGCCCACAGGATTGCATCATAGTAATCCTTGTCAGCGGTTGCGCTTACGTCGGTGAACGGATTTGCAACGCCGGTGACGGGGGATGCCTTCTCAGCACGGTACAGGAAGGTGACTATCTGAGCGCGGGTGCAGGTTGCATCCGGGCTGAAGAGAGTCTGAGCCTCGTTCGTGCCCTTGACTACGCCATTGTAGTAGCCCCACAGGATTGCATCGTAGTAATCCTTATGGGTATCCTTGTTAACATCCTTGAACGGGTTGACGGTGGTGTCCTTTGCGCCGCAGACGGTGCAGACGCCGTTTGCAAACTTATGTGCTGCAAGAGCGGTCTCTTCGCCCTTCTTGACGGTCTCGCCGCAGACGGTGCAGACTTCATCGCCGCTGTAGCCTGCTGCAGTGCAGGTTGCGTCCTTGACGTTCTTGAGCTCGGTCTTGTGGTCGCCCTTTGCGATTTCGGTGCCCTTCTTAACGACTTCGCCGCAGACGGTGCAGACCTCGTCGCCGGTGTAGCCGACGGCTGCGCAGGTTGCGTCCTTTGCGTCCTTCAGCTCGGTCTTGTGCTCAAGAACCTTGATCTCTTCGCCCTTTTCGAGGACTTCGCCGCAGAACTTGCAGACCTTGTCGCCGGTGTAGCCGACTTCCTTGCAGGTTGCTTCCTTTGCATCCTTCAGGGTGTCAGCAGC
>CAZWJM010000085.1:0-5196 GCA_964634435.1 uncultured Oscillospiraceae bacterium | reverse complement strand
CCACCTCATCCGTCAGCCGTTCGGCTGACACCTTCCCCTCAAGGGGAAGGCTCAAAGGGTGCCATGTTTTCTTAACGCACCGACCTCAAGGGGAAGGCTTTTTCAAACCGTACCAACACTGCACGCAATCAATCTTGCGTCAGCACGGTTACGATGGTACGAATATAATCCAGCTGACTCGCCCCACATCAGTGCGCTGCAAGACAGTACATGCGGAACAGGTGAACCTGTTCCCTACAATGTTCTAAATTAGTGCAAAGCCGTCACATTACGCGCATAGATTTTGCACCAAATCGGAACAAAACACATTACTACGTCAATCAAAAAAATTTATCATACATCGCAAAAAATGCACAGGCGGAGGCTCGCCTATGCCGAATCTAACGAACGGAGAGATATACATGGAAAAAGGCAAGTTCTATATCACTACCCCCATCTACTACCCCTCGGACAAGCTCCACATCGGCCACACCTACTGCACCGTCGCCACCGACGCCATCGCGCGCTACAAGCGCATGTGCGGCTACGACGTCATGTTCCTGACCGGCACCGATGAGCACGGTCAGAAGATCGAGGAAAAGGCCAAGGACGCAGGCATGTCGCCCCAGGCGTTTGTCGACAAGATCGTTGAGGGTCCCGGCGGCATCACCGACCTGTGGAAGCTCATGAACATCTCAAACGACCGCTTCATCCGCACGACCGACGACTATCACGTCGAGGCCGTCCAGCGCATCTTCAAGAAGATGTACGACAAGGGCGATATCTATAAGGGCGCGTATAAGGGCATGTACTGCACGCCCTGCGAGAGCTTTTGGACCGAAAGCCAGCTCAAGGACGGCAAGTGCCCCGACTGCGGCCGCGACGTCCACTACGCCGAGGAGGAGGCATATTTCTTCCGCCTTTCCAAGTACGCAAAGCCCGTTCAGGAGCTGCTGGAGACCGGCACCTTCCTCGAGCCCGCTTCCCGCGTAAACGAGATGATAAACAACTTCATTAAGCCCGGTCTTGAGGATCTGTGCGTCTCCCGCACGAGCTTCAAGTGGGGCATCCCTGTCGATTTTGACCCCGGCCACGTCGTCTACGTCTGGGTCGACGCGCTGTTTAACTACTGCTCGGCAGTCGGCTTCCTCAACGACAAGTACGACGACTATGACAAGTACTGGCCGGCAGACGTCCACATCGTCGGCAAGGAGATCGTCCGCTTCCACTCCATCATCTGGCCTGCAATGCTCATGAGCATGGAGATGCCCCTGCCCAAGAAGGTCTACGGCCACGGCTGGCTGGTCATCGACGGCGGCAAGATGAGCAAGTCCAAGGGCAACGTCGTCGATCCGTACAAGCTGGCGGATATGTTCGGCGTTGACGCGCTGCGCTTCTTCCTGCTGCGCACCTTCCCCTTCGGCTCGGACGGCAACTTCTCCAATGAGCTGCTCATCTCCACCATTAACACAGACCTCGCAAACGACCTCGGCAACCTCGTCTCCCGCACGACCGCGATGGTCGAAAAGTACTTTGGCGGCACACTGCCGGCTGAGCGCGAGGAGGCAGAGCTTGACAAGGAGCTTTACGAGCTTGCCGCGGCTTCCCGCGCAAATTACGAGCAGCAGATGGATAAGCTGCAGCTTCACCTCGCGCTTGAAGAAGTATTCAAGCTCATCCAGCGCGCGAACAAGTACATCGACGAGACTGCGCCCTGGCAGCTTGCCAAGGACGAGAGCAAAAAGCCCCGCCTTGCAAGCGTACTTTACAATCTGCTCGAGTGCCTGCGCATAAGCCTCATCATGCTCCGCCCGTTCATCCCCGAAAGCTGCGACAAGGCCTTCGCTCAGATAGGCGCAGACGCCGCCTGCACCGAGTGGGACAGCGCCGCCGTATTCGGCACCCTGCCCGCTACCGTCACCGTCCACAAGGGCGAGACGCTCTTCCCGCGTCTTGACATGGAAAAGGCTCTGGCAGAGCTTGAAAAGCTCAACGCGCCCGCCGCGCCCAAGTTCCCGCCCGTCGAGCCCGAGGTCACGATAGACGACTTTGCAAAGTGCGACATGCGCGTGTGCAAGGTGCTCTCGTGCGAGGCGGTCAAGAAGAGCAAGAAGCTTCTCAAGTTCAAGCTCGATGACGGCTCCGGCACGCCGCGCCAGATACTCTCCGGCATCCACGAATTCTACGAGCCCGAGCAGCTCGTCGGCAAGACCGTTGTCGCCATCCTCAACCTGCCCAACCGCAAGATGATGGGCGAGGACTCCTGCGGCATGCTGCTGTCTGCCGTGCACGAGCACGACGGCAAGGAGGAGCTGCATCTGCTCATGCTCGATGACGGCATCCCCGCGGGCTTCCGCCTGTGCTGAAAGGAGCGCAATATGAGCCTTAATCTTAATGTCATCAAGTTTTTGCAGCAGTACGATTCCGACCCGGAGCTTCGTCAGCGCGTCGAGGACGCGAAGATGTGCTACCCCGGCAGCCTTGAGATACACGAGTCTGTCGTCGAGGACGTGCTCATCCCCATCGCAGAGGACATGGGCATGGGCTTCACGCTCATGGAGCTGTACGAGTACGAGCGCCAGCTCAAGCGCGAGCGCAGCCGCGATGTGGAGCTGACGGAAGAGGAGCTTGCCGCCGAGGACGAGGAGCACACCTACTGGCTCGTCGATAAGGGCTGGGCTCAGGATAAGTCCTGCTTCGACCAAAACGCCCCGCAGGGCATCGACTAATTTTCAATAGCGATTTAGCGCAGCTACGAATACGGTTTTTGCGGTATCCCGGTTCGAGGGCTCTGACTAAACCGCAAATCTGCCGCTTCCCGCAAAAAATATCAAGTTTTAAGCCTCCGTGCCGATTGGTGCGGAGGTTTTGTTTTGTGCTGATTTGGTGCAAAAAAAGCCTTCCCCTTGAGGGGAAGGTGTCAGCCGAATGGCTGACGGATGAGGTGGAATATATCAGCGGCGTGAGCCGCCACAGCATTATTGCCTCACCTGTGCAAGGGGAGGCAATAATGCACGCGACAACTGCTGTTGTTCTAATTTAGTGCAAAGCAAGACGCAATTGCAAAAAATAATGATGCGCTAAGCGCAATTTAATCCACCTCATCCGTCGGATCAGATTGATAAGTGCGAAGCGGTTACATAAGTTCCCTCCTCGGAGCGTAGCTCCTGCGGTCGGATGCTAAAAATGTGCCGGTGGCACATTTTCTTAACGCACCGACCCTCAAGGGGAAGGCTTTCCCGGTCGTGACACCTCAATATGCGTATCGGCAAAAATTTTATGCTAAATTAAAAGAAATGGCTATGCACTTGTATACATTAATAATAAATATCTATTGCAATGGGGCGGGGATTTTGCTATAATTAATGCTAGATAACAATGGGGTAATTTGCGAAAAACGAGAGGTTTCTTATGGGCGTAAATTCACTTAATGATATATGGCAGGCGGTGCTGGACGTGCTGGGTCAGAACCTGACGGGTACGGCGATATCGACCTGGTTCGACGATTGCGAGCCGGTGGAGATAGACGGCAGCACGCTGGTGCTCAAGACAAGCTCGGACTTTAAGCGCGACGTCATCGTTAACCGCTTTGCCGAGACGATAAAGCGCGCGATGGGCGAAATTTTCTCGACGGAGTTTTCCGTCAAGGTGCTCACCGAGGAGGAGCTTGGCGATTATGTCGAGCGCAAGGCCGATGACGACCCCCTGCCCGAGATGGCGGGGTACACCTTTGACAGATTCATCGTCGGCAACTCCAACAAGTTTGCGCATAACGCGGCGGTGGCCGTGGCGCACAAGCCCGGCAGCGCGTACAATCCGCTTTTTATCTACGGTAACTCCGGCCTTGGCAAGACGCACCTGCTGCTGGCCATCGGGCAGTACACGCGCGAGACGAATCCCAACGCCAAAATTGCGTACATAAAGGGCGATGAGTTCACAAACCAGCTGCTCAAATCCATCAAGGAGGGCACAGGCGAGGAATTCCGCATGAAGTACCGCAACGTTGACCTGTTCCTCGTCGACGATATCCAGTTCATCGCCGGCAAGCAGGCCACGCAGGAGGAATTCTTCCACACCTTCAATAACATCTACGAGGCCGGACATCAGATAGTCATCACCTCCGACCGTCCGCCGATCGAGATGAGCCTTTTGGATGATCGCCTCATGAGCCGCTTCCAGGGCGGCCTTATGGCCGATATCCAGCCGCCGGATATAGAAACGCGCATGGTCATCACCCGAGCCAAGGCAGCGCAGCTGGGGCTCGTTTTAGAGGACGCGGCGGTCGAGTATATTGCCGAGACCATAACATCCAACGTGCGGCAGATAGAGGGCGTTATAAAGCGTCTGACGGCCTACAGGGAGATACTTGACAGCACGATCGACACGGCGTCTGTTAAACGCGCGATAAAGGACATTGTGCGCATTGGCACATTCATCCCCTCGCCGCAGCTAATTATCCGCGAAAGCGCGCGATACTTCCAGCTCACAGAAGAGGATCTGCGCGGACAAAACCGCAGCAAGGGCACGGCCATGGCGCGTCAGATATCCATGTACCTTATCCGCACGCTGACCAATCTCCCGCTCAAGGAGATAGGCGCCGAGTACGGCGACCGTAACCACTCCACCGTTCTCTCGAGCATCCGCAAGGTCGAGGAGCTCATAAAGGAGGACCCCACCTACTCCGCCGCCGTCAGGGACATCACGTCGAACATCAATAGTAATTGATTTTTTAAAGGCGAATTGAGGCTAAAAAGCCTTTCCCTTGAGGTCGGTGCGTCAAGAAAACATGCCACCCTTTGAGCCTTCCCCTTGAGGGGAAGGTGTCGGCGGTAGCCGACGGATGAGGTGGATCATATCTGCGGCGTTAGCCGCCACTGCTTTTTGCCTCACCTGTGCAAGGGGAGGTGTCGGTGCGTTAAGAAAACATGCCGGTGGCATGTTTTTAGCAACCGACCGCAGGAGCTGTGCTCCGAGGAGGGAACTAATGTAACCGCTGCTGACTAAAAACTATACACTGGTAACAACCCCTCAGTCAGCTTGCGCTGACAGCTCCCCTTGCACAGTGGAGCCAAGGGCAAAGCTATAAATTTCAGCACAGATTTTGCACTAATATAGAACAATGAGCTGGTCGTTAACAATGATGCGCTACGCGCGATTTAATTCACCTCATCCGTCAGCCGTTCGGCTGACACCTTCCCCTCAAGGGGAAGGCTATTT
>CAZWJM010000084.1:0-5240 GCA_964634435.1 uncultured Oscillospiraceae bacterium | reverse complement strand
CTTCAGCACAACCGCCAGCTCAAGGTCATCGGCCAGAACCTTGAAAAGAAGATCAAGGGCGAGCTGGAGAAAATGATGCGCGACGACCGCCCGAAGTACGAGCAGTTCTGGCGCAACTTCGGCATCCACATCAAGTGCGGTGTCTGCGACGAGTACGGCCGCTTCACCGACTTCCTCAAGGACCTGCTGATATTCTACACCTCCGAGGACTCCATGCACTCGCTCAAGGAATACGTCGACGCAATGCCCGAGAGTCAGAAGGCTATCTACTACGCCTCGGCCGACACCGTAAAGCACGCGATGGCGCTGCCGCAGTGCGAGGAAGTTCGCTCGCGCGGATATGAGATACTGTACCTTGACCACCCCATCGACGAGACTGTGCTCATGCAGCTTCGCATGTACGAGGGCAAGGGCTTCATAAACGTCCTGACCGAGGACCTCGGCTTCCAGACCGAAGAGGAGAAGAAGGCCGCTGAGGAAAAGGTCGTTGAGAATAAGGAGCTGCTCGATTTCCTGTGCGAGAGCATCGGCGATGAGAAGCTCAAGCAGGTCACGCTCTCGAGCAAGCTCGTGTCCTCGTCCTGCTGCCTGACCTCGACCGGCGGCTACACGCTGGAGATGGAAAAATACTTCCGCAACGGCCCGAGCGAGGAGATGCGCAAGCTCCGCGCGGACAGAGTGCTCGAGCTCAACGCAGAGCACGCCGCCTACAAGGCCATCAAGGCCGCGTACGATGCCGGCGATAAGGATCGCGCCGCGACGCTTGCCAAGGTGCTATACGCACAGTCCGAGCTCATCGCCGGCGTCGAGATCGAAGACCCCACCGGCTACGCCGAGCTCGTCTGCTCACTTTTTTAAAGGCGTACGGACAGTGTAAGTAATTGCTTTTGCGGCGTCACGGCTGCTGCCGCAGGGGCGTATCGCATTTTAATCCTGCAAGCAGTAATTGCTGCTGCCCGACCGGAAACTGCCGACAAAATCGGAAGTCTGCCGCGCTAATTGACAGTGGACAGTGGACAGTTATTGTTCTGATTTGGTGCAAAATCTGCGCTAGATGTGATGGTTTTGTCCTTGGCTCCCTTGTGTAAGGGGAGCTGTCAGCGAAGCTGACTGAGGGGTTGTAACCGGCAGTTCTGTTTTGCTGCTGACTAAACTTTATGGACTGGTAACAACCCCTCCGGCTCGGCTGACGCCGACCCACCTCCCCTTGCACAGGGGAGGCAAAACAATAAGGTATGCGCCGATGGCGCATGGATTTGAAAAAATGAGAGACAGACTTGGGATTTACATTCACATACCGTTTTGCGTGTCCAAATGCGGATACTGCGATTTCTACTCCGTCGCGGGCGGCAAGCAGCGGATGCCGGAGTATCAGTCGGCGCTGCTGTCGCACATAAGCGAGTCGGCCGACGCGATGGCAAGCTACGAGATCGACAGCATCTACATCGGCGGCGGCACGCCAAGCTGCTACGGCGCAAAGCGCATCGTCGAAATTCTCGATGAGCTAAAGCGCATCGGAAACGTGCGCCTCGATTCGGAGATAACGGTCGAGGTTAACCCCGACACGACGCGCCTTGACGAGCTCAAACTCCTGCGCTCGGAGGGCGTAAACCGCCTGTCCATAGGCGTGCAGTCGGCAAACAACGATATCCTCAAAATTATCGGCAGGCGGCACAATTTCCGTCAGGCGCAGATAGCGGTCGACACGGCGCGCGAGGCCGGATTTGAAAACGTCAGCCTCGACCTCATTTACGGTCTGCCGAGCCAGACGCGCGGCGACTGGGCGGAAACGCTGGCACGCGCGATCGAGCTGCACCCGGAACATTTGTCGTGCTACTGCCTCAAGCTCGAGGAGGGTACGCCGATGCACCGCAGCTACCTCGGCTCGCCGCTCATCCCAAGCGACGACGAGCAGGCGGACATGTACATGTACACCTGCGATACGCTCAAAACCTATGGCTACGGCCAGTATGAAATTTCAAACTTCGCCGTCCCTGGCTACGAGTCGCGGCACAACCTCAAGTACTGGAAGCTTGACGACTACATGGGCTTCGGCCCGGGCGCGCACTCGTGCGTCGGCGGCGTGAGATACAGCTATGTGCGCGACCTCGACCGATACGTCTCGGCCGTCGTCGGCGACAGCATGATAATCGACGAGTATGAGAAGATAGTGCCCATCCAGAGGGCGACGGAGTACCTCATGCTCGGCATGCGCACGGTAAGCGGCATATCCGAGGCGGAATACCATAGAATATACCGCAGCGACTGGGCGCCGATAGAGGAGACGTTCGAGCTGTTCCGGCGCAAGGGCTGGGCAGAGCGCGACGGCGAGCGCTGGCACCTGACTCCGGCGGGCTTCCTCATTTCCAACACGCTGATAAACGCCGTTTTGGAGGCGCAGACCGGCGTGAAGGTCGAGAATAACCCCTGGATGCGCGGTGCGCTTGCATCGGAGAAGAAGCAGGAGCTCCCCCAGGGCGAGTATGAGCGCTTCACCTCCGTGTACCGGGAGGATGTGTAATAAGACCGCTGCGTTTTGTTCCGATTTGGTGCAAAATCTGTGCTGGATGTGATGGTTTTGCCCTTGGCTCCACTGTGTAAGGGGAGGCAACGCGTGTGACAACTGCGGTTGTTCTAATTTAGTGCAAAGCAAGATGCAACAACGGGCGAGGCAAGCCTCGCCCCTACAAGGGCTTGGAGGTAGTCTCCGGTCGGGCAATAAATATTACTGCTTGCAGGATTTAAATGAGAAATGCCCGCCACGGCGAGTGGCCGGTCAAGACACGGCCCCTACAAGGGCTTGGTGAAAACAATAGCCGTCAGCATGGATTTCGGCTGCACCGTGTAGGGAACAGGTTCACCTGTTCCGCTTGTAATTACTTCGGTGGTAGTCGTGGGATGCGGAACGGGTAAACCCGTTCCCTACAAATAAAGCAGTGGCGGCTAACGCCGCAGATATATTCCACCTCATCCGTCAGCCGTTCGGCTGACACCTTCCCCTCAAGGGGAAGGCTATTATGTTCTAAATTAGTGCGCTGCAAGATGCAACAACGGGCCGGTCAAGACACGGCCCCTACAAGGGCTTGGAGGTAGTTTCCGGTCGGGCAATAAATATTACTGCTTGCAGGATTTAAATGCGAATTGCCCGCCACGGCGAGTGGCCGAGGCAAGCCTCGCCCCTACAAGGTGCAGGCAAAAACTTTGCTCCGCACTCGCGGACGTAGACCAGCGCTGCGGTTTCCTGCGCGCCCTCGAACCGGGCTACCAGCGATATGCGTATCCGTAGGTGCGTCAAGGCGATTTAAAAAATGTAAAGGCGATTTAAAAGAATGGGACAGGGTAAGCACGAGGCGCCGAAGAAGGCCAGGACCAGGGCCGCCTCGAAGAGCGAAAAATCGAATAAAGAGAGCAAATCGGCCAAAGAGACCAAGAAGGCCAAAGCTGCAAAGAAAGCCACAGCCCCGAAGCACGTCGCCGAGACCAAGCGCTCGGGCGGCAGGACGGGCTTTGCAATAGCCGCGATGGTGGTCATCGTCATCGTCGCGGGCCTGCTTGTAACGGGCTACCTCGCGGGCAGTTCGGACAGCATCCACCCGAACATGAGCCTCGGCGGCGTGAGCATCGGCGACATGAGCGTCGAGGATGCCGCGCAGAAGCTCACCGACGCGGGCTGGAGGTACGAGGGCGAGCCTGTTGAGGTGACGCTCCCGGGCGAGTATAAATTCACGGTCACGGCCGCGGAAGCGGGCATGGACATGAGCTGCGCCGAGGCCGCGCAGGCGGCGTTCGACTACGGCCACAGCGGCTCGCTGTTTGACGATCTGGCCGCGTATTTTAAGTGCATCACCGGCGGCGTGAGTGAGCGCGATATCATGAAAAGCGCCGACGTAAGCGGCGTGCGCGCAAGGGTCGACAAGGAGCTTGACGCCTATGCCGAGCGCATGGGCAAGGGCTACGAGATAGACGAGGAGGCTGAGCTTCTCGTCATGGTCAAGGGCGCAAAGCAGATAGATATTGACGCGGATAAGCTGTGCGATGACATTGTGCAGGCCTTTGCCGACGGCAGCGGCAAGGTCAGCTACGGCGTCACCGGCGACGCGGAGACGGATTTTGACGAGCTGCACGATAAGATATGCGGCGAGGTGCTCGACGCGCAGTACGACCCCGAGACGCAGAAGGCCACCGAGAGCCGCGTGGGCATTGAGTTTGACGTCAAGACCGCGCAGAAGCTCTGGGACGCGGCCGAGGCCGGTGAGACCATAAAGATACCCATCGAGGTCACTATGCCGAAATACACGCAGGAGCAGCTTAATGAGATGCTGTTTGCCGACAAGCTCGGCGCGATGACCACGGGCTACTCCACCAGCACGGAAAACCGCGCGACGAATGTCGAGCTTTCCGCGAAGAAAATAAACGGCGTCATCCTCCAGCCGGGCGAGACGTTTTCGTATAACACCGTCGTCGGCAAGCGCACGGCCGAGGCAGGCTTCAAGGCCGCCGGCGCGTATGCCGGGGGTCAGGTCGTGCAGGAGATAGGCGGCGGCATATGCCAGACCTCGTCGACGCTCTACTGCGCGGCGCTGTACGCGAATCTTGAAATCGTCGCGCGCGACGAGCACGGCTTTGCGGTCAGCTACGTGCCCTGGGGTCTGGACGCGACGGTAAGCTGGGGCGGGCCGGAGTTTAAGTTCAAAAATAACCGCGAGCTGCCGGTGAAGATAGTCGCCCACTGCGAAAATCGCAAGCTGACGATAGAAATTTGGGGCACAGACCTCGACGGCAGCTATGTTGAGATGGACTATTCCGCGTGGACGGTGTATGATGAGACATACCCCGAGGTCGCGATAGGCACGCGCGCGGTGACTTACCGCTGCGTTTACGATAAAGACGGCGAGCTCATAAGCCGCGAGAAGGAAGCTAACAGCTACTACCACTACCACCCGGAGAACATCCAGTGGCCGGAGGAGAGCCCCGCGCCCGACGCAACGCCAGAGCCCACTCCCGGCGAATCCACCGCCGACCCCGACACTCCCACCGAGGCCGCTCCAACAGACCCCTGAGCGGGGCAGTGGACAGTGGGCAGTTGTTCTGAATTGGTGCAAAAAAGCCTTCCCCTTGAGGGGAAGGTGTCGGCGGTAGCCGACGGATGAGGTGGATTATATCTGCGGCGTTAGCCGCCACTGCTTTTTGCCTCACCTGTGCAAGGGGAGGTGTCGGTGCGTTAAGAAAACATGCCGGTG
>CAZWJM010000083.1:0-5265 GCA_964634435.1 uncultured Oscillospiraceae bacterium | reverse complement strand
GCCCCTAAACAATGCGGCTGAAGAATTTGTCGAGCTGTTTTTTGGTCAGGCGGACGGCGACAGGGCGGCCATGGGGGCAATATTTGACCTTGCCCGAGGCGACGGCGGCCGTGATGCGCTCAAGCTCGGCCGGATCGTGCCGGCGGCCGGCCTTGATCGCGGCCTTGCACGCGACGGTGTGCAGCGCCTCATCGCGCGCATCGTCGGGGCTGAGCTCATCGCCGCGGCGCAGCTTCTCGCAGATCTCCTCCACCGCCGAGGCAGCGTCGGCCGCCTCAACATCGTCGGGCACCGCACGCACGGCGTAGTCACGCGCGCCGTACTGCTCTATTTCAAAGCCCAACGAGTCGAAAAGCGCGGCGTTCTGGCTCATCACCTCCGCGTCCTCCGGCGTCGGGCGGATGATGACCGGCGCGAGCAGCGTCTGGCTCATCACCTCGCGCCCCTCGGCCTTGAGACGGTCAAATATCATGCGCTCGTGCGCGGCGTGCTTATCGATGAGCATGAGCTCCTCGCCTATCTCGGCCAGGATGTATGTGTCCAGCGCCTCGCCTATCACGCGATAGGTCTCAGACGCGATTTTTTCAACAATATCAACTGTTTTTTCAACATTCACGGGCGCGGAAACCGTCGGCTTGGGGGCAAAACTGTCGATCTTTGTCGCAAAGCTCTGCCGCGTCGGAGCGTCATAGCGCGGCTCGGAGCGCAGCACCGGTGCCGCTCCGCGGCGGGGCTCGGAAGCTCTCTCTCGATAGTCGGCCGCGCTCATGCTGCGGAAAAAGTCCGGCTTCGGGCTTGCGACGGCGCGCTGCGTGCCCTCGGACAGCTCGATCTCGATGGGCTTGCTCTCGGCCCCGAGGCAGGCGCGCACGGTCTGGTAAACGAGGTCGAACACCTTCTTCTCGTCGGAGAATTTAACCTCCGTCTTGGCCGGATGTACGTTCACATCCACCGCGCCGCGCGACAGCGAAAGATACACGACGCAGGACGGGAAGCGCCCGGTCAGCAGCGTGTTTTTGTACGCCTGCTCGACGGCAGATTGCAGCAGCACGGACTTAATGTAGCGGCCGTTGCAGTAAAAATGTTGGTTTGCGCGGTTGCCGCGTCCCATCGCGGGGGCAGAGGTGAAGCCGACGACGCTCATGCTCTCGGCGCTGCCGGAGATGGGGAGCATGGCGTTTGCCGTCTCGCGCCCGAGCAGGGAGTAAACGGCCGATTCCGACCTGCCGTCGCCGGGGGTGAAGAATACCTCCTCGCCGTCGCGGCGCAGTCTGACCGAAATGTCGGGGCGGCCGAGCGCACAGTGCGTTGCGGCGCTGACGCAGGCCGAGGCCTCGGAGCGGTCGGATTTCAGGAACTTCAGGCGCGCGGGCGTGTTATGAAAAATGTCGCGCACGGTGATGCTCGTCCCCTCGGGGCAGCCGCAGGGCACCATGTCGACGATATCGCCGGCCTGCACCGTCACGCATACGCCCTCCGAAGCGCCCTTTTCGCGCGTTATGAGCTCAATGCGGCTGACTGCCGCGATGGCGGCCAGCGCCTCGCCGCGAAAGCCCATCGTGCCGATGGATTCGAGGCCCTTTTCGTCGTGCAGCTTGCTTGTCGCGTGGCGCGTGAAGGCAAGGCCCGCGTCCTCGGGGCTCATGCCGCAGCCGTCGTCGACGATTTTGATATATGTAGCGCCGCCGTTTTTGAACTCGACCGTGACCTTTTTCGCGCCCGCGTCAAAGGAGTTTTCCATGAGCTCCTTAATGACCGACGCCGGCCGCTCGACGACCTCGCCGGCCGCTATCATATCCGCCACCAGCGGCGGAAGAATGTTTATGCGTGTCATATATGCCTCCCGGGCGTAAAATTTGTGTGTGGGTGTGGGAAAAGCCTTCCCCTTGAGGGGAAGGTGTCGGCGTAAGCCGACGGATGAGGTGTAATAAATCGCGCGTCAGCGCATCATTGTTGATGGCCATCTCGTTTGTTCTGATTTGGTGCAAAATTGTTGCCTGCACCCTTGTAGGGGCGGGTCTTGACCCACCCGAAATGTTGGATGGTTGCCAGCAGTTACGGCAAATCGGATACGCAAAATCTGCGGTTCATTTGTTCTGCGTCAAAAACCATAACAGCGGGCCGGTCAAGACACGGCCCCTACAGAAACCGGCGCAAACAATGAGCTTTCCGCGCCGCGTTTGCACTATATCAGAACAATTTAGTGGTCTGCGGTGGGTGATGAATGTATATCTCCCCGATATTATACATGATTTGTATTGAAAATGCCACTTATTTTATGATATTATATAGTGTACTTTTATCAGCACCGAGGAATTTGAAGCAATGGCATACGAAAGAAAAGAGATCAGCATTGACAAGATCCGGCGGCAGGAGGATATCTGCCGCGAGATATTCGATAAATTCGTCAGCAAAAAGGACGGCACGCCCCTCGCGATGGTGGACACCTACGGCTGCCAGCAGAACGAGGCCGACAGCGAGAAGCTGCGCGGCTACCTCGCCGAGATGGGCTACGGCTTCACGCAGGACGAATTTGAGGCCGACGTCATCGTCGTGAACACCTGCGCCGTGCGCGAGCATGCGGAGATGCGCGTGCTCGGAAACGTCGGCCAGCTCAACCACAGCAAAAAGCAGCGCCCCGGACAGATCATCGCCGTGTGCGGCTGCATGGTGCAGCAGGAGCATATGACCGAGAAGATAAAGCGCTCCTACCCCGTCGTCGACCTCGTATTCGGCCCGCACGATTTGTGGCACTTCCCGGAGCTGCTGCTGAAAACCATGAGCGAGCACAAGCGCGTTTTCGCGACCGAGCGCTGCGACGGCTACGTCGCCGAGGGTATGCCCCAAAAGCGCGACGGCACGGTCAAGGCCTGGCTTTCCATCATGTACGGCTGCAACAATTTCTGCACCTACTGCGTCGTGCCGTATGTGCGCGGACGCGAGCGCTCACGCAGACCAGAGGACATCGTCGCCGAAGCGCGCGAGCTTATCGAAAGCGGCGTCAAGGACATCACGCTGCTCGGGCAGAACGTCAACTCCTACGGCCGCGACCTCGGCCTGGGCGTGGATTTTGCAGACCTCATCCGCATGATAAACGACATCCCGGGCGAGTTCCTCATCCGCTTCATGACGAGCCACCCCAAGGACGCGACGGAAAAGCTATTCAAGACCATGGCCGAGTGCGAAAAATGCGCCCACCAGCTCCACCTGCCCGTGCAGTCGGGCAACGACCGCGTGCTAAAGGCGATGAACCGCAACTACACGGCCGAAAAGTACCTCAATCAGGTCGCGCTCGCGCGAAGCTACATGCCCGACCTCGTCATAACGACGGACATCATCGTCGGCTTCCCCGGCGAGACGGATGAGGAGTTTGAGGACACGATACGCCTGTGCGACAAGGTGCGCTACGACGCGATGTTCACCTTCATCTACTCCAAGCGCGTCGGCACCCCGGCGGCGACGATGCCGGACGCGGCAACGCGCGAGGACAAGCAGCGCAGATTCGACAGGCTGCTTGACGCGGCAAACTCCGTCTCGGCCGAAAAGCACGCCGAGTACATAGGCAGGACCGTGCGCGTGCTCGTCGACGGCGAGACCGGCAAGGAGGAATACAACCTCTCCTCGCGCACAAACGGCGGCCGCCTCGTGCATCTTGCCGGCGACCCCGCGCTTATCGGAAAATTCATAGACGTAAAAATAACCTCGGGCAACACATGGGCCCTGTACGGAAAGGTCGAATAAGGATGAAAGCTGAAAAACTCAAGCGTTATCAAGTGACGCAGACCCTGCGCTTCCCCTCAAACATCATGAAGATCTTCTTTTACGGCGGACTGGTGCTGCTGCCGCTGAGCGTGCTCATCATCGTGCTCGGCATATTTGTCGACGCGCTCGCGGGCGTGCGCGGACTGTGCATCATCCTGATGGTGCTGTCGGCGATATGGATGTTCTCGGCGCGCTCGATATCCGAATCGAACTTCGGCATGGCGAACGTCTCGTTCACCGATAGCTGCATCATCTTCCGCACCGGCGGCGAGAACAATACCGAGCACAGCCTGCGTTGGGACGATGCCGTGTGCGCGGGCATGATAAAAACGCGCTGGGCGTGGTGGTGCTACGTCTCAGACCATGAGCTTGCCGAAAAGGAGCGCAAGGAGTTCCCCGAATATGTCGAAAAGGGCGTGTACTACTTCTGCTATGCCGACAACACATGGGAGGAGCTCATGCGCTTTGTCCCCGACCGCTTACGCACTGAGCTGAAAAGCGCGAAAAAAGCCGCCGGCCTCGGCGACGACGATGCATACGATGCAGAGTGATCCGCGCGTTGCGTCTTGCGGCGCACAGATGGGGCGCGAAGCAACCAAATTATATTCGCACCATCGTAACCGTACTGACGCAAAAGAGATTATGTGCAGTGTTGGTACGGTTTGAAAAAGCCTTACCCTTGAGGTCGGTGCGTAAGAAAACATGGCACCCAATAAGCCTTCCCCTTGAGGGGAAGGTGTCACGGCTGTGCCGTGACGGATGAGGTGTGATTCAATCTGCGGCGTTAGCCGCCACTGCTTAATTTGCAGGGAACGGGTTCACCTGTTCCGCTTGTAATAACTTCATCTGTAGTCGTTGGATGCGGAACGGGTAAACACGTTCCCTACACGGTGCAACCGAAATCAAAGCTGCTGAGCAAAAGTTTTGCCCTTTCACAGGGGAGGCAAATAACAAGGTAGGCGCTAAAGCGCCATTCAAAAAAGGAGGAAGAGAATAGTGGCAAAGGAAAGAAAGCAGCGGAAGACGACCATATCGTTCACGCCGTTTTTGTACATCGGCTTTATCCTTGTGTGCGCGACGGCGCTGCTGGACAGCTTCATCCCGGGCTTCCCGGGCATACTGCGCAACCTGCTGTATGTGTTCGGCGTCATGTTCATGGTGGTGTACATGCTGCAGATCGCGTCCGAAAAACGCACCGGCAAGCGTGAAAATGACGTGCCCGAGACGAAAAACAGCGGCAAAAACGGAAAATAGCCTTGCAATATGGCGTTATATAATGTAAAATAGTACGGCTATGGAGCTATGAATTAAGAATTTAACATAGGAGGATACCTATTATGATCACAGCAGGCGATTTCAGAAACGGCGTTACCTTCGAGATGGACGGACAGGTCATGCAGGTCGTCGAGTTCCAGCATGTTAAGCCCGGCAAGGGCGCAGCCTTCGTGCGCACCAAGATGAAGAACGTCATCACCGGTGCCGTCACCGAGACTTCTTTTAACC
>CAZWJM010000082.1:0-5405 GCA_964634435.1 uncultured Oscillospiraceae bacterium | reverse complement strand
ATTGACAGCTTATAGTTGACAGTGGACAGTTCGCGTGGCTGCTGCCGCGTGACGCAAATTAGAGCAAAGTTTAAACCTCCGTACCCAATGGGTGTGGAGGTTTTTTGTTCTAATTTGGTGCAAAATCTTTGCCAGCACCCGTGTGGGGAGCAGGTTTGCCCGTTCCGCTGCGGCGCCTTGCTTTGCACTAAATCAGAACAATGGTCAACGTTAAATATTGATGTGCTTAACTATTCCCCGCGCAGGGCGAGGGTCAGGATGCCGAGGTTATCGGCGAAGATGCGGTCAAACTGAGATATCGGCAGGGGATTGCGGCCGAGGCCGGCCTCGACGGTGAAGCCGGGGCGGTCAAAATCCTGAATGAACCAGTCCTTGTACCCGGCAAATCCCGAGGCGTAGGGCGTTGGCTCGGCGGAATAGCCAGACACGGCGGAGAAGGCGTCGACAAGCTCGCGCGCTCCGGGCGGGTCGAAATCTAAATAGCGCCAGTAGATGACCTCGCCCTGCGTGTGGTAAGCGAGGACGAGCCGCGGCGACAGCGACAGCGTGAAGTCGTACATCGCGCGGCTCTCGGGCGCACTCAGGGGCGCGGCGCCGACGTAATCGGCCGGTGCGGGGCCTGCAACGCCCTGCGCAAGCTTGTTCTCGCGCGCCTGCTCCCACCCGGCGGGGTACTGCAAATTCAGATCCGTGCCGAGGATATTCGCCTTCCAGCCCGACGGGAACGGCACGCCGGGGTAGCTCCCGGCGATGCGCACCGCGCCGTCAAAAAACTCGCCCGACGTGAGCTCGCCGGTCACGAGGTCGACGCCATCCGGGTCGACGCAGGGGGCTATGTACAGCCGCACGCGGCCGAGCAGCTCCCGCGCACTTTGGCCGAAAATCTCACCGCCCTCGGCATAGGCACGCGCCAGCAGCTCGAAAAATCGCAGGAGCACGGGCGTCGTGATCCACTCGTTTGCGTGGTGGGAGGCGCTGTAGAACACGCGCTCATCGCCGTCGCCGCAGGCGAGGTACCACAGCGGCCTGCCCATGACGCTGCGGCCGAGCTGAGCTGCGCGCACGAACGGGTAGCGCGCCGCGATGCCGCGCACGCAGTAGGCAACGAGGGCGGAGGTGTAGCTGATGCCGGTCGGCACGACGTCAAACGGCAGGGGCACGGTGACGCTTTGGCCGACGGTCAGGCGCTCGGGCGCAAGGCCGGGGTTTGCCGTGATGATCGCTGCCAGCGGCACATTGTACATCTGCGAAAGCGAAAACAGCGTCTCGCCGCGGTGGAGCCGATGCTCGGTAAAGCCCGTGTAATACGGCGTCAGCGCACGGTTTGTCGCGGTGCCCACGATGCCGTCGGCGGCAAGGCCGTTCTCGGCCTGGAACACGCGCAGCGCGGCCCTGGTCGCCTCGCCGAACACGCCGTCAAGCGCAAGCGATGCCGCTCCGGAGCGCCTTAGCGCAAGCTGCAGCAGCTCCACCGCCGGCCCTCTTGAACCAAGCTTTAAGATCCTCATCCTTCCTCCTTTTTTGATGCGTAAATTGTTCTGATTTGGTGCAAAATATGTGCTGGTAGCCATTGTTTCTGCAAGCTTTGCAGGGAACAGGTTTACCTGTTCCGCATGTTGCGTCTTACAGCGCACTAAAATAGAACAATCGCAGTTGTCACACGCGTTGCCTCCCCTGTGCAAGGGGAGGTGGGTCGGCCTTAGCCGAGCCGGAGGGGTTGTTACCAGTAGATAGATGTAGCTGGCGGACACAATTAGTTCCCTCCTCGGAGCGTAGCTCCTGCGGTCGGATGCTAAAAACATGCCACCGGCATGTTTTCTTGACGCACCGACCTCAAGGGGAAGGCTTTGTGCGCACCCCATTAGTGCGTTGCAAGACGTAGCAAGCGGAACGGGTAAACCCGTTCCCTACACGGCTCGGTGGAATCCATCGCCTCTTGCGCAGATTTTGCACCAAATCAGAACATTTACTGTCCACTATCAACTGTCAGTTAACGCGGCAGGGGTGAGGTTTCCTGCGCGGTCTCCGGTCGGGCTGACGCAATAAACGTATAAGCACAATCTCAATGCGAATTGCCTCGCCGGCGAGGCGCGGCAGATCTGTGGTTTAGTCCGCACCTTCGAAACGAGCAACCGCAAAAACACTGCTACGCACTTGCGTAACGCGACAGATTTACGGTTTAGTCGGAAACTTCGAACCGGGATACCGCAATATACGTATCCGTAGCTGCGTCAATGCGCTATTAAAAAACTGGTTTATATATTTTACGCGCGGTGTTGCATACTTTATGTGTGGAGGTGAGACATGGCGAAGAAAAAATTTTTATCAGCGGTGGCGGCGATGGCGCTGTGCATCGCGCTGTGTGCGTCGGCGGCGGCGCAATCGCTCGTGCCGGGCGGCCGCGCGCTGGGCATACGCATGACGACCGACGGCGTCATGGTCGCGGGCACGTCGGAGGTCGAAACGTCTGAGGGGGCGCGGTCTCCGGCGCTGGACGCGGGGCTGAAAAAGGGCGATATCATAACGAAGCTCGGCCCGAACGAGGTGTGTACCGCCGAGGACTTTCAGCGCGCGCTGAATACGCTCAACGGCGGCAAAACGACCGTCACCATCGACCGCGCGGGCAAGACCCGACAGCTCAACATCACGCCCGCCCTCGGCACTGACGGCGCGTGGAAGCTCGGCCTGTGGCTTCGCGACGGCGTGACCGGCATCGGAACGCTCACGTTTTACGACCCCGCGACCGGCGTTTACGGTGCGCTCGGCCACAGCATCAGCGACGAGGCAAGCGGCGCGGCGCTCCCACTGGGCGACGGCGGCATCTACGACGCGCAGATAGTCGGCATCGTCCCCGGCGAGGCTGGCGCACCCGGCCAGCTTGACGGCAAAACCGACTGCACCGCCTTCCTGGGCGACATCCTCGTAAACTGCGCACGCGGCATTTTCGGCACGGCGGAGCTTGACGGCGAGACGCTTGAGACCGGCAAAATGCGCACAGGCCCGGCAACCATCCGCTGCACGCTCTCGGGCAGCGAAACGCGGGAATACGGCATCGAGATAAAGAAGGTGTATTCCTCGTCCGAGTGCACGACGGCGCTGCTGACCGTGACAGACCCCGAGCTTTTGTCGCGCACGGGCGGCATCGTGCAGGGCATGTCGGGCAGTCCGATAATCCAGGACGGGCGTCTCGTGGGCGCGGTGACCCATGTGCTGGTCAATGACCCAACGAGCGGCTACGGCATCCTCATCGACGACATGCTCGACGCCGCGGCGTGATCCAAAGAGGCAGGGGCCTAAATGCCCCTGTCTTTTTTGCGGCGGGTATGGTAGAATGATAGCGCAGTAATTAAAAATGCGGAGGGCCGATATGAGCTACAATAACGTTTATAACTTGGACGCGCTTATGAACAAGAGCCGGTGCCGGATCGTTTTTGCGGATAATTACGATACGGCGATGGATATAAAGGCGTTTTTTGCCGAGCAAAACCCGAAATACATATCCGAAATAAACGAAAATTTTCTTCACGACCGCAAGGTAGGGCCGTTTAAAATAAAGAACAAGACGAGCATTTTGCAGCATCTTTTAAAAACCGCCGCGGCCAAAGAGCTTTTGGACAACAATGCCGACGCGCAGGCCTTTATCAAAGCCGAGCTCAAGAAAATGGAGCTCGACCTTCGTGCTGACTCCTCACCCATTGCGCTGAGCACCCTTCAGAGGCTTCGGGCGTCCTATCTATACGATGTCCTCGACGGCAAATTTGATTTTCTGCTGTGCGATTGCGAGGTCGTGCAGAGCGAGGATAAGCAAAAGCGCCTCAACATTAAGCAGGCATATTTTGATATTGCCGAGTATATGAGATGCAGCGAGCAATATGAGTTTGCGATGTACGAGCTTGTCTGGATAACCGATCTGAGCGTTGACGAAATGCTGGGGCTTTTGGGCGACAGCGCGAAAGAGGAGGACTACAGCTTCTTCGCCGTGGACGATGCAGACATCACAGAGCTCGACAAGCAAAAGCTTTTGAGCGACTTTGCCAAGACAAAGGTGCAGCCCAAGGAGGAAAAACGGCCCGAGATGAAAGAAATCGCCACCCCCGCGTTTCGGAAGGCTTGTGACGCGGCAAAAGCGGAGCGGGCATATGCCGATGCAAAACAATACGACAGATATTTCAGAACGGTATCTCCTCAGTATCGCGGGAAGGACGATTTGAAAAAAGCCTTCGAGCTGTACAAAACCGCTGCAGAGATGGGACATCCGGGTGCCCGGTTCAACTTGGGCAACCTGTACGGTTATGGACCCCCGGCATGCGAAGAGGATAAAGAAAAAGCCCTGTATTGGTATATCATGGCCGAATACGGCGAAAATAACATCGACGGCGTAGCGGACAGTGTTATAGGCGAAGTTCATTACCTTGCGCCGATAAAGATAAAGAGGCTGGTGCTCGATGTGCCGTCGGGCAAGGAAATGCTGCGTAAATATGCCGGCGACAAAGCGGAGGCGCTTATTAAAGAGGCGGAAAATGAGAAGATAGTGGAGGAGCTCAGTGAAATCATTGGCAACTCTATCGACCAGGACCTGTTCAACAAGGAAATGGACAGAGCCCTGGAGGGGATACGGAAAGTCGATTGAGCGGCGGGAGTGTGACGCACGGCTAATGCCCCTGTTTATGTTGACGAGAGGTAATAATTCGTTTATAATAATCAAAGAATAATTAACTCGGAGGGATGTTCATGGAGATCCGATCTGCAACGGCGCTGCGCAACGACTATGACGGCATGGTGCGCCTGTCGAAGGAAAAGCAGAGCCCCATTTTTCTGACACGCAATGGCGACGGCGAGATGGTGTTTTTGCCTATCGAGCTATGGGAAAAGCGGGAGGCGGAGCTTGACCTGCTTGCGGAAATGCTCCGGCGTGAGCGCAGTATGCTCTCCGGAAGCCGAACCTGCTCACATGAGCAGATGGAAAGCATGGCGGAGGATATTATGCGTGAAGATTGAGTGGTTGTCTGAGGCTCGATGTGAATTCAGGGACTATCTGCTGTATTACCGCAACTCAGTCGGCATAAAATATGCCCGCGAGTTTTCGAACAAAATACTTTCCACCGTGCAGCAGCTGGAGCTTTTCCCCGAGATGGGCGTGCTGCGGCAGGAAACGATGCTGGGCAAGCACGGCTTCCGCGCCCTGTTTATCGAACAGTATGTGTGCGTATACCGCATTGAGGATGACGGTGTGTATATCTATCATTTCACGGATGCGCGGAAAAATTACATATACCACATCTTCGGGATAGAATAGTGCATAACACCCGCCAGCCGAGCTGCTGCTCAAGCGTGTAAATAATTCGGCAAACAATGGGTCGTTTCCGTCGATGCCATGAAGCGAGAGTACGGCGCGGCGCAAGGTC
>CAZWJM010000081.1:0-5427 GCA_964634435.1 uncultured Oscillospiraceae bacterium | reverse complement strand
GCCCATTCTGGCTTTCATCCGGCACCGGGTGGGCGGAGGCCCCCAGGGGCAGGCAGACCAGAAGGCTCAGCGCCAGCACTGCGGAAATCAAATGCTTTTTCATAGTCTTTCCTCCTCGTTTTCGGTAGTACAAGCGTTTTTCCAGTTCCATTGTAATCTGTGCTGCCGCTCAGACACTTTCATATTTTGTCCTGTCACTTTTTTCGCTTTGACAGCAGGAATACAAGGAGCAGCATCAGCAATATGGCAAACAGCAACACGGGAAGCAGTATGGAGATCTTCCCCAACGGCTCAGTCCGGGTCTCATCCGTAGCAACACGGGCAGGTTCCTCATCCGTGCTGTTCTCAACCCGGTGCCCCCGAACAAGGAGACGGTGGGTGTTGACGCCATAGGGCGTGCAGGTGACTAAGGTGCAGTAATCTTCCCCTTCCACAATCTCCAATTCATCCATCTCCCCGGGAAGAACCGTATGGATCTGATCTACCTCGTAGGTCAATGTGTCATCCAGAACCCGCAGGATGAAACGGTCTCCAACTGTCAGCTTATCCAGATCAGAAAACAGCTTTGCCGATGGCAGACCCCGGTGACCGGAAATCGCACAGTGCGTGCTTTCTCCGCCCACAGGAAGGGAGGATCCCTCAATATGACCAACTCCAATCTGCAGTGCGTCGGCATCCGTACCATGGTAAATCGGCAGCTCGCAATGGATATCCGGAATTTCAATATATCCGATGATCCCGTTTTCGGATACGTTCAGCAGCCCGAGGTATTCCTCCCGCTCCTGCCTGGTCATATCATAGCGATACGCTTTCCCAACCAGTGTTCGGTTGTAGGCGCGGGCCTGCTCCCGGAGCTGGTCAAAGGTTTCGTTGTCAATTTGCGCCACCTGCTCCACGTAGGCGGCAATGGCCCGGGATTGGTGAAGCGAGTTCCAATAATTACTTACAGTGGGGTACAGCAGTAAGGACAATCCCGCAAAAAGCATCAGGACCAGAAACAGGGTTGTCATGGAATTGCCGCGATTCTTCTTCATACTGGATTCTCCTTACCGCTGCTGGCCGGGGAGACGCAGCCTCCCCGGCTTTCGCATCATGTTTGAGATTATATCTTTCTCCGCTTTCTGGTAACCAACAGTACTGCCGCAGTCAGGACCAGCACGGATCCCGCAATGTAGAAAACGGTGGTGCCAATGCCGCCGGTCAGGGGAAGCTGCGCGCCCGCGACATTCTCCACAATCGTGGAAACAATGCCCGTAGTCACATTGCCATTACTTTCCGTTGCAGTTGCATCTGGTCTATTTTGAACACTGATCTTCAGTTCGGTCAACGAAGGCTTGTTTTCGCTTTTATTCAGCGTCGCAGTAATGGTAATGCCGATATCGTTTCCCAGCAGATTGTAGCCGGCGGGGGCCTTCGTTTCACGCAGATAGTAGCCGCCCGCATCCAGACCGGCAATGACGAATTTGCCGTCGCTGCCGGAGGTCAGCTTCGTTCCATTGGGATAGGTTATTTTTCCATTCACGGCATCGGGCACAGTGACCCACTCCACAAGTTTTCCATTCGAAACCCTGGCAGCCTTGGTCTTGTCACTGCTTAGCAGTACGAATTCAGCATTGGCCAGCTTCAAATTGCCGTCCTTACCATCCACCTTGGTCACATCCAGCGCGTAAGTAAACACCAAAACTTCATCCGTCTTGGTATTGCTGGTGGTGCCATCGCCAGTGGCATTGGGGTCGTTGGCATATTCCAGATACACTTCGTTCTTGTTGCCGACACTGCCAATAACGGCTGTGCTGAGCAGCTCAGCGGTGAATTCCACAACGATTTGGCTATCCTTTGTCAGTCCGGGTATTGCTTTCAGGTTATTACAGGCAACCGTCAGCTGGTGATTAGTATAGGTGATGGTAAAATTGGAGCCGATATCGGTGTCGCCAACTTGCACAGTCACGCCGGAAAGAACCTTGGTAGGGTCAGTCTCATCGAAGGTTCCATTCAGCTGTAATCCTGCGGACAGGGTATCGTGGAACACATATTTGTAGGCTTCGTAATCCTCATAGTTTGTGGGCAGGGTTCCTTCTAGTTTGAAAGGCACATCGGAACCAATTTCCCAGTCAGCGGACTCGCCCCACTGGTTGTCAGTATCCTGTACGCTCTTGTCCACAGAAGGAACACTGTACTTGCCCTCAATGGTGATGTCCTGATTGGTCATCTGAAGCAGAGCGGTGTTTCTGGCGTCATCCTGTCCGGGCGTGCTGGTGTCCACCAGCAGATAGTAACCGGCGGGCAATTCAACGCTTGCTGCGTTATCCGCAATGGTGGCAGTGGCAGTAGTCAGATGCTGTGCAGCCACATTTGCAAATGCTTTCGCCACATCACTCTTATCGGGATAGGCAGACAAAACCTCGGCGACATCCAAAGCTGTTGTGCAGGATGCAAAGATATTTGCGTCATCTGTCCCCACGTTGAAGCGGGAATCCCCTTTCAGCGCGGTGAGCAGCGCAGCTCCATCAACGCCTTCTCCCCACTCCACATCGCCCAGAGGGCCGAAGTCTTCTGCCTGCGTACCGGAAAAAATCCGGTACGCAGCATAGCTGTGCGTCGTTTGGTTCGTAACCGTTGCCGCGGACGCGGCAGCAGCCAGGGAAAATACCATGAGCAGAGCCAACAGAAGGCTGGCTATTTTTTTGACATTCTTCATTGTTGTTTTCTCTCCTTCTTTTTGGGTGCACACTTATAACTTGCCATCAGGGAAATCAAAGCGCACTGAATCAGGAGCATTCCGCCCATGGCATACGTGTTGATTCCGATTCCGCCGGTTTTGGGGAGGTCAATTTCCCTCCGGTTCACCACAGTAACCTCATAAACACCCTGAACTTCATATTTCTGTTCCAGAAGCTGACCGGTTAGATCGGAGAGCTTGTACCCAACAGGGGGCTTCACTTCCAGAAGGTAGTAGTTTTCCCGCAGAAGTTCAATGAACGTCAGTTTACCCTCTTCGTCGGTTGTGTCTACCGCCTTCAGATACCAGGTTTTGTTGTCCCGCTGCAGCGTCTGCTCAATGTTCAGCTCCTGATATTCTTCCGGAATCTCAGAAATCTTGTCCTGTTCCACCGGGCTGTACAGCGCAAACACCGCGCCGCTCAAAGGCTCGTCCGAGGTGTTCACCTTGGTCAGAGCAACGGCCCAGTTCTGGCAGGTATTGTCGCAGGTGATGACCTGCGTCTGGGCCGGATCGTAGGTAAAGGTATAGGAAGTTCCAGTGGATCCCTGGAAGCGGGAGAATGCGTAAGCATCGGGGCAGGGCAGCTCTGTGACCGTATACTGCTGGCCCTTTGTCCATGTCTGATCCGTTGTCCATTTCCAACCTTCTACCGCCAGGCGGACTGGCAGGGATTGGGACTCGCCCGCCGGCACCTTCACAGTGTACTTCTGGTAAGGAATTCCCTGTTTGTCCAATTCTTCTGTCAGCGCTTGCTCTGTGTCATAGTCCCCCGTCAGCGCGGCACCCTGATAGACCAGGAAGGAGAACTCTGTCTCTTTTTCCACCGTTATTTCCTTGCCTGTGTGATCCACAATCCGCTTTTTCAGTTCCGGAACGCTGGGTGTCTTGACACCGACCTTCAGGGGAGCGGCCTCCAGATCAAAACTCTCACCCTTCAGCCGGTAGTGATAGCCGAAGCTGTTCCAGGCGGCGGTGCCGGGGTCGGCATCACCCTCGATCTCACAGGTAAAGGTCAGAGAAACCGTGCTTCCCTCCGGGATCAGCGTCCCCGCTTCATCGGAAATCTTCAGCCGGACAGAGCGCGTCGTATCGCCGGAGGCAGAATCCCATGTGCTGGTGCCATTCCAATCCGATGCGTCAAATTCGGTCTTATCGGAGAATTCAACGGTGTATTGGCTGGAATCCAGTGTGGTCACAGTACCGTCCTTCGCCGTTACCGTTACGGTGAAGCTCGGACTATCTGCCAGACTGACCTTGAATTCGCTAAACCGGGGGTCGCTTTCCAGGAAGGAGGAATGGTCACCCGTCTGGGGAAGGTTGCTGATCAGGATCAGCTCATTCATTGCCTTGGGCGTGGTGTTTTCCACCGACAGGGTGTAGTTAAACAGCTTCTCCGTGTTTTCCAGCACGATGTAGTTGGGATCTTCCGTGGAGGTGGCGGTGTTCGCCGGATTATCTACCTCTGTCACGCGGATACTGGAGCTGGTCATATAGCCGTAAGTAGTCGTAACCGGGGCGCTGTTTCGCACGGAGGGCAGCTCGCCTTCCGCGAAGGGGGTGGTCAGCGTGGTCATGTTGCCCTTGTTGGTACCGCCGTCCCAGGTCTGGGTCAGCGGGGTAATATAGGCCGTGTTGATAAATTGCCTGTTCTCCACCTCGCTGTCGGATCTATTGGTGGAGAGGGTCAGCACGCCCTTGCCGCCCTCCGGAATGGCCATCTCCTTGGGGAAGTGAATGGACATCACCAGGTTCCCGTCCTCGTCCCGGCTGACCGCAAGCTGGATGAATACTTCTAGGGATGCATAATAGGCTCCATATTTCCACTGAATCGGGATGCGAATCCAGGGCCCGCCAATGGCTATGTTCTTAGTCCAGATACCGGAGCCTGTCCCATAAGAAACGCGAAGTATATTGTCATTGCTGCCGGGGGCGAATGTGAACAGATAGCCATAAGATGGCCACCTGGTAGGACTTGTCCTATCAGAGGTGTAGATCCGGTAATCCACCTTTCCACTAAAGCCGTAGGGTGCCTGCATTACATCAGTTAGAACGTAGTCCGTAATAGCCAGGGTTCCATCGTTTTCCGCTGTAACCATCCATGTCAGAGTGTCCGTGGACAGAGCGGAAAACGGGTTTTGCGTCACGATACCGTTTATGTCTGTTTTGCTGGTCAGAACCTTGGTAAGACCGGGCTGAATCCCGCCACGCACCACTGTGACCTGAGAGGTCAGCCACTGGGTGTCCGTGGTGCCTCCGTTTAGGCCGGCGTTTTGGGCCTGACCGTTGTTCCACAGTTCACAGCCGCCGTCGTTGGCCGGGAATGTGTTGCTGTTTTTCACCACGATGCTGCTGCCGGTATCCAGTATCACACCGCCGCCGTTATAGTTATAATAGGGCATGGAGATGATATTCAGAGCGCCGATATCCGTATCTGCCGCATCATGGGTTTGGCAGATATAACCAAACTGAATTTCCTCGCCGGGGGCCAGGTAGCACATACCTCGGGTCTCGTCATACCTGACGGAGTCGCTATATTGTGATTTGTCGAAATGGAAGGTGACAAATTGGGTGTCTCCCACCGTGCGGGTGGACGAACTGATGGATGCAGCTTTACGGGCTACCCATTTCCCATCCGCCCGGTTTACTGCCGCATATCTGCCCCATGTACTAGAGTTGCTATCACAGTTCCAGAGAGTGAAGCCTCG
>CAZWJM010000080.1:0-5460 GCA_964634435.1 uncultured Oscillospiraceae bacterium | reverse complement strand
AGAACTGGAACTGGCGTGAAGACGAGTACGGCGGCTCCTTCGAGAACCGTTTCCGTTTCCCCGTCGAGGTCGTACAGTGCATCAAGAAGTACGCTGGCGAAGACTTCCCCGTATCTCTGCGTTACTCCGTCAAGTCCTACACCAAGGGCTGGGGCAAGGGCGCAGTTCCCGGCGAAGAGTTCGTAGAGTGGGGCCGTGATATGCCCGAGTCCGAGAAGGCTGTCAAGTACCTCGGCGACATGGGTTACGACTTCTTCAACTGCGACAACGGTACTTACGACGCTTGGTACTGGGCACATCCGCCTCAGTACATGCCCGACAACTGCAACCTCGCAGACGTTGAGCACATCAAGAAGTTCACCGATAAGCCCGTCGCTTGCGCAGGCCGTATGCTCCCCGAGGTCGCAGCAGAAGAGATCGCTGCCGGCCGTCTGGACGCAATCGCAATCGCACGTCAGAACCTCGTTGACCCCGATTGGATCATCAAGATCCAGGAAGGCCGCGAGGACGAGATCAAGCCCTGCATCCGCTGCCACAACGGCTGCTTCAACTTTGCTAAGTTCAAGGGCACCGCAAACATCCAGGGTCTTGAGGACTCCCTCCACCTTGGCCGTTGCGCTCTGACTCCTCCGACGATGCAGCACAATCGCTACAAGATCGTTCCCACCAAGAACCCCAAGAAGGTTGCTATCATCGGTGCCGGTATCGGCGGCGTAGAGGCAGCTCTGGTTCTGACCCAGCGTGGCCACAAGCCCGTCATCTTCGAGAAGACCGACCGCATCGGCGGCCTGTTCCTCACTGCTTCCGCAATGAGCTTCAAGGAGAACGACAAGAAGCTCGTCACCTGGTACGAGAACGAAGTTAAGAAGGCAAACCTCGACATTCGCTTCAACACCGAGATCAACGACCTGGGCATCCTCCGCGGCTATGACGAGATCATCGTTGCAACCGGCGCAGTTCCCAGAAAGATGCTGATCCCCGGCTTCGAGAAGTGCCTGACCTTCACGCAGCTGCTGCGTGAGAAGTACCCCGTAGAGGACAAGGTCGTCTTCTTCGGCGGCGGCCAGTCTGCATGTGAGGCTGCATACGAGATGGTTCTCCAGGGCAAGCACCCTGTCATCGTCGAGTACGCAAAGGACCTCGTTCCTGCACAGAACGTCTGCCTGTCCAACGCTTCCTTCCTGCGTGATGTTCTCGAGTATCACAAGGTTCCCGTATACCTTGAGCATACCATCCGCGAGATCAAGGACAAGACCGTCGTTATCGCTTCCAAGGACGGCAAGAACGTATTTGAGGTCGAGTACGACAACATCGTAAACGGCATCGGCTTCGTTCCCGCACCTGTCGGCGGCAAGGGCAAGAACATCCACCGCGTCGGCGACTGTGTCACCATCGGTAACCTGCGTACCGCTATCTGGCGCGCATGGGACGTCTGCATGAAGATATAGTCTACAGGCCCCGGAAAAATCGCATAAAATCCAGCAGGTGCAGTCATTTGACTGCACCTGTTTTTTGCGTTTGCCGGGCAATTGTGCAAAGATGATGCCACTGCAAAGGTGCAGCCGAAATAAGCGCTGCGAAGCAATTGCTTACACCAGTCCTTGTAGGGGCCGTGTCTTGACCGGCCCGTTGTCATTGTTTCTGACGCAGAACAAATGAATGCAGATTTTGCGTATCCGGTTTGCCGGAACTGCTGACAATGATCCGACGTTTCGGGCGAGGCAAGCCTCGCCCCTACAAAGGTGCGGACAAAGATTTTTGCACTAATATAGAACAAGCAAAAAACCTCCGCTCCACATGGGAACGGAGGTTTTAAATTTTGCTTGATTTTGCGCAGTGCGACCGGCGCTATGGTTTCCAGCGCACCTTCGATACCGGGACACCGCAATAAATGTATCCGTAGGTGATTTAATTCGCCTCTGAAAAATCTTTTATGAATTTTCGGGCCTGGTCGACGATGCGGTTGGTGGATTTAAGGCGCAGGCTGACGCGCGGCGAGCTTCCGGCCTCGACCTTGAGAAAGCCCTTGTACTCGGGGCGTGCGTACAGCGCGGAAATGCGCTGCATGTCGAAATCGCTCAGCGCGAAAATGAGCTTGCCCTGCTTCTGCGAAATGTCGCTTATGCCAGCCTGACCCGCCTCGCCGCGCAATAGCGCAACGCTTATAAGCGCGCTCACGCCCGACGGCAGGTCGCCGAAGCGGTCGATAAGCTCGTCGATGAGGTCGTCGGCCTCGTCCTCGGAGCGCAGCAGCGCGATGCGGCGGTAGATATCCATCCTCTGCCCCTCATTGGGGATGTACGACGCCGGAATGTTCGCCGCGACCGCGAGATCTGCCGAGCACTCGGCGCGTTTTTCGACCTTCACGCCGCGCTCCTCGAGCACCGCCTCGCTCAGCAGCTTCATGTACATGTCATAGCCCACATCGGTCATATGTCCCGACTGCTCCGCACCGAGCAGACTGCCAGCGCCGCGAATTTCAAGGTCACGCATGGCGATCTTGAAGCCCGAGCCGAACTCGGCAAACTCGCGTATCGCCTCAAGGCGCTTTTCGGCTACCTCGGTGAGCACCTTGTTCTGCCGGAAGGTGAGGTATGCCGACGCACGGCGCGTGCTGCGCCCGACGCGGCCGCGGATCTGGTGGAGCTGGGCAAGACCCATTTTGTCCGCATCCTCGATGATGAGGGTGTTGACGTTCGGGATATCGATGCCCGTTTCGATTATCGTCGTGCAGACAAGCACCTGCGTCTTGCCCTCAGTGACGTCCTCCATTACAGAGGCGAGCATATCCTTATCCATCTGCCCGTGCGCGACGCCGACGGTGACTTCATTGTCGAGCATTTCTCGGATCTTTATCGCCGTGCGCTCGATGTTGTCAACTCGGTTGTGCAGATAATACACCTGCCCGCCGCGCTGCACCTCGCGCCGTATCGCGTCGCAGATGACGCCCCAGTCGTGCTCCATGACGAAGGTCTGCACGGGCAGGCGGTCCTGCGGCGGCTCGTCGATGGACGACATGTCGCGTATGCCGGACAGAGCCATGTTCAGCGTGCGCGGTATCGGCGTTGCCGACAGCGTCAGAACGTCCACGCCGCGGCTCATTTCCTTGATGTGCTCCTTATGGCTTACGCCGAAGCGCTGCTCCTCGTCGACGATGAGCAGGCCGAGGTTTTTGAATTTGACGTCCTTTTGCAGCAGCCTGTGCGTGCCGACAACGAGGTCGCAGCGGCCGGTTTTGAGGTCGTCGAGCGTCTTTTGCACCTGCGCGCTCGTGCGGAAGCGGCTGAGCACATCGACCGTCACGGGGAAGCCGAAAAACCGCTGGAGGGCGGTCTGATAATGCTGCTGCGCCAGCACCGTCGTCGGCACGAGTATCGCCGCCTGCCGATTGTCGAGGATGCATTTCATCGCGGCGCGCAGGGCGACCTCTGTCTTGCCATAGCCGACGTCGCCGCACAGCAGTCTGTCCATGGGCGTCTGCGACTCCATGTCGGCCTTAATTTCGTTAATGCAGCGGAGCTGATCGTCCGTTTCCGTGTAGCCGAAATTGTCCTCAAATTCGCGCTGCCAGGGCGTGTCGGGCGCAAATGCGTGACCCGGAACTCGCGCGCGCTCGGCGTAAAGCTTAATGAGCTCGCCCGCGAGCTTTTTCGTCGCGGCCTTGGCGCGTGAGCGCGCCCTTGACCATTCCGCGCCGCCCATTTTCGACAGGCGCACGTTTGAGTCCTCAGCCGCGCCGAGGTATTTTGTCACCATGTCCAGCGCCGTCGCGGGGACATACAGCGTATCCGTGCCCGCGTAGCGGATCATGATATAGTCCTTTTCAAAGCCGTCGACCTTCATCTTTTTGATGCCGGCGAAGCGGCCGATGCCGTGTACCTCGTGAACGACGAGGTCGCCGGGTGCGAGGTCTGCGTAGGAGTTTATGCGCTGGCGGTTCGACGGCGCTTTTTTCGCCCTCGATTTGTGCTCGCGCACACGCAGAAGCTGCATGTCGCTTATGACGGCAAGTCTTATTCCCGGGTACTCCATGCCCGCGGACATGCCACCGACCGATATCGTGCAGTACCCGCGCTCGGGTATCTTCTCAAGCGTCTCCTGAACATAGGCGCGGATGCCGTTTTCCTTGAGAAAGCTCTGCAAAAGCTCCGCGCGGCGCATGTCGCCTGCCAGCACCACGACGCTGTAGTCCTGCTTTAAATACGCCGAAACGTCCTCAGCGGCGGTCTTTATCGAGCCCGCGTAGGACGGAAGCTGCTTTGCCGGGATGCTGGTGAGCGTTTTCGGCTCGACGGGGTAGCGCCCCACGGTGAAGGCGTCTGCCATATACAGCGCGTGCTCGCTGAGCTTTTCCGTGAGCTCCTCCCAGCTTATCCGGAACGACGGCGCGTCCGTTGCCAAAAGCCCCTTTTTTACAAGCTCCGAAACGTCATCGCCAAGCTGCTTTACAAAGCCCTTGGCGCGGTCGGCGCAGCGCGGCGGCTGGTCGAGCAGCACAACGGCCTCCTCGGGGATAAAGTCCGCGCTCGATGCCTTTTCGTACAGAAACGGCAGGTAGCGGTCGGCGTATTCGAGCTTCACCGACTGCTCAAGCTTCTCGATATCCGCGCGCAGGGTGTTCTCCAGCTCCTGGAGCTGGGCTGAGCGCTTGTGCTTTGCGCATTTGTCGGCCGCGGCACGCAGGGCGTCTGTAAGCGCGTCCACGCCGCCGGAGGCGAGGCTCACAAGGCTCTCGGCCGCCGGGAGTATGCGGCACTGCTCGACGCTTTCCGTGCGCCGCTGGGTGCGCGTGTCGAAAAAGCCCATGCTGTCAATGTCGTCGCCCCAGAATTCGATGCGCACAGGCTCGGGATACGAGGGCGAGAAGAAGTCGATTATGCCGCCTCTGCGCGCGTATTGACCCGCGCCCTCGACCTGGTCGCAGCGCGTGTAGCCGCACAAAAGCAGCGCCCGCTCAAGCTCCTCCGGCGGGCAGGACGTGCCGTCGCGCACGGTGAACTCGGCCTTGTCGAGCACCTTCGGCGGTATCGACCGCTGCATCAGCGCCGACACCGTTGCGACCGTGAGCTCACTTTCGCCGCGCCGCAATGCCGCCAGTACGCCCAGGCGCTTCTGCTCTGCCTCACGCGAGGCGGACAGCGCGGGGTAGAAGGTAAAATCGCGCGAATACAGGGTGTTCACGGCTTTGCCGGTCATCGCCTCAAGGTCGCGCGAAAAGCTCTCTGCCGAGCTGTCGTCGGGACACACGACAAACAGCGGCAGCTCCAGCCGCTCGTGCAGCGCCGCCGCCAAATGCACCCTGTGGATCCCGGAAAGTCCGGAAACGAGCGCAGGAAACCCGCCGCTCTCCATAAGCATAGGGAGGGCCGCCGCTTCCTTGTTCATAAAAAATTGCTGATTGAGTATCTTCATAACCATATAATTATAATATTTTCGCGCCCCATTTGCAAGCCCGGCGCC
>CAZWJM010000079.1:0-5512 GCA_964634435.1 uncultured Oscillospiraceae bacterium | reverse complement strand
TGTAGGTCGAACCTACGTCACAACCGCCAAAATATTTCATTAGTGTTGCCTCCAACAAATTATTATTATAATTTTAACTATTATGTTCGTTGAGATGCCAACTCTCCATTAAAGGAGAGTTGGCGTGAATTTAAAAACTAAGCTGCGATGGGATCAGACCTCATCGTACTTGAAGTCGGGGTACTTATCCATGTCGTACGGGGTCTTGAGCATATCCTTGCGCTCCATGTTGTCATAGTGCTTTTTGACAAAGGGCTCAAAGACGTTGAACAGGAACTTACCGTCGAGGTCAAAGAAAAATACGCAAAACAGGACTGCATAGGTAACGCCGCCCATGCAAAGTGCTTTCTTAACAAACTTCTTCATATTCTTTGCTCCTCCTATTACCAGGTAAAGTCGTCGTCAAGCTCGAGGAGGGACGGATCCAGAGGCTCTTCGTGCATAACGGTGGACATGTAATCGTTTATGAGGCGACGGATCTCAGCACGGGAGACAGTACGGCTGTCGGGCAGTGCGTGAGGCATCCAGAATGCGGGGATGTTTCTGTCACGGAACTCGTCCTCGAACAGGCCGTGTACGCCCTGCATGCCCTTGCACTGGAGCTGGTCATACATTGCGACCATGTCGCAGTTGAAGCGCTCCATGTAATCCCACAGCTCGAAGATGTGGTGCATGCCGCCGACTGCCATACGGCGCATCGGAGCCCACATATGATACTGTGCAACGTCCTCGAGCATGTTCTCGTAGGAGTCGGTACGGATGGTCATATCGAACATGAGGGAGTCCATGTTGATGATAACATTCAGGCCCCAGCAGTTGTATGCCCAAGTGCACCAGTTGGAGAAGTACAGAGGTGCGCAGGACCATGCAATGACTCTGTGGCGGGTGTTGGGGAAGGTGTTGATCTTATTGCGGACACACTTCTCCATGATCTTGCGGACGTGGCCGTCGACCTCATGCCAGATGGGCAGATCGCCGAACTGGGAGGAGTAGATACGATACAGAGCCTGTGCGACGCCGTTGATGGGGTAGTTGTTGGTCTTTGCAGCAACTTCCCACTTCTCCCACTCGAACTTCTGGATCTCATTCTGGCGCTCGAGGCACTCATACATAAGATCGAGGTTCATGGGAACGCCGGTCTGCTCCTCGATGAACTTCCAGCACTTCTCAACTTCCTTCTGAACAAACTCGTTGGACAGAGGATCGTCGAAGAGCATGGGCATCTGCAGAGCGAACAGGGGCTTATCGAGGAACCAGTCCTGCAGAATGGCGGTACCGACGGAGCCGTCGCAAGCCTCGTTGCAGGTGATGGTGAACGGCGAGTAGTCGGGCATATCGTCAAGGACGAAGAGGCCGGCCTCAGCCTGGCACATCGGGCAGGGGTCACCGGGCAGACCGATGGACTGAACTGCGTCGATGTAGTTATGAACAGTGTGGGAGTTGACGTGGCAGGTGACGAAGTAAGGGATCATCTCCATGGAGACTGCCTTGAACTTGTCGCTCCAGCCGTAGAACATGCCGCCCCAAACCGTCTCCTTCATGGACATGGTGTGGTACCAGTCATCGTTCTTCTTGCCGCCGTGCAGCTTGGTATCGGCATTGAACATTGCCATGAACTGATAGATGGTCGCGTTGACCATTGCACGGTAGTGCCATGCGGAAGCCTTCAGAGCTTCGCCGCGCAGACCCTGCAGGCCACGGTCGAACCAGTGCAGAACGGGCAGGTAGGTCTGGCCGACCCAGCGGTAACGCCAAATGCCCTTTGCGAAGTTGATAAGGCCGCCGTACTTCATGACGTCCATTACCATCTTAACATAGTTGTACAGCCAAATGTTATGGAAGTAGTAGAAGGTGTCCTTTACGCCGCGCCACTCTCTGTGCTTGTAAAGGCCGGTCTTCGGGAGGTAGATATCGCCGAGGCGACGCTCGCCGTGAGGCTTGCCATACCAAAAATCTTTTACAGCTTTCTTAAAATCCATATTACTTGCCCTCCTGAATCTTCTTGATCTCGACAGATTCAACGAATGCCTGGAAACGGGTACGGAGCTGGCCGGATGCGGTGTTTATGTACTCCTTCTCGATCGAGCATACGGGGATGCCGAAGTCACGCTTGAGAACGATGGTGTCGATGACACGCTCGTAGCTCCAGTACTCACAGAACTTGTTGGAGCAAACGATGATACCGTCTGCGTTGTATTCCTTCACGAGGTTTGCCAGACGCTGCTTTCTTGCACGCATCTCGTCCTGCGGCATGAAGCGCGGGCAGTTGGAGGTTGCAAGATAGTGACGTGCGATAGCCATGAGGGGATCCTCGCCCTCAGCGACAACGATGGGCTGGCGGGACTCGACTGCGCCGTAGCAGTAACGGTCGCAAACGACCTCTGCGCCGCAGCTCTCGATGAGCTTGGTGAAGTCGGGATCGTCGTTTTCGGAGCCTGCGAGGACGACCTTGCAGCGGAACGGCCACTTGTCGTCGGGCTCACGGGTCTTCATTTCCTCAGCGGTCTCACGCAGGTACGGAAGGATGAGGTACTTCGGGCATACGAGGGAGACGAGCTGGATGACGTGGAACTCATAGCCGGTGATGGTGGGATTGTCGAGCTTGCGGTAATCGCCGATCTCGTTTATGAGCTTGCATACTTCGTTGTGCTGCTCGATTGCTTCAAGCAGTGCCTTGTCGGACACATCGATGCCGAGGTTCTCGTTCAGCGGGGTCAGAACGTGTGCTCTGAGCTGCTTGCAGTAGTACTCATAGTCGGACTCGGTGTTCTTGAAGGGAACGTCGGTGAACTCGCAGAAGAACTTGTCGTTCTGGATGACGTTCATGTCCTTGACGGAATCAAGGTGCTTGGGCTTGATGTGCTCCTGGAAGCGGCAGGTGACGGTGCAGGTCTCGGTTGCCATCTGTGCATCGAGGAAGTTGAAGCCGCCTTCGAGTGCGCGCTCGAAAAGGCTGCGGCCGTAGTGACATACGCGAGCGGACATGTAGTAGGTCGCAATGTCGGGAGAAGTGCAGCGCGGTGCTCTCAGACGAACGGAGAAGCAGCCGCCCAGGTCGAGAAGTACTTCAGGCATGAAGTAGCAGGTGTAGCCGATGGCGTATTTGCCCTCTGCCTTTGCCTGCTGAACCAGCTCATTGTTGGCTTCCTGAAGCAGGTTCTCAAAGTAAATCAGATGCTTAAGGTCTCTCACGGATAACCCCCCATAAAAAAATATTTTTTGCTGAAATATTCCAAGGGTATATTTCGCCCCTTTTGTACCTATCCATTTTAGCAAAATGTCATATTCTTGTCAATTGCAATTTGTAAGATAAATCAACATTTCGGGCATTTTTCAGCCGTTTTTTGTTAGACATTTATACTTATCATGTCTAAACTGTGAAGTTAGTTAAAAAATTTTTAATAGTTGCCGAACACGCTGTACAGCTACCCTGTATCATCTCCGGACTGCCGCCGCCGCGGCCGGAGATGCCGGCGTTGATAATTTTTGCCGCTTTGCGGAGGTCGACGGAGGCGCTGCCGATGATGTAGCGATAGCCGCCCTCGTCGCTGCCGGAAAACACGGCCGCAACGCCGCCGCATTTTTTGACGGCCTCATTCACGAGCTGACGCAGGGCCGGCTCGTCCAAAACGCTGTCGAACATGCAGAGGTTCCCCTCGGTCGGCTCTATCGCCTCGGCCCGCATCGCGGCGAGGGTACAGCTTAACTCCGATACGCGCGCTTTGAGCTTTTCCGTTTCGCCCATCACGCGGCGCACGGCTGCCGCAGTTTCGTTGCGCTTTGCCGACAAAAGCGTTGATATCTCAGTGTTATTTTGGCTTATGACGACCTCGTTGTCATAAGCGTCAAGGCCGCAGAGCATGGTTATGCGCACGCCCTCTCCCCCGCGGCGGCGACGCTCGGAGGTGAGTATGCGGAGCGTGCCGACCTCGGCCGTCGTGCTGACGTGCGGGGCGCAGCAGGCGCAAAGGTCCGTATTCTCGATCTCAACTATGCGCACAGCGCCGCTGAGCTCTTTTTTGCTGCGGTAATCGAGCATTTCAAGCTCCTCCGGCGTCGGATAGCTCACGCGCACGGGGTAGTTTGCGGCGATGGCGTAGTTTGCCTCGCGCTCGAGGGCAGACAGCTGCTCGGCGCTCAGCTCACCGTCGAAATCTATCGTCACAACATCGCTGCCCATGTGGAAACCGACATTGTTGTACCCATATTTCTTATGCACGAGGCCGGACAGGATATGCTCGCCGGAGTGATTTTGCATCCTGCGGAAGCGCGTATCCCAGTCGATGACGCACTCGACCTCGGCGCAGGGCGAGATCGGCTGGTTTACATAATGCAGAACATCATCGTCCCTCTCATGCGTGTCGAAAACGCGCACATCACCTATGTATCCGACGTCGCCCGGCTGACCGCCGCCCTCGGGGAAAAATGCCGTGCGGTCGAGCGTAACTTCATACCTGCCGCCGTTTTCCACGCAGCTTGTTACGGTGGCGGTGAAGCGCTTCATATGGCTGTCGATATAGTAAAGTTTTTCTGTCATAATTCACTCTCCGAAGTATTTTTTATGATAATAACATTTTATCGCCCTATATTCAATCCGGTAGCGAACAAAACTCCAGATTTTCGATCGTCGGCTCACCGAGAAGGCTTGCGCGGGTGATGCTCCCGGCGCCGTATTTTGCGCGGATCCTGTCCACGGTGGAGTCGATGCCGCGCTGTTTATTTAGGTTGACATAATCTATGAATATGTCAAATTGCTCTTCCTCGTCCGCATGCACGAGCTCCAGCGCGCGCAGGCCCATACTGCGCAGAGGGCGGCTGAAATCGTGGCTGGCGCGGGTGAGGTCAAGGCCGATGGCGGCAAGCTCGCTCGTCACGTCCGTTGCGTATCTAAGACGCAGCCTGTGCGTGCGCCACTGAAGCTCATCCGAGCGCAGAGCGACCTCGAGCGTCCTGCACCTCAGCTTTTGCCGGCGCAAACGGCTCGACACGCTGTCGGCCAGCATCAGCAGCGTCTCGCGCGCCTGGCGCTCGTCGGCAATGTCGTGTGCGAGGGTGACGCTGTTGCCTATCGACTGCGGCGGCTCCTCCTCCCCTGCCCTGCGCACGCGGGAGTCGTCCAGGCCGTTTGCGTATCGCCAGATGGTCACGCCGCTTTTCCCGAAGCGTGCGCGCAAAAGCTCGGGGTCTGTCAGTGCAAGCTCGCCTATCGTCTGTATCCCCATGCGTGAAAGCTCGCGCCGCGTGCTGCGCCCGACCATTAGAAGCTCCGAGGCAGGAAGCGGCCAGACCATGCTCCTAAAATGCTCGCGGTCGATGACCGTCACGGCGTCGGGCTTTTTGTAGTCCGAACCGAGCTTTGCAAGTGTCTTATTCCACGACACTCCGACGCTCACCGTAAGCCCCGTCTCCGCCTTAACGCGGTGACGTATCTCCTGCGCCGTCACGACAGGGTCGGGGCAGGCGAGGCAGTTTGTTATGTCCAGCCAGCTCTCGTCTATCCCGAACGGCTCGC
>CAZWJM010000078.1:0-5623 GCA_964634435.1 uncultured Oscillospiraceae bacterium | reverse complement strand
GCGTCAATTCGCCTCCGAAAAAGGATCGATGAGGATGATGGAGGTGTTTTCGCCGCTTTGGGAGATGCCGCGGACGATCTCGGTGCCGTCGGCAAGGCGGTAGGCGACCATGATGGCCGGCTCGCCGTCGGGGATGAAGCTTATGACCTCGACGCCCTCGCCGGTGGTCAGATAATTGCGCTGCCACAGCGACTTATCGGCAGTGTACAGGCGCACATCGTACACCGTCTCCTCAGCCGAAAGCACCACGCTCTGTCCCTCGGCGTCGACCGTCACTGCACCGACAAGCTCGATGCTCTCGCGGTCGATCTTATCGCCGTCATCGGCCAGAACCATGCCGTTCTCTCCCTCGTAGGCGACGGGCATGAAGTCGTCGTAAATGAACTCCGCCAGCGCCGCATACGGTATCTGGAAGGTCATGACGCCCATGCTGTAGGGCGCGATGTCGTAGGGATTGGCGTACACGACGAGACCCTCGCTGTTAAAATACCAGTTGCTGCCCTCGTCGACGATGTTGCCGATGGTCGTTTCAAAATCGTCGAACAGCATGTCCGAGCCCGTGGCGACAGACTCGGCATCTGCCTGGATAGCGCCGGCCGCGATGCCGACGACGTAGCTCTTGATGTAGGTGCGAAGCTGCGCATCGTCGCGCGCGATGTCGTCCAATGTCAGCAGCTCGCCGCTGTCGGCATTATAGCTGCGGCTCAGGCGCGTGTAGTCGGCGTGGACGCCGCCCATGTCCTGCGAGACATCAAAGGTCAGGCTCAAAACGCGCACATCGCAGCGCTGGGCCGCCGCCGTCGCCGCATAGCGAAGCTCGACCATGCTGCCCTCGGTCTGATCCTCGGCCACCTTGCGCGTATACTCCGCATCGGCCCTGAACTTCACGAACAGCTCGGCCAGGGACGCGTTGATGCGCTGAGCCGCGCGCTCGTCCTTGGAGCTGACCTCGACCGTTGCGATATCCTTGTAAAAATAGTCCTCGCCGCCCTCGGTCGTGAGCCTTTCGGAATTAAAACCGTAGCCGACCGTCACGTCATAGCGCGGCACCGGCGAGCGCGTTTCATTGTCGCTGTACTTGCTGCACGCGCACAGCGAAAGCAGCATCGCGCACGCCAGCAGCAGGGATAATATCTTCTTCATGGGCTTCAGCCTTTCTCAAACAAATGTACATTCGATGAACAAACGCCTTGAAATACAAGGGTTTTGCACATTTTCAACAGAGTTATCAACACATTATGTAAATCTATTCTTTCACAAAACCGTTGACGCCCTGCGTGCAGTAGGTGTCGATAACTTCAGCGACATACGCGGGGTCGGCCGCCATGTCGTTATCCAGCCAGTACTTGAACACTGTCGATATGGACGACACGAGCAGCATCTTCAGGCACTCGCGCATTTTTTCGGTCATCTCGCCGGTCTGACGGGTCAGCAGGTCGAGATAATCGTCCGCGTGCTTTGCAACGATGCGCAGCATCGCGTCCTGGTCGCCGTTCGGGCCGGCAAAGACCTGGCACAGCTCCTTGTGCTCCTTTAAAAGCTCCAGCGACTCCTCCGTCGTCAGGCGCCTTACGCCGTAATCGTGCACGCGCTCTTCCATGGCGTCGGTGAGCTCCTTGACCAGGCAGCGGCGAAGCTCGTAGGGGTCGGAATAGTGGGCATAGAACGTGCCCCTGTTGATGTCTGCCTCGCGGCAGATCTCCGTGACCGAGATCTTCTCGATGGGCTTTTGCTCGAGCAGGCGGAGGAAGCCCTCACGGATCGCCTTCTTCGTATACTTTACCCGCCTGTCCTCTTTCTTAAACTTTCCCGTTTCCACGGTATCACACTCCTTGGTGTATAGAATATTATTTGAGCCTATTTTACTATGTTATTGCAAGAAAATCAACGCTGTGGCGAAAATTTTACAACTATACGCAATGTGTTAAATTAAACGGTTTACCGTTGAATATCATAGGCTTAGTCAAATCGTATAGAATTGAACACACATTTTTGTGCATGTGTGACAATGGCGGTGCGCCGCGCAATGCGATATAATGAGGTGTTAGAATGCAGTTGACAGTTGATAGTTGACAGCGGACAGTTGTTGCTCTGATTTGGTGCAAAATATGTGCTGCATGTGACGACTTGCGCCCTTGGCTCCACTGTGCAAGGGGAGCTGTCAGCGAAGCTGACTGAGGGGTTGTAACCGGCACTTCTCTTTTGCTGCTGACTAAACTTTATGGATTGGTAACAACCCCTCCGGCTCGGCTAACGCCGACCCACCTCCCCTTGCACAGGGGAGGCAAAAAGCAGCGGTTATATTAGTTCCCTCCTCGCGGCATAGCCGCTGCGGTCGGATGCTAAAAACATGCCACCGGCGTGTTTTCTTAACGCACCGACACCTTCCCCTCAAGGGGAAGGCTCAATGGGTGGCATGTTTTCTTAACGCACCGACCTCAAGGGGAAGGCTTATTTCGCACTAATTCGGTGCGCTGCAAAACACTGCTCCGCACCCGCGGTACGCGACCAGCGCGATGGTCTCCTGCGCAGCCTCGAAGCGGGCAACCGCAATTACCGTATTGGCACAATCTCAATGCGATACGCCCCTGCGGCAGCAGCCGGGACACCGCAAAAAATTTGCTCCGCACTTGCGGACGTAGACCAGCGCTGCGGTTTGCTGCGCGGTTGCGAACCGGGCTACCGCAAAATATGTATAAGGAGAGCGCTAAAGCGCTATTGAAAAAATGGTGAAGTTGCTGGCAAGGATTTTTATAAAGGAGCCGACGGCGTACGGCAACGCGGCGACGCGCAAGGCGTATGGCACGCTGTGCAGTCTGCTGGGCATATTCCTGAACGTGCTGCTGTTTGCGGGCAAGTACGCGGCGGGCGTGATATCCGGCTCGATCGCGATAACCGCCGACGCGTTCAACAACCTGTCGGACGCGGGCGCGAGTGCGATATCGCTGCTGGGCTTCCGGCTGTCGGGCAAAAAGCCCGACCCCGACCACCCCTTCGGCCACGGCAGGATAGAGTACATTTCCGGCCTTGCGGTCGCGGCGCTGATCATCGTGATGGGCGTCGAGCTGCTGATAAGCTCGGTCGAGAAGATCGTGACGCCCGAGCCCGTGGAAGCGGGTCTGCTGCCCGCGGCGATCCTGCTGGTGTCGATCCTCGTGAAGCTGTACATGTTCGCGTATAACCGCGCGATCGGCAAAAAGATCTCGTCGTCTGCCATGAGCGCGACGGGCACGGACAGCCTGACAGACTCGATAGCGACGGCGGTGGTGCTGGTGTCGATGGGCGTGTCGGTGGTGCTGGACGTGAATATCGACGGCTGGGCGGGCGCCGCGGTGGCGGTGTTCATCCTGCTGGCCGGCTATGGCGTGGCAAAGGATACGCTCTCACCGCTGCTCGGTCAGGCGGCCGACCCCGAGCTTGTTGGCGATATCGAGCGCATCGTCATGGCCTCCGGCACGGTGCTGGGCATGCACGACCTCGTCATCCACGACTACGGCCCCGGCCGCCGCATGATCTCGCTGCACGCCGAAGTCGACGGCCGCGGCGACATTTTCGCGCTGCACGACAGCATCGACCTCATCGAGCGCGAGCTGAAATCCGCCCTCGGCTGCGACGCGACGATACACATGGACCCCGTCGAGACCGATAACGAGCTGCTGAGCGCCGAGCGTGAGGCACTCATTGCCGCGCTGAGCGGCGTCGACGGCCTCGTGAGCATCCACGACCTGCGCATCGTCGTCGGCCCGAGCCATACGAATTTGATTTTTGACGCGGTGATGGACACCGGCGCGCACATGTCCGCCGAGGACTTCCGCCGCACGATCTGCCGCACGGTCGAGGAAAAGCTCCCCAACCACTTCGCCGTCGTCACGGTCGATATCTCCTACGTGTAAACGGGGCACGCGTTGTGCTGAATTGGTGCAAAAAAGCCTTCCCCTTGTGGTCGGTTGCACAATAAGCCTTCCCCTTGAGGGGAAGGTGTCGGTGCGTAAAGAAAACATGCCGGTGGCATGTTTTTAGCAACCGACCGCAGGAGCTACGCTCCGAGGAGGGAACTAATGGTGTCCGTCAGCTACATCCATACACTGGTAACAACCCCTCCGGCTCGGCTGCCGCCGACCCACCTCCCCTTGCACAGGGGAGGCAAAACGCGCGTGACAACAATGTTGTTCTATTTTGGTGCAAAACAAGACGCTACAAACGGGCGGGTCAAGACCCGCCCCTACAAGGGTGCGATTGCACTAATTTAGTGCAAAACAACACCCAACAAACACTGCTCCGCACCTGCGGACATAGACCAGCGCGATGGTCTCCTGCGCACCCACGAACCGGGCAAGCGCAATATACGTATAAGTAACACAGAAAGGCGATTAAAAAAATGGAGAAGAGAATAGTAAAAATCGTGCTCACGGGCGGGCCGGCCGCGGGCAAGACCACGCTCATCAGCCGCATACTCAAGCTGTTTGAGCACGCCGACGGCTGGCGCGTCATCACCATTCCCGAAACGGCAACGGAGCTCATCTCGGGCTTCGGCATCAACCCCTTCGGCGTGTGCATGTCCATGCTGAAGTTCCAGGACTTCGTCATCGCCGACCAGGTGCATAAGGAGAAGCTCGCGCTCGCGGCCGCGGAGGTCGTGCCGGAGGAGAACGTGCTGATCATCTACGACCGCGCCCTGCTCGACGACAAGGCCTACATCAGCGACGACGAGTTTGCCGAAACGCTGCTGCGCGTCGCCGGCAAGACCGAGCGCGAGGTGCTCGCGGGCTATGACGCCGTGCTGCACCTGGTCACCTGCGCCAAGGGCGCGGAGTTTGCCTACGACCTCGGCAACGAGGCGCGCAGCGAGTCGATCGAGTACGCCCGCGAGATGGACGACCGCACCCTGCGCGCGTGGAGCGGCTACCCCCGCCTGCGCATCATCGACAACTCCGTCAACTTCGAGGACAAGCTCAACCGCGCCATCCGCGAGATCTACCGCGTCATCGGTGAGCCCGAGCCCATGGTCAAAAAGCGCAAATACCTCATCGAAATGCCCGACATGGAGCTGCTGCGCGCAAAGTACAGCGCCATCGGCGTCGACATGGTGCAGACCTACCTGCGCATGACCAATCCCGCCATCGAGCGCCGCGTCCGGCGGCAGGATAACGGCGGCGAGAACATGTATTTTTACACCGAAAAGCACTTCCGTCCCGACGGCAAGTGGGACACCGAGCGCCGCATCAGCGAGCGTGAGTACCACCAGTACCTGCTCGAGGCCGACCCCGAGCTGCAGAGCGTCGCAAAGCGCAAGTACCGCTTCGTGTTCGACAGCCACCGCTTCGAGATCGACGTCTACCCCTTCAGCGCCGACCGCGCCGTCATGTTCTGCTACGCCGAGTCCGAGTGCAGCCTTCCGCCCGAGGCGCGCGTCATCAGCGAAGTCACCGGCCGCCCCGAGTACAAAAACAAGCAGCTCGCCCTTTCCATGGCGCTTTAGCTCCATCCTTATACGGTTATTGCGGTGTCCCGGTTCGAGGGTGCGCAGAAAACCATAACGCTCTCGCGTCCCGCAGGATAAAGCAAAATTTTAACCTCCGTACATCGGCTGTACGGAGGTTTGTTTTTGTGCTGATTTGGTGCA
>CAZWJM010000077.1:0-5749 GCA_964634435.1 uncultured Oscillospiraceae bacterium | reverse complement strand
GGTACTTGGTGATGCATGCGTCGAAGTCGTCGCCGCCGAGACGGTTGTTGCCGGCAGTTGCAAGAACTTCGATGACGCCGTCGCCGATCTCGAGGACGGAGACGTCGAAGGTGCCGCCGCCGAGGTCGTAGACCATGATCTTCTGATCGCTTTCCTTATCCAGGCCGTAGGCCAGTGCGGCTGCGGTCGGCTCGTTTATGATACGCTTGACATCGAGGCCTGCGATGCGGCCTGCGTCCTTGGTTGCCTGACGCTGTGCGTCGGTGAAGTATGCGGGAACGGTGATGACCGCTTCGGTGACGGGCTGGCCGAGGTAGCTTTCAGCGTCAGCCTTGAGCTTCTGCAGCACCATTGCGGAGATCTCCTGCGGAGTGTATGCCTTTTCGTCGATGGTGACCTTGTAGGCCGAGCCCATCTCGCGCTTAATGGATGCTATGGTTCTATCGGGATTGGTGATGGCCTGGCGCTTTGCGACCTGACCTACCATTCTTTCGCCGGTTTTAGTGAATGCAACAACGCTCGGAGTGGTGCGTGCGCCCTCTGCGTTTGCGATGACGACTGCCTCGCCGCCCTCCATGACGGACACGCAGCTGTTAGTTGTACCGAGGTCAATACCTATGATCTTACCCATGATTAGTTCCTCCTATTTGAAAGTCAATAATATACCAGTTGTCAGTTTATATAATCAGTTCGCCACTTTTACCATGGCAAAACGGATCACCTTGTCATTGAGCTTGAAGCCCTTTTGGAACACCTCGACGACTTCGTTTTCGCCGTAGGCCTCATCCTCGACGTGCATGACTGCGTTATGCATGTTCGGGTCGAAGGTTTTGCCGAGTGCCTCTATCTCGCTTATGCCGAGCTTTTCAAGGGTCTGATTGAACTGACCCATTATCATCTCGACGCCCTTGCGATAGGCTTCGTCGGCCGTGGGCGTGTTGAGCGCCCGCTCGAGATTATCGTACACCGGCAGGAATTTGAGCAGCGTGTCGGCCTTTATGTCGGCATACAGGCCATCGCGCTCGCGCTGGCTGCGCTTGCGGAAGTTATCGTACTCGGCGGCAAGGCGCAGGTACTTTTCCTTTTCCTCCTGGATGAGCTTTTCGGCCGTTTCCTTTATCTCGGCCTCCTTTTTGCTCTCCTTCTTCTGCTTTTTATCCTTCTTGCTTTCGGCCTTTTCCTCTGCCTCGGGTGCAGCCTCGGCCGTCTGCTCGGTGACTTCCTCTATCTTTTCCTCGACTGCGGCTTCCTCGGCCGCTTTGTCTTTCTTACTGCTCATCTATGATGTCATCCCCCTTGATTATCAGCTTATTATGCATACCCGATGGCGGAGCTCCGCCGCCCCCGAGCCGCCTTGACAGTCCCGCAGCCAAGAAGCTCAGCTTCGCGGCGACCGCCGAATAGTCCATTCTCGTCGGGCCGACCACACCGATCAGGCCCTTAGTATTATCGCCCATGTCATAGCTTGCTATAACAACGCTTGAATCCTTCAGCTCCTCGGCGATGTTCTCCGGCCCTATCAGGACCCTGACCTCGCTCTCGTCGTCGAAAAATCCGTTTTCCGCGTCGGCGATGACGTGGCCGCCGTCGGCGAGGTAATTTATCAGCTTATGCGCCTTGTCCGGGTCGCGGAACTCCGGCTGGCTGAGCAGTCTGTTCTCGCCCGTGACGTAGGCCTCAACTCCGTGCTGGCTCTCGAGCGTCTCCATCGTAAAGGACGCTATGACCGCCGTAAGCCCCATCGTGTCGCCCGAGGCGCGCTCTGTCGAAGATATGAGCAGGGGCGTGACCTTATCTCCGGAAATACCGGTGAAGTTTGCGTTAAAGAGCGTTGCAAGCTTCTGTATCATCTGCTGGTCGACCGACACGGGCAGGTGAACGAGCTTATTTTTCACCGTGTTGTTGCTGAGCATCACGACGATGATAAAGGTGTTTGCGTCAATGTAAATAAGGTCAAAGCGCTTTATCGTCGCCGGAGCGTAGGTTGCAAGGGCAAGCGCCGGATAATCCGTGAGCTGGGAGGCAAGCTTTCCGACGTCGCGCATCTGCCCGTCAAGCTGGTCGAGCCTTTCGTTAAGGCGGCGGTTTATATCCTCCGTCTCCTCCAGCGAAAGCTTCTGCTTCTGCATAAGCTCGTTAACATACATCCTGTACCCGGCCGGGGTCGGGATGCGCCCTGCTGACGTATGCGGCTGCTCGAGATATCCCAGCGCCGTAAGCTCTGCAAGCTCGTTGCGTATCGTTGCACTGCTGCAGCCGATGCCGGCGATGCCCGCTATGGCCTTGCTGCCCACAGGCTCTGCCGTTTTGATGTATTCATCGACCAGTGCGCCGAGTATTTTCTTTTTTCGTTCGCTGATACTCATTTAGCACTCACGCCTCCGGAGTGTTGGCACTCTTGTTCTTCGAGTGCTAATATAGCACCGATTTTAACTTTTGTCAAGGCTTTTGTTAAAAATCTTGTGCGAATATTTATATATAATCTCAAACAAAAGTTTTCCCTCCGTGCAAATACACAGAGGGAAGCCTGCTTATTCTATTAATTCTTCCGCATGTCAGCTTGCGTAGGTCGGATACGGGACGACAAGCGCGTCGACATCCGACAGGCTCGTTCCCGCAAAGGCGTACACGCCCTCGCCCGTTTTCGTGAGCGTCACGGCGACGGTCTGCGCGTCGAAATATTCCGGCGCTGCCACGCGGGCGCTGACCATTGAAGCTATCGAGCGCGCCCACCAGTCCTTGAAGCTCTGCGAGCTTTTGTCGAGCGTGCCCTCGGAAAGGCGCGTGGCCGCATCCTTTGCAAAGGCGGGATAATCGTTCTGCGCCGCCTGAGCCACGGATGCCAGCGGGCTTATGCTGACTTCGACCGTGTAGCCAGTGTCGGTCTGCGTGACCGTGCCGACGGAGTAGTTTGCCTTGGCGTACATCGATTTCATAAGCTCAAGAAGCTCGGCCTTTACCGCTTCGCTGCAGCCGTCAAGCTCGATGCCGAAATACGCCGCGAACACCTGCATGCTCACCTGCATGCCGTTTTCGTAGCTTGCCGCGCATTTATCCTCGGTCGAGCCGAGCATGGCAAGATACTCATCGGAATACTGGCCGAGGTACACGGCGTCAAGGCCGCCCTTGACATAGGCCGCAGGGTCGAACACCGGCGCGGTATTCTCCGGAAGCGCGGGGTCGGGGTCTGTCTTCTTGCAGCCGGTGAGCATCGATGCGCACATCACAAGCGCCAGAACAAGGCACAAAATGCGAACTGATCTTTTCATATTGCTTCTCCTTAAAATGCTGATACAGCTTTTGATAAGTCGTATTAAATTATACTAATCTTATAATATTGTATAATCCCACTCTTGTCAATCACAAATTTGCCCCGCCGGCATAGAATACGGCATAATGGGGGAATCGTATGATCTATGCAGTCATAACGGCGGGCGGGATAGCGTTGTGCAGCCTCGTCGGCGCCGTTATAGGTTTTTTGTTTGAGGATATCCCGCCGCGCATCGAGGACTCGGTCACGTTGGCGGCAGCGGGGATAATGCTGTGCGCAGCGATAATCGGCCTTGTCGAGCCCTCGATGGAGTTTTCGGGCTCGAGCGCCCTATGGCTCACGCCGCTGGGCATATTCTGCGGTGCGCTTTTCCTGAGTGGCCTCGGTGCGCTCACGCCGCGCCTCACGGGAGGTGCTGCAAACAGCAGCGCCGGGCGGCACGCGCTCATTTTCGCGGCGGCCATCGCCATCCACCACTTTCCCGAGGGCATCGCCGCGGGAGTGAGCTTCGGCACGGGCGATTTGAGCGACGCCGTGACCGTCACGAGCGGCATCGCGTTTCAGAACATACCCGAGGCGATGATAATAATCCCGCCGCTGCTCAAGGCCGGAGCCGGACGGCGGCGCGCGGCGATCGTTGCGTTTATAAGCGGCGCTGTTGAGGTGTTCGGCGTATTCTTCGGCTATTTTGCCATCACGCTGTCGTCGGCGATACTGCCGTTTGCCCTCGCGTTTGCGGCTGGCACGATGCTGTTTGTCGTTTCCGGCGACATGATACCGCAGACGCACCGGCGCGGCGACGGCAGCCTTGTCACCTATGCCCTGCTGCTGGGCTTTTGCCTGATGCTTAGCGTGTCCTGCCTTGTAAATTGAAATTCTTGCCCAAGACACAGCGGCGTGATATAATAATGTATAATAATGCATTAAAAAGGGGCGGCAGAGTTTAAGCGATGGGCAACACATTCATTTATAAATGTCCGAAGTGCAAGCATGAAACTACGCTTAGGATGGGTATCGGCTTTGTTTGCCCCAATCCACCCGAGATTGAAGATGATGTACAGGCGGGTTTATACGGGAAGCAGGCAAAGGTTTTCGTCAATGAGCATCCGGAGCACATTTTGGATGCTTCTTTGGAGATATATCAGTGCAGGTGCGGAAACGTGCAAAACGAATATCACGTCGTGCTGAAAGCTAATAATGCAAAAAGCTATTTTAACAGACAGCGCTGCAATAAATGCAGCGCTGTGATGAAAATGCTTGACGAGCCGCCCGAAAAAATAGGTTGCTCCGAGTGCGGCTGGGCTATGGATTTGGATGCTATAACGGAAATTCTTTGGGATTAAGACAACAGGCAGGTGAACAAATTGGAGATTCGACGTGCATCGGCGCGCGACATCGGCGCGTGGATGGAGCTTGTCAGCAGCGTAAGGGACAGCTTCCCTGGACTTGAAACGCAGCATGGCCTTGACGATCATCAGGCGACGATGCTTGACTTCGTGCGCACAGGCGAGGCTATCGGCGCATTCGAGCGCGGAAAATGCATCGGCGCACTGCTGTTTTCAAAGGAACTAAGCATGCTCTGCTTTCTTGCTGTCGCACCCGAGCGGCGCAGGATGCATGTCGGCGAGCAGCTTGTTGCATATATGCTGACCTTCCTTGACCCGACACGCGACGTCACGGTGACGACCTATCGCGCAGGCGTTTCCGAGGGCGAAGCCGCCCGCGTGTTTTATAGGCGCCTCGGATTTGCCGAAGGCAGGCTTGGCGAGGAGTTCGGCGCCCCGGTGCAGGAGTTTATTCTGCGCAGACAGGCGATGTAAAGTCTTGTTGCGCAATTGTAAAGTTCGGTTGGTGGTAATATTGCGCCGGTCAATGTATGCTGATTTCAGCAAACAAAGGAGGTTTTTAATGTGAAGCTGTCCGAAAAGATCCTCGCACTTAGGAAGCAGCAGGGTCTGTCGCAGGAGGAGCTTGCCGATAGGCTCAATGTGTCGCGGCAGGCGATATCGCGCTGGGAGGTCGGCTCTGCCCAGCCGGATGCGTCGAATATCCTGCAATTATCAAAGCTGTTCGGCGTCTCGGCCGACTATCTTTTAAACGACGATTATGAAAGCGACAGCGACATTCCCGCCGTCCAAAAGACCGCCGGCGCCGCAAAGCGGAGGCTGAAGACCGTCGTTGCGCTGTGCGCCGCCGCAATCGGCCTGTTTTCAAACTTCGTCATCTACCTGCTCTCGCGCTTTATCGAGGTCGAGGTACCGGCCGTAACGTACCAAAACGGCGAGCGGTGGTACACCTGGAGCGCCGACTTAACCGGCCACAGCTATAAATATTTCATATGGGAGTACGACCTTGAAGTGCTCACGGCCGCGCTATGGCTGCTCGTCATCGCCGCCGCTGTAGCCCTCGTGCTGATGCATTTGAAATCGAAAAAGAATAGCAAATGATAAAACCCTCCGCACTGCTGTGGTGCGGAGG